>JAEUJP010000760.1 GCA_016793725.1 Myxococcaceae bacterium | reverse complement strand
GGCAAGGGCCTCGACGATGTCGCGAACCTGCAGGACGTCGCGCGCCCCGTCGCGCCGATGACCGAAGTTCTCGCGCAGGGCCTCGAGAGCCACGAGCCCTCAGCCGACGCCCAGCTGCAGAAGAAGCAGCTCGCGCGAAGGCTCTCGGCCGAGGTCGGCCGCTTGAGCGAGCGGGCGCAGCTGGTGCTGCAGCTCCACTACGTCGAGGGGCTCACCTACCGCGAGATCGGCGGCATTCTCGAGGTGAGCGAGGTGCGCATCTGCCAGATTCACAAGCAGGCGCTCGAGAACCTCGGCGCGGCGATGAAGGGTGAGGCCGCATGAGCGCCCCTTCGTGTGTGCTCATCGCGATCGGCGGCGGCAAGGGGGGCGTCGGCAAGAGCATGATCGCCGCGAACCTCGCGGTCGCCATGGCTCAAGGAGGCCGGCAGACCGTGCTGGTCGACGGTGACCTGGGCAGCCCCAACCTGCACTCGCTGCTCGGCATCGACAAGGTGCACAAGACGGTCGAGTCGCTGCTCAACAAAGAGGTCGACCAGCTCGACGACGTGAAGACGCCGACGGCGGTGCCGAACCTGTCGCTCGTTGCCGGCTCGGCCGCGGCGGTGGGCTCGGCCAACATTCCCCACCTGCAGAAGCAGAAGCTCTTGCGCCACATCGCGCAGCTGCAGGCCGACGCCGTCATCGTCGACGTCGGCGCCGGCACGAGCTTCAACACGCTCGACCTCTTCAACGTCGCCGACGTTCGCGTCATCGTGACGACGCCGCAGCTCACGGCACTGCAGAACGCCTATGCGTTCGCGAAGAGCGCGACGTACCGCGAGCTGCGCAGCCTCGCGCAGGGCAAAGAGCAGCTCGAGCTGCTCGAAGACCCGCGGCTGTCGAAAGACGGCGCGAAGCTCACGCAGCTGGTCGCCCACGTTCGGGCGAAGCAGCCGTTCTTCGCCGCTGCGCTGCGCGAGGCGCTCGACGCCCGCAGGCTGTTCGTCGTCGGCAACCAGGTGCTCGAAGAGAAAGACGCGAACGTCTTTCACGCGTTCGTGCGCATGGTGAAAGACTTCTTGTCGGTCGACTGTGAGGTGCTCGGGCAGCTGCGGTCGAGCCGCCGCGCGCACGACTCGGTGAACCGCCGCCGCCCGCTGCTCGTCGACGAGGCGAGCACCGACTTCGCGCTCACGTTTCGCCGCATGGCCGACCGCGTGCTGAACCTCAACGTCGCTCAGATGCGCGAAGCGCGTCACCGCGCCGAAGAGCGCGCCGCCGAGGGGCACACCGAGCAGCCGCCGGCGCCCCTGCCCGCCGACCTCGAGGTCTACAGCCGCACCTCGAAGCGCCGCGAGCCGGGCGCGATGGCGATGCTCGACGGCCAGACCGTCATCGTTCAAGACGTCACGCAAGACGGCGCGCTCGTCACCAGCGATCACAAGCTCGAGATCGGCGCCCGCCACGTGCTCGTCATGAGCGACGGCAAGACGATGAGCGTCGAGATTCGCAGCGCCAAAGAGGGCGGCGTCTACGGCGCCATGTTCGTCGAGCGGGCCAGAAAGGCTGCGGGTCAATGAGCACCACGGCCGGGTCACCGCTGACCCGTTTGCGCCCTCGCAACCCTTCGATTTTCCAGCCGGGTCGCTGGAGCCCCCATTGCAAAGGAGAGCCCTGACATGTCTACCGCCACCGCCATCGCCCCCGTCGAGAAGAGCGAGCCCGCTGCTGCCCACAAGCCGAAGCTGCTGGTCATCGACGACGAGGTCTCGCTCGGCCAGAGCCTGAGCCGGGTCTTCACCCGCCGCGGGTACGACGTCATCGTCGAGAGCGAGCCGCTCGAGGGCGTGCTCTCGGCGCAGCAGCACCACCCCGACGTCGTGCTGCTCGACCTGCGGCTGCCGAACGTCTCGGGCGTCGACGTGCTGAAAGACCTGAAGGCGCGCAGCCCCGATCTGCAGGTGGTGATGATGACCGGCGACGCCGACGTCTCGAGCGCGCTCGCGTCGATTCGCAACGGCGCGTACGACTACCTGCTGAAGCCGTTCGACGACGTGAACGGCGTGGTGAACGTCGTGCGCAAGGCGTACGAGCACAAGCAGGTCATCGACCGCAATCGGCAGCTCGAGCAGCTGGTGTCGGGGCGAGCGCCCGAGGTGGGCTTCATCGGCGACAGCCCGCGCATGCGCGAGATCGCCGCGCTCGTGCAGCGCGTCGGCCCGTCGAAGTCGACGGTGCTGGTGCAGGGCGAGAGCGGCACGGGCAAAGAGCTCGTCGCGCGCGCGATTCACGCGGCGTCTGAGCGGCGCAGCAAGCCGTTCATCGCGGTCAACTGCGCGGCGATGACCGAGACGCTGCTCGAGAGCGAGCTGTTCGGCCACCTGAAGGGCGCGTTCACGGGCGCGCAGCAGGCGAAGCGCGGCCTCTTCGAAGCGGCGACGGGCGGCACGCTCTTTCTCGACGAGATCGGTGACATGCCGATGTCGACGCAGGTGCACCTCTTGCGCGCACTGCAGGTCGGCGAGGTTCGGCCGGTCGGCTCGACCGAGACCATCAAGGTCGACGTGCGGGTGGTGGCGGCGACGAACGTCGATCTGCGCGCGGCGATCGCGGCGGGCAAGTTCCGCGAAGACCTGTTCTACCGGCTGAACGTCATCAACCTGGTGGTGCCGCCGCTGCGCGAGCGCCCCAGCGACATTCCCCCGCTCGCGTACCACTTCTTGCGCGCGTCGGCGGCGCGGGCCGGCAAGCGCTGCGACCGCATCGACAGCCGGGCGCTGACGGCGCTCGTGTCGTGCCGCTGGCCGGGCAACGTGCGTGAGCTCGAGAACACGATCGAGCGCGCCGTGGTGCTCGCGCAGGGCACCGAGGTGACCATCGACGATCTGCCGCCGCACGTGCAGAACGCGCTCGGCGGTGCCGAGAGCGACGCGATGACGCTGTCGGGCATGCCATACGTGCAGGCGAAGCGCCTCGCGCTCGGCGCGTTCAACCGCAGCTACCTGAAGGGCCTGCTCGCGAAGTCGAACGGCAACGTGACGGCGGCGGCGAACATGGCGGGGCTCGATCGTTCGAACTTCCGCCGGCTCTTGAAGCAGTTCTCGGTGCAGCCGAAGCGGCCGGGCCAGCCCGAGGCGGTCGAGGCCGAGCCCGAGCAGGTCGCTGGCAACGACGACGGCGACGGGCTCGGCGACGACGACGCGCTCGACGTGGCGTGACGGGGCAAACGTGACCCAGGGTGCCCAGGTGACTCGCATCTCTGATCACGAATTCGCAGAGATCACGGCGGCCAGCCGCTTGCTCTACGGGGAAGACATGGGCGCTGCCAAGAAGCTTCACCTGGTCACCGAGAGCATCGACCTCGACTCACCCGAAGAGGGCCTCGAGAACACCCTCGAAGGCATCGCCGAAGACCTGCGCCAGGTCGGCCAGGTGCGCCGCGATGTGCGCTCGTGGGCGCTCACCGGCGCCGCGTTCAGCTCGGTGGCCACCGTGGGGGCCGTCGGCGCGATGTTCTTCTTCTTCACGCCGGGCGCTCCGCCGCCCGCGATCGTGATTCAGCCCGCACCGGTCGCGGTCGTGGTCACCAGGAGCGAGCCTGCGCCTGCGCCCGTCGCCGTCGCCGCGGCCCCCAAGGCCGTCAAGGTCGAAGAGGCCCCGGTGAGCGAGAGCGAGCTGGGCCTGCGCCGTGCGTTCAGCTCGCTGTGGGCGGGCCGCCCGCGCGCCGCGCTGCAAGAGGCCGAGTCGGTGCTCGCCGCCGAGCCGCAGAACGTCGACGCGCTGGCCGCGCACGCGTTCGCGCTGTTCGACCTGCGCAGAGACCGGGCGGCGAAGGTCGAGGTGAAGAAGGCGCTGAAGCTCGCGCCGAAGCACCCGCTCGCGAACGTGCTGCGCGGCACGATGGCGCAGGTCGACAAAGACGTCGGTTCGGCGCTCGCCCACTACGACAAGTACCTGCGGCAGCGCCCGCGCGGTGTGCTCGCCGACGAGCTCGCCTCGGTTCGCACGAACCTCTCTCCCACCTCTACGAAGTGAAAGGCGCCGACCATGACCTCTGAAGCCCTGAAGAAGCCGCCGCAGCCCCGCCGCGTTCTCGTCGTCGACGACGAAGAGGGTGTGACGTCTGCGCTGCGCCGCTCGCTGCGCCGTGAGGGCTACGACATCAGCACGTCGAACGACCCGAAAGAGGCGCTGACGCGGCTCAAGACCGAGACCTTCGACCTGGTCATCTCTGACCACCTGATGCCCGGCATGACGGGCACCGAGTTCACCAAGATCTGCCGCGACCGGTACCCCGACATGATTCGCCTCATGCTGACGGGGCAGCCCGACACGCAGATGGTCATCAAGGCCATCAACGAGGGCGAGGTGTACCGCTTCGTCACGAAGCCGTGGGACGATCTCGAGCTCAAGGTCACGCTGTTCATGGCGTTCGAGCAGCTCGACCTGATGCGCGAGAACCGCCGGCTGCTCACGCTGGTGCGCCAACAGGGGGCCCTCATCGAGAAGCTCGAGCGCGACAACCCCGGCATCAGCACGGTGATGCGAGACGCGTCAGGCGCAATCTTGATCGACGCAACCTGAAAAGAGCGGGCCATGACGGTCTCTTCCAACTCGCCCCCCCAGGGGGACGGTGGAGCAACGAAGCGCCTCACCTTTGCGGCGACCCTCGCCGCAGAGATGGGCCTGCCGGGCGTGAAGCGCGCGGCGGCCGACGGCGTGCGGGTGCTGCTCGACGCCGACGGCGCGACGGTGTTCGTGTGGGACACGAGCCGCAAGAAGCTGGTGTTCGATGCGGTCAGTGGCCCCGCCAGCGCTGCGCTCGCCGAGAGCGAGCTCGACGAAGGTGAGGGCGTCGCGGGCACGGTCGCGCGCGACCGGCAGAGCATCTTGAAGTCCGACACGACGGGCTGCACGCAGATCGACCGATCGTTCGACGAGAAGACGGGCTTTCAGACCGCGTCGCTGCTCGCGGTGCCGCTGGTGGTCGTCGGCGAGCTCGTGGGCGTCATCGAGGCCGTTCGTTCGCAGGGCCGCGACCCGTTCGGGCAAGAAGACCTGCAGCTGCTCGAAGAGCTCGCGCCGTTCGTCGCCGCCGCCGTTCAGCACGCGCGGCTGCACGCGCTGCAGAAGCGCAGCAACGCCGAGCTCGAGCGCCGCGTCGCCGAGCGCACGTCGCAGATCGCGCGCGCCAAAGAAGAGTGGGAGCGCACGTTCGACGCGATTCGCGACCCCATCTCGCTGCAAGACGGCTTCATCATTCGCAGGGCGAACCTCGAGTACGCGCGCCGTGCGGGCATGCGCATTCAAGACATCGTGGGCATGAAGTGCCACGAGGTGCTGGCGGGCCGCAAAGAGCCGTGCGTCGGCTGCCCGCTGCAGTCGAGCGCGATGCGCGCCGCCGAGATACCCGTGAAGGGGCACCGGCTGCAGGCGAGCGCCTTCCCGATGGCGTTCGAGAACAAGGCCTGGAGCGCCGTGCTCAGCTACCGCGACGTCACCGAGCAGCGAAACCTCGAAGAGCGCCTCAAAGAGACCGAGCGCCTGGTGAGCATCGGCCAGCTCGCGAGCGGCGCCGCGCACGAGATCAACAACCCGCTCGCGTTCTTGATGTCGAACGTCGTCACGCTGCGCGACGAGGTCGCCGACACGAAAGACGTCATCGCGAAGGCGCGCAGCCAGCAAGACGCCGACGAGTGGGTCGACATGCTCGATGACACGCTCGACGGGGCGCGCCGCATCGCCGACATCGTGAAGCACCTGCAGGTGCTGGCGAGCCCCGGCGTCATCGCGCGCGAGCGCGCCCTGGTGAACGACATGGTCGGGCGGGCCGTCACCACGGTGGCTGGCCAGGGCCACCGGGTGGTGCTCGAGCTCAAGTCGACGCAGACGATCGAGACGTCGCCGCTGCGGCTGCAGCAGGCGTTCGAGCACGTGGTGCGCAACGCGAAGCAGGCCGTCGACGACGACTCTGCGATTCTGGTGTCGACGCGCGACGAGCCCGACGAAGTCGTGGTGCGCATCGAAGACAAGGGCGTTGGAATACCCGACGACGTGTTGCCGCACGTGTTCGAGCCGTTCTTCACCACGCGCAGCGTGGGCAAGGGCACGGGCCTCGGCCTCACCGCCACGTGGGGCATCGTTCAGCAGCTCGGCGGCCGCGTCACGATCGAGTCGACGGCGGGGGCGGGCACCACCCTCGAGATTCGGTTGCCGCTCGTGAGCCCGTCTTCGCCGGTCGCGACGCCGAAGGTGGGGCGGTACGCCAGCCGGGGTGAGCTCAGCTGATCGTCGACGTGCACGACGGCGACGACGACGAATACGAACCCGCACCCGTTCGCGAACCCGTTGACGCCCCCGTCGTCGTACCTGTGGTCCTACCCGTGGTCGTACTCGGCTTGAAGTCACCCCGGACCCAGCCCACCATTCGACCCTCCAATTTCCACATGGGCCACGAGCGCTTAGCCCCGGCACGCACGCTGCTCTGTGCACCCGGCAATGCGCCTCGTGCTCGTGCTCCTGGTCACCGCCTCTGCCTCCCACGCCTTCGAGCTGAAGAAAGACCGCGACGGCGACGTGGTGCGGTGGAACGGGCCGGTGCGCTTCGTCGTCGACAGAGACCTCGACCAGAAGCTGAAGGCGCCGGGCGCGCTCGACGCCGTGAAGGCCGCGGTGAAGACCTGGGCGAGCGCCATGCCGAACGTCGACGTGACGGTCGAGGCGGGTGACCCGTCGACGGCCGGCAGCACCATCGCGGTCATCGACCACGACTGGCCGTACGACGATGGGGTGATGGGCGTCGCGATTTTGAAGGTCGACTATGCCAACGACCGCATCGTCGAGGCCGACCTCTTCTTCAACGCGGCGCAGAACGAGTTTCGCGTGCTCGAGCCGGGCAGCAAGCGCGGCGGCAGGTTCGCCGACGTGCAGAACACCGTCACGCACGAGCTCGGCCACGCGCTCGGCCTGCAGCACGAGCAGGGGCAGGAAGACGCCGTGATGTACCCGCTCGCGTACAACGGCGACGTCAACAAGCGGAACCTCTCGGCCGACGACATCGCCGGCCTCGACGCGCTGTACCCGCTGACGGCTGCCTCGATCGGGCAAGACTCGACGCCGCTGGGCTGCTCGGCGAGCGGCGCGTCGGGCCCCGTTGCGCTCGGCCTGATGTTGCTCGCCGTCACGCGGCGCCGCGCGGCGCAGGCCTGACCGGCGCGATGCTCTACGATGTCCGTGGGTGGAACGGCGCGGCCGCCGGAGTTGTCGGCGCGCTGCCGGTCGGCCTCGTCGTCGAGAAAGGGCGCACTGAAGTGCCGGCCCTCGACCAACGCCGACGGGCTGCAGCCCAGCTCGAGCGCTGCGGCATCGCCACCGACGCGACGCCACCGACCGCGCCCTGGCGAGCACCCTCAAACCGGCCCCGGCGGCTCAGAGAAGGGCAGGGCGCGAACAATCACCGAGCGGTCAGACCCAGGCGCACGGGAGCCGGCCGAGCTGCCGCGCACACCGACGCGCCCGACCACCGCTCGATCTCGAACCCCCGCGAGTCACGGCGCACGAAGTCGCTGCCTTCACAGCGCGTCGTCATGCACTGCGGCGCGAACGACCAGCGCTCGAGCTGCACGCCCTGAGAGTCGCGCCGCACGAAGTCGGCGCCCTCGCACACGGCGCGCGTGCACGTCGACGCGTTTCGCCACCGCGCGACCTCTTCGCCGTCTGCCGTGCGCCGACGCACCTGGTCGGCGCCTTCACACGCCACCGTCGTCTCGGGCGGCGGAGGCGGGTGGTACGGCTTGCAGCTCAGCACGGCGGTGACAATGAGTGCGGTGACCATGCCGCCTTCAACGTGCAATCGGCGCCTTCGATCTGTCGTGTAGGATACTGAGCCGATGTCGGACCAAGAGCCCCCTCACCCCATCGTCCATTCGCGGTTTTACGCGCGTACCTTCGGGCTCGTGACCGCGGCGGTGGTCGGGTTTCTGCTCTTTCGCGTCCTCCAACCCTTCCTCCCCCAGCTCATCTTCGCGGGCCTGCTCGCCGCCATTCTGCACCCGCTGCACCGCCGCCTCACCGCCCGCTTCAAGAACCGCCCCACCGCCTCGTCGGCCGTCATCGCGTTCGGCGGCGCCGTGCTGATTCTCGTGCCGGCCGTCGTCATCGTGACCCTGTTCACCCGCCAGGCCGGCCAGCTGCTCAGCCGCATTCAGATGGCCGCCACCCAGCGGCACATCGAGGGCCTCTCAGACCTGCTGCTGTTGCCGCCGGTCGCGACCGCACTCGCGAAGCTCCACGACCTCGCCGGCGTTCAGCCCGAGCAGGTCGTCGAGTGGGCCACCACCGGCGCCGAGAGCGGCATTCAGTTTCTCGTGCAGACCAGCGGCAACGCGTTCGTCGGCGCGCTCGGCGCCGTCGGCAACTTCTTCTTCGTCGTGCTCTTCCTCTTCTTCTTCTTGCGCGACGGCGAGCGCGCGGTCGCGACGGTTGCCCACCTCATTCCCATGCCGCCGAAGCGGCGCCACGAGCTGTTCGACACGCTCTCGGCCACCGCGCAGGGCGTCGTGCTCGGCACGCTGCTCACCGCCGCCGTTCAGGGCATGCTCGTCGGCATCGGGTTCGCCATGGCCGGCCTGCCCTCGGCGATCGTGTTCGGGGTGCTCGCCATGATCTGCTCGCCGATACCCGTCGTCGGCACCGCCCTCGTCTGGCTGCCCGCCACCCTCGCGCTCTTCGCCCAGGGGCGCACCGGCTGGGGCATCTTCATGGCGCTGTGGGGCGTGCTCGTCGTCTCGATGGTCGACAACATCTTGCGCCCGCTGCTCATCTCGGGCCGCTCGGGCGTGCCCACGCTGCTCGTGTTCGCCGGCGTGCTCGGCGGCCTCTCGGCGTTCGGCACCGTCGGCATGTTCGTCGGGCCGCTGATTCTGACGTTGGTGGTCGCGCTCATTCGTTACGCCGACGAGCTCTCGCGCGAGCGTGAAACCGCCGTCGTCGTCACCGCCGCGCCGCTCGTCGAGACGACCGCGACCGCGCCGCCGGCACCCGCTCCTGTCGTCGCCACGACCACGGCGCTCGCCGTGCCGCCCGAGGCCGGCCCTAAACCTTCGGGTGCTTGAGGTAGAGCGGGAACACCGCCCGCTCTTCTTGCGCCAGCCGCCCCCGAATGATGAGCGCCATCGTCTTGAACGACTGCGCGAGCAGCGGTGAGCTCTGCGTGTCGAGCGCGGCGAAGAAGCGGCGCACCGCGCTCGACTGCACGCGCATGTTCTCTTCGTACATCTTCGCGACGTTCGTCGACGGCAGGTCACCCGCCTCGGCGCAGCCGTTGACGAGCGCGACGTAGAACGCGTCTTTCGCGTGCAGGTGCTCGAGCAACATCGGCCGCAGGTGCAACAGCCGCGTGTGCAGCGCGTTCACGTCTGCGAGCAGCTGCTCGCACACCGCGAGGTTCACTTCGATGCGCCGGTGCTCGGCGAAAAACGCATCGATGAGGCCCTCAGCGTTCATGTGAAACAAGTCGCCGCTGAGGTTAGCCCGAACCCCTTTACGTCCGGAGCTTGTCTTGCAACCATGCTCGCCATGCCCGCGAGCCTCTACGAACGAATCGGTGGTGACGTCGCCGTGCTCGCCGCCGTCGAGCTCTTCTACAAGAAGGTCATGGCCGACGAGCTGACCCGGCCCTTCTTCGCCGGCCTCGACATGGTGGGTCAGGTGAAGAAGCAGAAGGCGTTCATGACCTGGGCCTTTGGTGGGCCCGCTGAATACAAAGGGCGAGACCTGCGCGAGGCGCACATGCCGCTCGTGAACCGGGGCCTGAACGACTCGCACTTCGACGCCGTGGCGAAACACCTCAAGGCGACGCTCGTCGAGCTCGAGGTGCCCAGCGCCGAAATCGACGAGGTGCTGAACATCGTCGGCAGCACCCGCAGGGACGTGCTGAACCGATGAACGAAGTACCCGACCGCGTGCTGGTCACCGAGGGCTCGAGGGTTCGCGAGATGACGGTCGCCGAATACCTGCGCCTGCCACTCGACCGGCAGCTCGAGCTGCTCATGCTCGGCCACGTGAAGTTCTTTCGCGGCGGCACCGCGCTGCGCACCATCGATGCGCTCAAGGTGCTGCGGGAGCGCAAGGCGGCTTGACCCGCTAGAGTGCTGGCATGTCGACGGCTCGAAAACTCCAGTACAGCTACGCGCAGTACCTTCGTGCGCTCGTCGACAGCCAGATGAAGCTCGAGTTCTGGCACGGCGAAATTCTCGCGATGGCGGGCGGCACGCCCGAGCACGGCATCCTCGCCGTGCGCGTGTTGACACTTCTGAGCGCGAAGCTCCCGCGAGGTTGTCGTGCCACGAACTCCGACGTGAAGGTCCGAATCGTCGAACCCGACCTCGGCCTCTTTCCAGATGGGGCTGTCGTCTGCGGCAAGCTCGAGCGCGCGCGTGACGACAAAGACAGCATCACCAACCCGGGCCTCATCGTCGAAGTGACGAGCCCCTCGACCGAAGCCTACGACCGCGGCACGAAGCTCGAGCAGTACAAGCTCATCAAGTCGCTGCAGTCGGTATGGCTCGTCTCGCATGCGACGAAACGCGTGACGGTCGTCGAGCGGCATGGCCGCGGCTGGCGCACGAGCGACCGTGGCGCAGGCGAGCAGCTCACGCTCTCAGCGCCCGCGCTCACACTCGACGTCGACGAAATCTACGAAGCGCTCGACGGCCTGTAATGGTCTGTACTCGGCCGACGTGAAACCTCTTCACTCGACCGTGACGCTCTTCGCCAGGTTGCGCGGCTGATCGACGTCTGAGCCGCGCAGGTCGGCCACATGGTACGCGAGCAGCTGCAACGGCACCGTCGCCACGATGGGCGCGATGAGCGCCGGCGCGTGCGGAATCACGATGACGTCGTCGGCGAGCGTCTTGATGTGCTCGTCTTTCGTGTCGACGACCGCGACGATGCGGCCGCCGCGCGCCTTCGCCTCTTGCACGTTGCCGATCATCTTCTCGTACGCGACCTTCGGCTCGCTCGGCGCCACGATGACGACGGGCATCTTCTCGTCGATGAGCGCGATGGGGCCGTGCTTCATCTCGCCGCCCGCGTAGCCCTCGGCGTGAATGTACGAGATCTCTTTCAGCTTCAGCGCGCCCTCGAGCGCCACCGCGTGGCTCGTCGCCCGGCCGAGAAAGAGAAAGTCTTGCGCGTGAAGGTACTTCTTCGCGATCACCTTCACGTCGGCTTCGGTCTTCATCACTTCTTCGACCAGCTTCGGCACCTCGGCCAGGTGCGTGAGGTGCTCTTGCGCCTGCGCCACCGACAGCGTGCCGCGCAAGCGCCCGAGGTGAATGCCCAGCAGGTACAGGCCCACGAGCTGCGTCGTGAACGCCTTCGTCGAGGCCACCCCGATCTCGGGCCCCGCGTTCGTCAGCACCGTGTGGTGCGCCTCGCGCGTCATCGCGCTGCCCACCACGTTGCACAACGTCAGCGTCGTCGCCCCGCGCGCCTTCGCCTCTTTCAGCGCCGCCAGCGTGTCGAGCGTCTCGCCCGACTGCGAGATGGCGATCGCCAGGTGCGTCGGCGACACCAGCGGGTCGCGGTAGCGAAACTCAGACGCCAGCTCGACCTCGACCGGCACCTTCGCCAGCGCTTCGATCATCCACCTCCCGGCCAGCCCCGAGTGCCAGCTCGTGCCGCACGCCAGCACCGTCACCCGCGTCAGCGCCTTCGCCGCCTCTTGCGAGAAGTTGAACCCCTCGAAGTGCACGCCACCTTCGCTGCGCAGCACGCGCCCGCGCAGGGTGTCGGCGAGCGCCCGAGGCTGCTCGTGAATCTCTTTGTGCATGAAGTGCTTGTGGCCGCCCTTCTCGGCCATCGTCGCCGTCCAGTCGATGCGGCGCACCTGCCGCTTCACCGGCTTGCCGCTCGCGTCGAACAGCTCGACCGCGCCGGCCGTCAGCACCGCCAGGTCACCCTCTTCGAGGAAGATGACGTCGCGCGTGTGCTCGAGCAGCGCCGGCACGTCTGACGCCACCAGGTTCTGCCCCTCGCCCACGCCCACCACCATCGGGCTCGACTCTTTCGTCGCCACGATGCGCGTCGGGTCTTTTTCGCTCACCACCACGAGCCCGTACG
>JAEUJP010000746.1 GCA_016793725.1 Myxococcaceae bacterium | reverse complement strand
CTCCACGCCCGCCGGCGCCGCGACGACAGGCCGGGGCATTCGCTACCGAACCTGCACCGGGCGGGGTAGCGTGCGCCGCCGTGCGCGCGGGGCTGCTCGGGGTGGTCGCGATCATCACGCTGGGGCTGCCGGCTCTTGCCGCGCCCAAGAAGGCCGGCAAGAAGCCTTCGGCGCCAGCGGCCGTCTCGCCGCAGGTCGAGAAGGCGCTCAAGCTGCTCGACGACGGTGACGACAGCGGCGCGCTCGCGAACCTGCTCGAGGCCCAGAAGACCGACCCCGCCCCCGACGAGCTGTGGTTCCCCATCGGCGTCGCCCAGCGCGGGCTGTTTCGCTACAGCGACGCGGTGAAGAGCTTCGAGGCGTACGTCGCGAAGGGCAAGGTCGCCGAGAAGAAGGCGGCGGCGAAGAAGCAGATCGCCGAGATCAAAGACGTCGCCGCCATCGTGACGCTGACCGTGCCCGGCGCGCCCGCCGAGGTCAGCATCGACGGCGACCCCGTCGGCCGCTCGCCGTTCAAGGCGCCTTTTTTGTTCGCGACCGGCAAGCACACGTTCACGGCGAAACGAGAAGGTGAGCCGCCGATCGAGAAGACCGAAGACCTGCTCGGCGGCGCGAGCGTCAGCATCGTGCTGAAGGCGCCCGAGGTGTCGACGAAGCCCGAGCCGCTGGCGCCTCCGACGGCGTTCGTCGAGGGTGACCCGCCGCCGGCCGAAGAGAAGCCGCAGCGCAAGCTGTCGCTGCTCGGCCCCGCGGTCGCGGCCGCGGGCCTCGTGTTCGTCGGCGGCTCCATCGCGCTGAGCGTGATGGCGGCGAGCCGGTCGAGCGACGTGGGCCGCCTGGTCGCCGAGGGCGGCACGTGGGACGCGTACTACGACCGCCGTCAGGCCGAGGGTGAGCGCTTCGAAGCCTGGAGCATCGTCGCGGGCGTCATCGGCGCCCTCGCGCTCGGCACCGGCGCCATCATGACCGTCATCTCGCTCTTCGCGTCGCCGTCGAACGACGGGCCGAAGACCATCGACGACATCGCGCCGGTGCGCGAAGAGACCACCTTCATCTTCGGGCCGCTGCGCGACGGCGCCTTCGCCGGGGTGCTGCGCCGATGGTGAGGTCGGGGGCGATCGTGCTGCTCGGCCTGTGCGCCTGCTACTCGCCGCCGCTGGCCGACTGCCGCATTCGCTGCGCGCTCGACGACACCTGCCCGCACGGCATGACGTGTGACGGCGCGAAGTACTGCCGCACCATCGGCAACAACGACGTGTGCACGTGCAACGAGGGCGACCGGCGCGTCTGCGGCAGCAACCGCGGCGTGTGCCGCACCGGCATTCAGACCTGCACCGCCGACAAACAGTTCGGCCCGTGTGAGGGCGGGGTGCAGCCCTCGAGCGAGGTGTGCGACTCGCTCGACAACGACTGCGACGGCACGACCGACGAAGACCCGGTCGACGCCCCGCAGTGCGCGCTCACCGTGGGCGTCTGCTCGAATTCGTTTCGCCGGTGCGTCGACGGCCGCTACGCGGGTCAGTGCCTCGAAGAGTACGGCCCGAACTACGAGCGCGTCGAGACGAGCTGCGATCAGCTCGACAACGACTGTGACGGCCTGACCGACCGCAAGAACGTGTCGGTGCTCGCGGCGGCCAGCACCGGCTACGAGCTCGTCGGCCTCGACGGCGGCTACGCGCTCGCGGTCGGCGCGGGCGGCGGCACGAGCTGGTCGGTGCAGCTGTTCGACCCTTCGTTCGCGCCGCTCTCGCCGCCGGTCTCGCTCGGCGCGTCGGCGTCGGTCACCCACATTCGCGGCATCGGCAACGGCGGCAACCTCGCGTGGTTCGTCTGGCAGACGGGCGGTGCGGTGCCTCCGGTCGAGCTGCAGGGTGCGTCGGTCGACCTGGCGGCCCCGGCCGCTGCGCCGACGCCGCTCACGGGGCTGCGGCAGCCCGGCCAGCTCGGCGCGGTCTCGGTCGGCGCGCGCGGCTCGACGCTCGTCGCGGTGTGGCCTGCCGACGGTGGGTTCGGCTTTGCCGAGTGGCCTTCACGCAGCGGCGCGCCCGAGCTGCGCTTCGTGGTGCCGCCCCAGGCGCGCTTCGCGTCGGCGTACGAGGTCGGCCTGTCGACGCAGGCGACGACGCTGACGTTCGCGGGGCGGTACTTCACCGATGACGCGGGCACGTCGGACCTCGGCGACGGCGTGCTGGCCCTCGGCGACGGCGGCTCGTCGACGAAGTACGTGGCGACGCGGGCCGCGCTGCTCGACACCGGCTCGGGCGTGAAGGCGGTGTACGACGGGTTCTGTGACTACGCGCTGCTCGGCTTCACCTGCCGGCGCAGCTACGTGGTGACCGACTTCGACGTGCACGACCGCATCACGCCGGCGACCGAGGTGCGCGTGAACCTGCCCGGCTTCTTGAGCGGCTCGAGCGCGATGGCCTACGGCAACGACTTTCTCGCCGCGTGGGTAGAGGGGTCAGACCTGTACATCGGCGTGCCGACGCCGGGCCTGCGCGTGCTGAACGGTGGCAAGGTTCCACTCCCCGGGGTCGCGTACGGGCCGACGCGCAGCGCGACGGCCGGTGGCCAGTTCGTCGGCATCGTCTACGTGGCGAACGGTGTCGGCCAGCTGAACGGAGCGCTCGTATGCCCCTTCTGAGGCGCCAGGCCCTGTGGGCGCTGCTCGGCGTCGTGGCGTTCGCGCTCGTGGGGGCGCCGGCGTGTGGCCCGCTCGGCGGCGGCTGCAAGCGCCTCGGCTGCGCGAACGGGCGCGTGTGCAACGAGGCGACCGACCAGTGTGAGCCCGGGCCGCCAGGCACCGGCGGCAGCGGTGAAGCAGGCGGCACGAGTGGGCCCGCGGGCGGTCGCGCCGGCGGAGCCGCGACGGCGGGCGGGGGCTCGAGCGGCGGGGTGGCCGGCGGCGGCCTCGGGGTTGCCGGCGGTGTGAGCGGCACTGCGGGCGGGGCGGCCCCGACGCCCGACGGTGGGTACCCGAACTGTCTGCGACGTGCGCAGAGCGAGCTGACGTGCACGAGCGCGTGCCCGATGGGGTTTCGGTGTGTGAGCGGGCTGTGCCGGCTGAACGGTGGTGCGAGCTACCTGCAGGCGACGCTGCGGTGGGACACGAGCGAAGACCTCGACCTGCACGTCATCGAGCCGCTGCTCGACGCCGGTACGTGTCGCGTCGACTTCAGCAACCCGAACAGCGGGTCGCAGCCCAGCACGTGTGGGGCGCGAGGCTCGTTGGATCTCGACTCCGAAGCCGCTTGCCGGCGTGACGGCATCGACATCGAGAACATCATCTACCCCGCGGCTGGCACGTTGGTGCCGGGCACGTATCGGGTGCTCGTGAACCACTACGCGAACTGCGACGCCGGCACGACGTACGTGCCGTACCAGCTCGAGGTGCGAAAGGGGGCAGACCTCATCGGCGTGTGCGGCGTGTACCGGCCCACCGACCCCGACTGGGGCGACGACACCGACCGCGTCGTGCTGACGGTCACCGTGCCGTGATTGCCGCCCTGCTGCTCGCGGCGGCGCCGCTGGTAGACGCCGACGTGACGAAGTTCTGGTCGCCGCCGAACGTGGCGCGCCTTCAGCGGCCGGCGCGCGTCGAGCTGTTTCGCGTGAGGCCACACTCGTACCAGACGCCTGAGCCCCCGCTCGTGCTCGATGCCGGAGTCATCGGCGGCTACGTGGTCACCGAGTCGCGTGGGGCGGTGCCGGTCGAGAGGGTGCGCCCGCTCGTCGACGTGCTGCTCGACCGCTCGACGTACTCTTTTCGCCCGGGCATCAAGCGGTGCGGTGGGTTTCACCCCGGCCTCGCGGCGCGCTTCAGCGACGACGCCGGCGTGACCGACGTGCTGCTGTGCTTTCAGTGCGACGACGTCGGCTGGGTCGAGCGCGCACCCAGAGACCCGCGCGTGCGGGGAAAGGACGACCTCGACCCGTCGCCGTGGGCGCTGAAGGTCGAAGACATGGGGCCGGGCCGCATCGAGCTGCTCGACGCAGCGGCCGCGCTGTTCCCCGACGATGACGTGAAGGCGCTCTCGGCCCGCCACGACGCCGACCGGCGTACACGCGCTGCGTTCTGGGCGGCGCTGCCCAGAGAAGTGCACGGCCTCGTGAAGGCTTCGTCCTCCGACCGGCTCGCCGGGGCGCTGCCGGTCGAGCGGCTGCTGGCCGCGAGCTTCGATGCGCTGGGTGTTCGTGACGACTGGCAGCGCTGGGTCGACGGGCCCGAGCGGGTCGTGGCCGATGCCGCGGCGCGCGTGTCACCGGCGGCGTTCGCCGAGTCGTTGCCGGCGCACCCCGACGCGCTGCGCGGAGCGGCGCGGCTGTTCTTTCTGCAGTCGTACGCGACGTTCGAGCCCGCGCTGCGAGCGGCGACCGCGGTGCGGCTGAGCCGCGCGGTCTTTCACGACGTCGATGTTTCGGGCCAGACGCTCATCGTGAGCCGGCTCGCCGAGCTGGCTCAGCCCGAGGTCACCGCCGAGCTCGTGCGCATCGTCGAGAGCGCGAAGAGCTGGCAGCCGTCGCCAGGGTGGGACCTCGAGCCGTCAGGCGCGCTCGCGTACGCGGCGCTCGCTCGGCGCGGGCGGTGTGTGTCGCCGACCGTCGGCGGGCGCTACGAGACCGTCGAGCTCGGCCGCGCCTGGTGCGGTACGGCCCCGCTGCGCGCACTGCCGTGGCAGGGCTCGGAGCCGCAGTATGTGTGGGCGCTCGAGCTGATCGAGAAGCGCCCGACCCGGCACAACGTCGAGGTGCTCGTCGAGCAGCGCACCGTCGACGACGAGGTGACGTTCGCGCTCTTGCGTCGGGTCGCCGTGGCTGCTGGTCGCAAGAGCTTCCCCACGAGAGAGACCGGCCGCGACACCGTGTCTGCGTGGTGGCGGCGCGAGCGCGCGACATGGCGGTGAGGCGTACCTCGACAGCGCCCTTCGCGATGCGCAGGGGCGCGCACGACCGAGGTGAGGCCCGGCCGGTTCCGCGTGGGCCAGCGGTACAGACCCCGGTCAGGGCCGACGACAGGCCCTCGAGCCCCGCCCATCGAGCGCCTGAGCGAAGGCCGCCGCACCAACGCCGCGGCCTTCACTTCTTCTTCTTCTTCCCCTTGGTCTTCTTCGGCGGCTTCTCGGGCGGCTTGGCGACCTCGACCTCGACGTTCGACTTCGGAGCCTCCTGCACCGCAGGCGCCTCGGGCGGAGGCGGCGGCGCCAGCTCGGGCACCCGGTAGCCGCCGTCGCCCTCTTCGACGAGCCCGCTGTTCTTCACGAGGAACTCGACGGGCGGCCCGCTGAACGCGGCCGAGGCCGCGAGCGGCTCCGTCAGCTCCGACGCGCGCGTCGCCTCTTCACCCGTGAGCACGTACTTCGCGATCTCGTCTTGGGCGAAGTGGCGCGCCTTCACGTAGAACCACCGCCGCTCGGGCGCCGGCGTGTTCGAGCGCGGCGCCACCGGCGGCACGGGCGACCACCCCACGAACTCCGAGCCGGTGCGCCACTCGACGAAGCTCGCGGCCTCGGCTTCGTCGTGGCTCCACAGCCAGTCGTAGTCTTGCGTCCACATCCACCTGCCGTGGCGGAAGACGACCTCCGACCACTCCCACGGGCCTTCGAACGTCCACCCTTCAGCCGTGCGCACCCACTTGCCGCCCGTGGCGTACGGCGCGAAGTTTTTGCCGGTCTCGCGGCCGTTCGGGTGCCACAACTTTCCGTATGGCGAGACCAGAATCCACTCGCCGTGGCGGCGCAGCTCGTCGCGCAGGTCGCGCTTCGGCGGCGGCGGCGGCGGCGTCGGCGTCGCGCACGACACCACCACCAGCCAGAGCCATACGCGCCGCATCGTGCGCCGCATTCTGCCCTTGCTTTGGGCACGGCCGCGTTGAAATAACAGCAGCATGTCGAACGATTCGTTGGCCGATCGCGGCAAAGAGCTCGAAGAGGCTTTCTTCCGTCAGGCGAACCAGAAGCTGACCGAGAAGCTGCAGGCTGAGAACAAGAAGAAGCTCGACAAAGAGGCCATCAGCAAGCTGACCGGCATCTCGTCGGGCGAGCTGCTCGACAAGCTCGTCGAGCTCAACCTCGGCGCTTCGACGGTGGCGGCCTTCGGGCTGTTGCCGGTCGTCGAGGTGGCGTGGGCCGACGGCCGCATCGACGACAAAGAGAAGCAGGCGGTGCTCGACGCGAGCAGGCAGGCGGGCCTCACGGGCACCGCGGCCGAGATCGTCGAGCACTGGCTCAAAGACCAGCCCGCCAAGAACATCTTCGAGACGTGGAAGCAGTACATCGCCGCCATCGCGGTGCGGCTCGGCCCCGACGAGAAGACCTTGATGAAGAACGAGATGCTCGGGCGCGCCAGGGCCGTCGCCGAGGCGTCGGGCGGCTTCTTGGGGCTCGGCAACCACGTCTCGAAAGAAGAGCAGGCGGTGCTCGACAAGATCGCCGCCGCGTTCGGGTAAGACCGCGGGGTGCTCACCACCGCCGCCGTGTGGAAGCTGGTGCTGTGCGCCGCCCAGCTGAAGCTGGCGACCGTCGGCTTCAGCCAGGTCGGCCTGTCTGACGCGCAGGCCAGCTTCTACGCCGAGCACTTCTCGGTGCAGCTGCAGCGCGTCGACGAGCAGGGCGTGCGCGTCACCACGCCGAAAGACATGGCGGCCGCGCTCGGCATCGAGAAGCAGAAGCAGCTGCTCGGCTGCGCCGACGAGTCGTCGAGCTGCATGGCCGAGCTCGCCGGTGCGCTCGGCGCCGACGGCTTCGTCACCGGGCAGATCGCCAGGGTCGGCCAGAGCTTTCAGCTCAACGTGAAGATTCTCGCGCCCGACGGCACCCAGGCGCTGTTCCTCTACAGCTCGAAGCTGCTGCACACCGAAGAAGAGCTCATCGAAGAGCTGAACGCCGTCGCGCTGCTGGCGATCGCGAAGCTGCGCGGTGGGAAGACGAGCAGCGCGGGCGTCGTCGCGCCGCCGGTCGAGGCGGTGAGCGCGCCCGCCTCGGAGCGGGCGCCACGCTCGAAGCTGAAGCTCCTGCCCATCGCGGGTGGGGCCATCGCGCTCGGGCTCGGCACCGTCGGCCTCATTCAGTCGGCGCAGCAGTATTCGAAGCTCAGCGACCCGGCGCGGTGGCCGAACCTCGACATTCGCGAGGCGAACAACGCCCACCAGAGTGGCAAGACGGCGCTCGCCGCCGGGCTCACGCTCGCCATCGCCGGGGTGGTCGTCATCGTCGCGAGCGTGCTCTGGTACCTGCTCACATGATGCGCCTCTACGCCTGCAACGCTGCATCTTCGCTCGCCGGGTGCAGCTGCTTCGACGGCGCATACGACGCGTACTGCGCCGACACCGGCAAGTGCGACGAACGGCGACTCGAGCTCGGCATTCTGCCTCAGGTCGAAGCGGGCCGCTGCGTCAGCGGCAACATCTCGTTCGTCAACCAGAACGGCCAGAGCGAGTCGCTCGGCCGCGACGGCTCGGTCGTCATCGACGGCGGGCGCGACGTGCTCATCTTCCCAGGTACGACCTGCAACACGCCCGAGCCCGAAGTTCCCTTCGACGGCATGCAGTCGCGCGTCGACTTCGCGTACCAGACCTACGCTCACGGCCCGCACACCCTCGAGGCGCGCGCCGAGGGCAGGGTGGCGCGCGCCGGGTACCTCGCGACCGCCAACCTGCGCTTCAGCGAGACCGACCTCGTCGTGGCGAACGACGCCGGGTCTGCGTGCGGTGAGGCGCACCAGGTGCTGTTGTCGGGCTTCTCTGATGACGGCATGAGCCCGATCGCGCCGACTCGAAACGTCGCCCTCCGACTGTCGGGTCTCGACCTGTGGGGCGGCACCAGCGTCGACGCCTGTGACGTCAACGTGCAGGGCTACGACGTCGACATTCCCCCCGGGCAGGCCGGCGTGACCCTCTTCCTGCGCAGCACCGCCAACCGCGGCGACCTGCGCACGCTCGAGGCGACCGTGCTCACCGACGGCGTCGGCCTCATCGGCCCCGCAACGCTGCGCGTTCACACGGGGTGCTTGCCCTCGGCCGTCGGCTGTGATGCGGGCGCCTCGTGCTGCTCCGGCAACTGCGCCGGCACCTGTCAGTGAGGGGTTGACCCCCCCCACCTTGGGGGCTAACCCCGAGGGCCTCAATGGCAGAGAACAACGACAACGGCGACGCGCCTCCTTCGGCTCCCAAAGCCCCGCCCCCCAAGCCCACGCCGCCCCCGCCGGGCGCCATCGGCAACCTGCTGCCGATTCCGATTCACGACGAGATGCGCAAGTCGTACCTCGACTACTCGATGAGCGTCATCATCGGGCGCGCGCTGCCCGATGTTCGCGACGGCCTGAAGCCCGTGCACCGCCGCGCCCTGTTCGCGATGCACGAGCAGTCGAACACGTGGAACCGGCCGTACAAGAAGTCTGCCCGCATCGTCGGCGACGTCATCGGCAAGTACCACCCGCACGGCGACCAGTCGGTCTACGACACCATCGTGCGCATGGCTCAAGAGTGGAGCTTGCGCTACCTGCTCGTCGACGGTCAGGGCAACTTCGGCTCCGTCGACGGCGATGCCCCCGCCGCCATGCGTTACACCGAAGTGCGCATGCAGCGGCTCACCGACGAGCTGCTCGCCGACCTCGACAAAGAGACCATCGACTGGCAGCCCAACTACGACGGCCAGGAAAAAGAGCCGACGGTCATGCCGTCGCGCTTCCCCAACCTGCTCGTCAACGGCGCCGAAGGCATCGCCGTCGGCATGGCGACGAAAATTCCCCCGCACAACATGACCGAGGTCGTCTCGGCCACCATTCACCTCGTCGACAACCCGAACGCCACCGTCGACGACCTGATGAAGTTCGTGACCGGCCCCGACTTTCCCACCGCGGGCTTCATTCTCGGCCGCGAGGGCATCGTGAACGCCTACCGCGAAGGCCGCGGTCACATCACCATGCGCGCGCGGCACGTCATCGAGACCGACAAGAAGACCGAGCGCGACCGCATCGTCTTCACCGAGCTGCCGTACCAGGTGAACAAGGCGCGCCTCGCCGAGCGCATCGGCGAGCTGCTCTCTGAGAAGAAGCTCGAGGGCATCAGCGACATTCGCGACGAGAGCAACCGCGAGGGCATGCGGCTCGTCATCGAGCTCAAGCGCGACGCCATCACCCAGGTGGTGCTGAACAACCTGTTCGACAACACCGCCCTGCAGTCGACGTTCGGCATCATCATGCTCGCCATCGTCGACGGCCAGCCGAAGGTGATGACGCTCAAAGAGATTCTCGAGCGCTTCGTGCTGCACCGCCGCGAGGTCGTCACGCGGCGCAGCCGCTTCGAGCTCAAGAAGGCGAAAGAGCGCCTGCACATCGTCGAAGGCCTGATGGTGGCGCAAGACCTCATCGACCACGTCATCACCATCATTCGGCGGTCGAAAGACACCGACGAGGCGAAGTGGGGCCTCATGAACGTGCTGTCACCCGCGCTGTACCAGAACCCCACGTTCAAAGACCTGCCGAAGCTCGACCTCGCGAAGGCGAAGGCGCAGATGGCCGGCCTCGTGGCGCGCGCGAAGACCGACGTGCCGACGTTCGAGAAGCTGAGCCACGACTACGCGGCCGCGGGCTTCTCTGAAGAGCAGGCCAAGAGCATTCTCGAGATGCGCCTGTCGAAGTTGACCGGCCTCGAGCGCGAAGAGCTCTTCAAAGAGTTCATCGCGCTGCTCAAAGACATCGTTCGCCTCGAAGACATCTTGCAGAACGAGCCGACGCTCTTGAGGGTCATCAAGGCCGAGCTGAAAGAGATTCTCGAGAAGTTCGGCGATGCGCGGCGCACCGAGATTACGGGCGCGGCGGCAGACATCAGCACCGAAGACCTCATCGCCGACGAGGCGATGGTGGTGACGCTCTCGCACGCGGGCTACGTGAAGCGCAGCGCGCTGACCGAGTACCGCGCGCAGAAGCGCGGCGGGCGCGGCAAGACGGGCGCGACGACGAAAGAAGACGACTTCGTGTCCGACGTGTTCATCGCGAGCACGCACGCGTACCTGTTGCCCATCACCTCGCGCGGCAAGCTGTACTGGCTGAAGGTGCACGAGATACCCGCGGCGTCGCGCACGGCGCGCGGCAAGCCGATCATCAACCTCGTTCAGTTCCAAGAGGGCGAGAAGCTCGCGCAGGTCGTCTCGACGCGCGACTTCCCCGAGAACAAGTTCGTGCTGTTCGTCACGCGCCGCGGCGTCGTGAAGCGCACCGACCTGTCGGCGTTCTCGAACGTTCGCACGAACGGCATCGCGGCCATCGGCGTCGAAGACGGCGACGTCGTCGTCTCGGTGCAGATCACCGACGGTACGAAAGACGTGCTCATCTCGACGTCGCAGGGCATGTCGATTCGTTTCCCCGAGGGCGAGGTTCGCTCGATGGGTCGCACCGCTTACGGCGTGAAGGGCGTCACGCTCGACGAGGGCGACGAGGTCGTGAGCGCCGAGCTGGTCGAGAAGGGCACCACCATTCTGACGGTCACCGAAAACGGCTACGGCAAGCGCACTCAAGAAGACGAGTACCGCGTGCAGGGCCGCGGCGGTAAGGGCGTCATCGACATCAAGACGACCGATCGCAACGGCCGCGTCGTCGGCGCGATTCAGGTGCGCGACGAAGACCAGGTCATGATCGTGACGAACGGCGGCATGCTGATTCGCATGAAGGTGAAAGAGATTTCGGTCATCGGCCGCAACACGCAGGGCGTGCGCCTCATCTCGCTCGAGGCCGCCGACGAGAAGGTCGTCGGCATCTCGCGCCTGCCCGAGGCCGCCGGCGCCGACGAAGAGACGCCCGAAGGTGGCGCCGCGCCTCCGGCCGACGGTGGGGCAGCGCCACCCGCCCCCGACGCGCCGCCTGCGCCAGAGGCGCCGCCCTCGACTTGAGCGTATGGTGACCCACGCGCCTCTGGCGCGGAAACGGGAGCGAAGCGACCAGGAGCCTCGCGCCTCTGGCGCGGAAACGGGAGCGCAGCGACCAGGAGCCTCACATGGGGGAGCACAGCGCCATCACACAGCTGAACCTGACGTCGGCCCGCCTCGCGCTCGCGAGGCTGCCCGCGGCACCGCTCGGCGAGGCGCTGAAGTGCGCCTGCAAGATCGCGTCGCAGGCACTCGACACCCGGCGGGTCGGCGTGTGGCTGTTCGAGCCCGAGGCGCAGCAGCTGCGCTGCATCTGCCTGTACTCGCCCGATGGGCAGCCCGTGCCGGCGCCCCTGCCGATGGCCGACATCCCCTCGTACTCGGCGACCCTGAGAGAGCAGCGGTACCTCGCCACGCGCGACGCACAGGTCGACCCGGTCACGCGCGACGTGAAGCAGTACACGAGCCAGCACGGCATTCACTCGATGCTCGACGCAGCCATCTACCGCGCCGGCTCGGTCGTCGGTGTCGTGTGCCACGAACGCCAGGGCCCGGTGCGCGAGTTCAAAGAGAGCGAGTGCGAGTTCGCGGTGACGGTCGCCGACATCGTCGCGTACCTGCTCGAGAGCGACCAGCGCCTCTCGCTCGAGCGGCAGGTGCACCGGCTCGAGGTGAAGCTGAAAGACGCGCAGCGCATCGACGCGGTGTCTCGCTTCGCGGCGGGCATCGCCCACGACCTGGGCAACCTGCTGACCGTGGTGACGACGGGGCTGCAGGTGCTCGAGAAGCAGGGGGCGGCTGGCGACGTCGTGAAGATGGTTCGTGAGGCGACGAACCACGGCTCGGCCCTGACGCGGCAGCTCTCGCGGCTGACGCGCGGCGTCTCGACCGACAAAGACCGGCAGGTGCTGCGGGGCCGTGACCTGAAAGAGACGTGGGGCACGCTGCTCGGCGCGATGCTCAAGGCGCCGTGGGTGGTGGCGCTCGACGTCGACCCCGAGGCGCAGGTCTGGGCCGACGCCGTTCAGCTCGAGCAGGTGCTCCTGAACCTCGTGTTCAACGCGCGCGACGCGATGGCGAACGGCGGCACGATTCTGGTGCGCTTCAAGAAGCACGACGAGCAGTTCGCGCGCATCGACGTCATCGACACGGGCGTCGGCATACCGCCCGAGCACGTCGCCGACGTGTTCGCGCCGTACTTCACGACGAAGGGCGACCAGGGCACGGGCCTGGGCCTGTCGACGGTGCAGTTTCTGGCGCACGAGCACGGTGGGCGCGTCGATTTGAGCAGCGCGCCCGGCGACGGCACGACGGTGACGATTTACTGGCCGGTGTCGGCGCCGGTCACCGTCTAGCCCGGCCGGCCAGTACGCCGGCGGTGACGGCCGAAGCGCAGCCGATGAGCAGGGCCGAGAGCACGGCGGCGCCGATGGCGATGACGTCGCGGTACTCGCCGCCGACGAACTTCATGGCGAGCCAGAACGCGACGCGGAATGCGGCATACCCACCGGCGGCGCCGCAGACGAGAGACAGCAGAAAGACGCGAAGGCCGACGGGCATGGGGGGGAAGCCTGGTTCACAATAAAGGGGACAGGCTACTTTTCTGCGCAACCCGTATCGGGCGCCGTCTTCTCGCGCGGTTGACCGCGCGAGCGGTCGAGACGTTGCGCAATAAAGTAGCCTGTCCCCTTTTTTGCGCAACGGCACGCTGCCGAAAACTGGCGGTGCTCGTGAGCTGCGACAGACTCGTCGCTGCATGCTCTGCGACGTCGCCATCTTCGGTGAGCTGAAGCTCCCTGACCTGTACCTCGACTCCTACCTCTGCGCCGAAGCCCGCGAGGCCGTGCTGCCCGGCTTCCCGCGCGACCACGTCACCGTGCTGCCCCGCAGCGCCGAGGCCGTGCTCGAAGAGCTGAAGGGCTGGCCGCTCATGCCGCCCGAGTGGCTGCGCCTCGACTTCGAAGCCGGCCGCCTCGACGTGCGCGGCCTCGTCTCGCGCGACACCTTCCTCTCCATCGGGTCGAGCCTCGCGAGCCTCTACCGCACGGCGGCCCCGCACGGCGGTGGCGGCACCCTGCTCATGGTCGGCCTCTCGGAGCTCGTCTTCGGCTACTCGGCGCGCTGCGCCTGGGGCCGCAGCGTCGTGCGCACCTTGAGCGCCGAGGCCGTCAAGGCGCTGCGCGAGTCGCCGGCGGTCTCGACGCTCAAAGAGCAGGCGCGCTCGCCGCTCGAGGCGCTGCTCGGCGAAGGTGCGGGCGCTCCGTTCACGGGCATGTGACGCGCAGCGGCCGCCTCGAGGCGTCAGCCGTTGTGGCCGGGGCGCGAATCAGAAATAAGACCGGGCGTTCTGAACGCCCTCGAGCTCTTCGCGGTCACGAAAGACTTCGGCCCGCTGCGCGCGGTGCACGAGGTGAGCTTCGCGCTCGAGCCGGGCTCGCTCGTCGGGCTGCTCGGCCGCAACGGCGCGGGCAAGTCGACGACGCTGAAGATGATCTCGGGCCTGCTCACGCCCACGAGCGGCCGCATCGAGGTGCTCGGTCGCGACGTCACGAAGCACCCGCTCGAGACGAAGCGTGACGTCGGCGCGATGCCCGAAGAGATGGCCCTGCTCGACATGCTGAGCGGCCCCCAGTACCTGCGCTTCGTCGCGCGCATGTACGGGCTCGACACGAAGGTCGCCGACGCGAGGGCGGCCGAGCTGATGGACAGGCTCGAGCTCGCGCCGCCGAAGGGCACCGTCATCGCCGACTACAGCTTCGGCATGAAGAAGAAGATCGCGCTCTCGGCCGCGCTGATTCACTCGCCGAAGCTGGTCGTGCTCGACGAGCCGTTCGAGGGCATCGACACGGTGACGTCGCGCACCATCAAAGACCTCATCGCGCTCTTGCAGTCGCGCGGCGTGACGGTGGTGCTCACCACCCACGTGCTCGAGATCGTCGAGGCGCTGTGCCCGCGCGTCGCCATCGTCGAGAAGGGCCGCCTCGTCGGCTTCGGCCCGCTCGACGAGGTGAAGCGCACGCACGCGACGCTCGAGGGCCTGTTCCTCGAGCTCGTCGGGGGCCACAAGAAGGGTGAGCTCTCGTGGCTCTGAGGGCGCTCGTCGCGGCCCACGCCCAGAGCGCGTGGAACCGCAGCACCCGGCAGCTCACCAGGGCCGGCCGCAACTTCGCCCTCGCGTTCATCGCGTTCGCGTGGCTCTTCGGCGCAGGCGGCTTCGGCACCGCCATGCTCGTCATCGGCTGGGCGTCGGCGCGCGAGGGCGGCGGCGAGGGCGTGATGTTCGCGGGGTTCGTGCTGTTCCTCCTCACCTGGGGCATCGGCACCCTGTTCGGGCTCACCGGCTCGGGGCGCCTGCTCGAGGTCGGGCAGCTGCGCGGCTACCCCGTGCGGCCCATGACCGTGCTGTTCGCCGAGCTCGCCGCGCGTCTCGCCGAGCCGCTGACGCTCGGAGCCACGTTCGGGCTGCTCTGCTTTCACGTCGGCCTCGCGGCCGGGCGGCCAGAGCTCGCGCCGCGGCTCGTCGTGCTGTTCCCCTTGAACGTGTTCATTCTGGTCGGGTGCCAGTTCGTGCTCGGCGAGCTCTTGACCGCGGTGGCGCGGCGCGCGCGCATCTCGCTCGTGCTCGTCTTCGCGATGATGATGGGGTTTTCGCCGCGCTTCCTCGCGTGGCTCGAGTCGTCGCAGGGCACGGGCAGCCGCTTCGAGCGCTACGTGAGGTTCGCGCACCTCTTGCCCACGACGCGGCTGCTCGCGGCGCCCGAAGGGGGGCTCGAGGCGGTGCTGCGTCTCTTCGAAGGGCTGCTCGGGCCGCTGCTCATCGCGACGGTCGGCGCGTGGGTGATGTCGCGCGAGCACACGGCGCATGCGTCGGTGGCGACCGAGCGCGAGACGG
>JAEUJP010000722.1 GCA_016793725.1 Myxococcaceae bacterium | reverse complement strand
CTTCTTGTGCACCGTCGCCTCGAGCACCTCGAGCCGCTGAACCTCGCGGATCCGCTCGATCAAAGGCGGCGGCTCGGCCGCCACCACCTGCTCGACCCGCAGCAGCATCGCCGCCGCCGCGACGGCGACGACGACGAACAGCCACGGCACCACCTTCAGCAGACGCATGTCGCCCGGGTCAGTGCAGCCCTCGGGCCGCCCACCTCGAAGACGGGTTTCTGCCGACCCACCGGGCCGCGCGTCACCCGCCTGACGGAGCTCGAAAGCGCCCCGACACGAAAATGACAGGCGCGAATCAAGCAGTTGGCCCCTGACACCGGGGCACATCGCTTGCTCAAGGCCCAACCCGTCATGAGCGAAAAAGCAGAAGACCCGAAGAAGGACGTCGAGCCGAGCACGGCCGAGATGGCCGCGCTGGTGGCGCCCCCGGCGAAGAGCAAAATCGTCCCCATTCTCGTCGGCGTCAACACGCTGATGATGGCGGGCGTGCTCGCGGTGGTGCTGATGAAGTCGGGCCACTCCGAGGCGCAGCCCGCTCCGAAGAAGGCGGCCGCTGCCGAGGCCGGTGAAGGCCACGACGCCGAAGCCGAGGAGCCGGCAGAAGAAGAGGGCCACGACGAGAAGGGCAAGAAGCCCCTCGCCGGCCCGACCGTGAAGCTCGACGACTTCGTGGTGCGCCTGCGCAACCCCGAGGCCGACCGCTTCGCGCGCGTCAGCTTCGAGGTCGAGGTCGGCACCGAGCGCGACAAAGAGCGCCTGATGGCCTCGATGGCGCGCGTGCGCGACGGCTTCATCGGTGAGCTCACCGACCGCACCGTCGAAGAGCTGCGCGGCACCGACGGCCTCACCACCATCAAGACGAACCTCACGCACAAGCTGAAAGAGCTCGTGCCCGGCTGCCGCGTGCGCGGCCTCTACGTCACCGACTTCATCGTTCAGTAAGCCACCATGCCCGAGACCCTCAACAGCGAAGAAGTGAACGCGCTGATGAGCGCGATCGAAGATGGCCGCGTCGAGCAGGCGAAAGAGAAGTCACCGGCCATCGTGCCCTACGACCTCACCAGCCAGGACCGCGTCATTCGCGGCCAGATGCCGACCCTCGACGCGATTCACGAGACCGTCGCGTCGGCGTTCGGCATGGGCCTCGCCGGCCGCACCCGCCTGCAGATCGAGGTCGCCTCGTCGCCCGCCGCGCTGCTCAAGTTCGCCGACGTTCACGCGCTGCTCGCCCCGCCGGCCCTCGTCGCGATTCTGGCGCTCGGCCCCGGCCACGGTCAGGCGATTCTGATTCTCGAGCCCGGCCTCGTCGACGCGCTGCTCGCCGCCGCGCTCGGCGATCGCAAGGTGAACGTCGACGACGCCCCGCCGGCCGACCGCCGCGAGCTCACCACCGTCGAGCGCGCCGTGCTGAAGCGCCTGCTCACCCTCTTCACCGACGGCATGGAAAAGGCCTGGTCGCAGGTGTTGCCCTTCAAGCCCGAGGTCGTTCGCTTCGAGAGCGACCCGCGCCTCGCGCACGTCGCCCCCGCCAACGAGGCCGCCATTCTGTCGGGCTTCGAGATCAGCGGCTCGTTCAGCGGCCGGCTTCAGCTCGCGCTGCCGTATTCGGTGGTCGAGCCGGCCCGCAAGCTGCTCGTCGCAACCCCGCGCATGGGCGCGATGGCCGACGCGCGGTTCGCCGCGAACTTCGCGCGCGAGCTCGAGCACGTCACGGTCAACGTGCGCGCGGTGCTCGGCAAGACCGAGGTGCCGGTGTCGCGCATTCTCGAGCTCGAGACCGGCGACGTGCTGACGCTCGACACCTCAGAGACGTCGGCGCTCGGCGTCTACGTCGAAGGCCGGCTGAAGCTCACCGGCCGCCCCACCGTCTCTTCCGGCGCGCTCGCGCTGGTCATCGAACACGAGGCCGCACAAGACGTCGCGGCCCCCGCTCCACGAAAGAAGGCGTCATGAACGAGAACACCGCGGCTCCCACCTCTTCCAACGATCGGCGCCTCGAGATGCTGCTCGACGTGCCGCTCTCGGTCACCGTCGAGCTGGGTCGCACCCGCATGACCATTCAGGAGCTGCTCTCGCTCGGGCCCGGCTCGGTCGTCGAGCTCGACAAGGTCGCCGGTGAGCCCCTCGACATCGTCGTGAACGACCGCCTCGTCGCCCGCGGCGAAGCGGTCGTGGTCAACGACAAGTTCGGCATTCGCATCACCGACATCGTCAGCAAGTCCGAGCGCCTCGCCCGCCTGCGCTGAAGAGAGAGAACAAAAAGACCATGACCTCGCTGATTCTGGCGCTCGCCCTGAGCGCACAACCCCCGTCTGCCCCGAGCTCGGCCGACGACGTCGTCGCCAAGGCCTTCGCCGACGGCTCGACGCCCGTGGCCATGAACCGCGCGGCGCCCGAGCCGTCGATGTTGGGCCGCGTGGTCGGCTGGGGCCTCGCGCTCGCGGCGGTCGGTGCGGTCGTCATCATGGCGGCGCGCCGGCGCCAGCAGAAGCCCGAAGCGGGCTTCGCCGAGATCGCGCAGAACCTGACGGTGGGGCCGAAGCGGTCGCTGCTGGTGGTGAACTTCGCGGGCCAGCGCCTGCTGGTGGGCGCGACCGAGGGCGGCTTCAGCGTGCTGTCGTCGCAGCCGATGGGCCCGACCGAGTTCGAGGCGCTCGTGAAAGAGGCCGCGCCGTGATTCCCCTCGTGCTCGCGGCCGATGCCGCCACCCCCCTCACGCTGACGGTCGGCGGTGGCTCGTCTGCGGTGAAGCTGTTCTTGCTGCTCACGGTGCTGTCGTTCGCGACGGCTCTGCTCGTGAGCATCACCTCGTTCACGCGCATCATCGTGGTGCTGTCGTTCGCGCGTCAGGCGCTGGGCACGCCGCAGCTGCCGCCGAACCAGGTGATTCTGGCGCTGGCGCTCGCGATGAGCGGCTTCGTGATGGCGCCGACGGCGACGAAGGTGAACCAGGTCGCGCTGACGCCGTACTTCGACGAGAAGCTGACGGGCAACGAGGCGATCGAAGCGGCGAGCGGGCCGATTCGCGAGTTCCTGCTCCGCCAGACGCGGCCCGATGACCTGCGCATGTTCTACGAGGCGTCAGACCTGCCCCGCCCGTCGCGCGCCGACGAGGTGCCGCTGACCGTCGCGATACCTGCGTTCATGGTGAGCGAGCTGACGACCGCGTTTCGCATGGGCCTCAGCATCTTCGTGCCGATGCTCATCATCGACCTGCTGGTGAGCACCATCTTGATGGCGCTCGGCATGATGATGGTGCCGCCCAACCTCATCTCGCTGCCGCTGAAGATCGGCGTGTTCCTGCTCGCCGACGGCTGGCACCTGCTGGTGGGTTCTCTGCTGAGGAGCTTCTAGAGATGGACTGGCTGGTTCAAGAAGGTGTGCAGGTTCTCGCCACGGTCGGAGCGCCGTTCATTCTCGCGCTGCTGGGCGTCGGCACCCTCGTCGGCGTGCTGCAGGCGGCGACGCAGATCAACGACCCCGCCCTCGGCGCGGTGCCGCGGCTCGCGGTCGCGGTCGGGCTCGCGGTCGGTCTCGGCGGCTGGGTCGCCGAGCAGCTGGCCGGGTTCATGTCGGCGAGCATCGGGAGCATCGCGGGCGGCCCGTGAGCATCGCGATGGGCACGCTGTACGGGTTTCTGCTCGTGCTCATTCGCACGGCAGGGCTCGCCATCTCGATTCCCACGTGGGGCGCGCGCCAGGTGCCGATGCGCGTGCGGCTGGGGCTCGTCTTCGTGCTCTCGTTCGCGGTGTACCAGGCGGCGGGGGCTCCGCAGCTCGAGGTGCCCGACACGCTGCCGCAGCTCATCGGCGCGTCGGTCGCCGAGACCGTCATCGGGCTCATCGGCGGCCTCGCGGCGCGGTTCACGCTCGAGGCGGCGGGCGCCGCGGGCGCGATGGTCTCGACGGCCACCGGTCTGTCGTACGGCGCGCTCGTCGACCCGATGAACGGGGCCGAGTCGAACGCGCTGAGCCAGATTCTTCGCTTCGCGGCGCTGGCGGCTGCCATCGAGCTCGGCCTGCACCGTGAGGCGGTGATGTGGCTGATCGACTCGATACACAGCGCGCCGGTCGGCGGCACGCCGGGCATCGAAGACGCGCTGGTGCGCGCGTTCACCCAGTCGGTCTACTGCGCGGCCCTGGCGGTGCGCGTCGCCTTCCCCGTGCTCGGGCTGGTCGGCGCGAGCTACCTGGCGCTCGGAGCGATCGGCCGCGTGGTGCCGCAGCTCGGCCTGCAGAACCTCGGCTTCTCGGTCGCGGTGCTCGTCGGAGGTGCGGCGCTGTACGCCCTCGCCCCCGAGGCCGCCCACCGCGTCGGCGCGCTTGCTGCACAGACCTTCTGGGTCAGATGAGTGACGATCACGACCCGGAATCGAAGACAGAAGCGGCGAGTGAGCGAAAGCTCCAGCAGCTGGCCGAAGACGGGCAGATACCGCTCGGGCGAGACGTCGCGGCGGCGGGTGCGTTCGCGGCGGGCCTGACGGCGCTCATCGCGCTCGCGGGCCAGCTGGGGCCGATGGTCATCGATCGCATCGTCACGTCGGTGACGCAGCTCGGTGAAGCGCCGAAGTTCGAGGCGTACCTGCCGGTGCTGGGCATCGGGTTCGGCGTCGTCGTCGCGGCCGCGCTGGGTGGCGCGATACCGATGGTGGTGCAGACGAAGGGCCGGTTCTGGTCGAACCTGGCGGTGCCCGACCCGTCGCGGCTGTGGAAGCTCGAGCGCGTGACGCGCATCTTCAAGGCCGAAGGGCTGACCGACCTGGGCGTGGCGGCGCTGAAGGTGGCCTTCTTCGCGTTCGCGGCGCGGTGGGCGTTCACCGGCGCGTTCCCGATGCTGGCGAACCTGCTCGACGCGCCGACCGAAGAGCTGGCGAGCGCGTGGCTGAAGGCGCTGACGCCGATGGCGCTGAAGCTGCTGGGCGCGGTGGTCGCGGTGGCGGCGGTCGACCTGTTCGTGCAGCGGCACAAGTTCGCGAAAGAGGCGCGCATGACGCGTGAAGACGCGCGGCGTGAGCACAAAGAAGACGAAGGCGACCCGATGCTGAAGGGCCGGCGCAAGAAGAAGGCGCGCGAGCTGGCGAAGCACCGCGTGGCGATCGACGTGCCGCGCGCCGATGCGGTCATCGTGAACCCGACGCACATCGCGATCGCGGTGCGCTACCGCCGCGACGAGGGCGGGGCGCCGCGCGTACTGGCGAAGGGCAAGGGCGCGCTCGCCGAGGTGATTCGTGACATCGCGCGCGCGAACGGCATCGCGATCGTGCAAGACATTCCCCTCGCGCGGCTGCTGCACAAGCGCGTGCGCGTCGGCCAGTTCGTGCCGAAAGAGACATTCAAGGCGGTCGCGACGGTGCTCGCGCACGTCTACAAGCTGCAGCAGCGCAAGTGAGCGGGAGGCGCGCTCGGACGAATGGCGGCGAGGTGTCGGTGCGTTTCACGACCGGCGGGCCTGCTCCGGTCAGCGCCGTGCGGCGCGGCTCCGCCGCCCCATCGCGCAGCGAAGTGGAGCGACATTCGGGGCCCCGCGACGCGGGGAGAGACTCGGGCTGACCTGCCGGCGCGCGACGAGAGCCGACGTTGGGCGGCGCCGGCCTTCTTGCGCTGCGCACGGCTGCTGCGCGGCGCCAGCTCTTGGGGCCGAGGGGCGAAGGGTCACTTTTTGAAACGGCGATGTGGGTAGGAATCTGAATCTGTACCTAACGCCGATCGAAAATGTCGGTCTCTGCCACTCGACCCCCGAGCTCTGCGCTGTGTCGGAAAAGCCCAGCCGTTTCCTCGTCAGCCATGACGCGGTCGCTCGAGGCCACCCGCACGCAGCAGGCCTTGGAGCTGCCACAGCCCTCCACCCCGTCGACGGCCCCGAGCCGGGCAAGGTCACGCACGAAGCGCCGTGCCCCGAAAGCCCATGGCGCCGCAGCGCAGAGCCGCAGCGCGCGAGGGTGCCCTCACCACCTCACTGCAGATCATCGGCGAGCGCAGCGCCCTGCAGCCTGCGCCGCAGCGTGCCCATCTCGGCCGACGTGAGCCCGGGTGCGCCCGACTGACCCGCCTTCGAAGCGAAGTCGACGTAGATGCGCACCGCCATCTTCGCGGCCGGGCTCAGCTTCGACTCGTTGTCTTTCGCCCACTGCTTCACCTGGTCGAGCTCGGTGGTGGTCGCCTTGCCGTCGTGATCGCTGAGGCCGCGAATCAGGGCGTCGCCCATCTGCGCGCCGGTGATGGGGCCCTGCTGCGAAGAGAGCGCGCCGAGCGCGTGGTACATGCTCGCGTCGCGCACGTTCTTCATCTCGCCGAGCATCTTGCCGAACTCGGCCTGGGGAATGCCGCCGCTGCCGGCCGCCTGCGCGTACTTCTCGTAGATGCCGACGCACGTGTGCGCCTCGGGCGAGAGCTTGTCGGCGTTCTTCTTCGCGAAGTCTTTGAACATCTGCAGCTCGGAGGTGGTCGACTTGCCGTCGAGGTCACCGACGCCGCGCTTGATGGCCAGCATCATGGCCTCGCCCGAGATGGGCGGCGGCAGCCTCGAGAGCTCGTTCAGCGCGTTGGCGGCCGAGACGTCAGGCGCGCCTTGAACGTTGAAGCCCGGGTCGATGGCCGCCGGGTGCTGCGGCGCCAGCGGAGGCACGTACCCCGAGCTCATCCCGGGCAGC
>JAEUJP010000710.1 GCA_016793725.1 Myxococcaceae bacterium | reverse complement strand
CACCTCGAAGTGCAGGTGCGGCCCCGTGCTCTGCCCCGTCGAGCCCACGTAGCCGAGCACCTGGCCCTTCTTCACGACCTCGCCCGGCTCGACCTCCCACAGGTCGAGGTGGCTGTAGCGCGTCGACCACCGTGCGTCGTGCACCACGTGCACCGTCTTGCCGTGAGCCCCGTGCCACCCGGCGAACATCACCGTGCCCGAGAACGCCGCGCGCACCGGCTGGCCCCGCTCGGCCACCACGTCGACCCCGCGGTGCTGCCGCCACTCACCCGACAGCGGGTGTACGCGCTCACCGAAGGGGCTCGAAACCATCACCGGGCTCACCGGCCAGGCGAAGTGCCGCGGCGTGACCTTCGGCCTGCGCTTCACCTGCATGAGCTCGTCGAGCCGCACCGTCAGGCGCTGCACGGTGGCCTGCGCCGCCCCCGCCGTCTTCGCGTCGATGTCGCCATACGCGCTGCCGTCGAGCTCGAGCTCGCCCTCGACCACCATGCGTGCGCGGGCGAGGTCCATCAGCGACACCGGCCGGCGCGCGAGGAACACGTCGACGTCGCCGAGCAGCTTCTGCCACGCGGCCGCCTGCGCCGCCGGCATCGCCCCACCCTGCGCCGCTCGGCGCGCCTGCTGCGCGGCGTCGATGAACGCCCTCAGCTCGGCCTCGAACACCGGGTCGCTCGAGAGACTCGGCTTCGTCGCGGCCGGGCGCATCGCCTCGGACCACGTCATCTTCTGCGGCGTCGCGCACGCGCACGCGAGCACCAAAATCGAAACCAGGCGCAAGGAGCCGCGATGTTACCGTGCGCTTCGTGCGAGAGACAAAACCTCAAGCCTCCGCCCGCGCGGTCGCCGTCATCGACCGGCTCGACGCCGCGATGCCCGAGGCCAAGATCGAGCTCGACCACCAGAGCCCGTGGCAGCTGCTCGTCGCCGTCATTCTTTCGGCGCAGAGCACCGACCGCCGCGTGAACCTGGTGACGCCCGCCCTGCACGAGGCGTTTCCCGGCCCGGCCGACTATGCGCGGGCCACGCCGCAACAGGTCGAGGCGCACATCAAGACGCTCGGCCTGTTCCGCAACAAGGCGAAGAGCCTGGTGGCGCTGGGCAGAGAGCTGCTCGCCACCCACCAGGGGGTGGTGCCGCGCACGCGCGCTGCGCTGGCGGCCCTGCCCGGTGTCGGCAACAAGACGGCGGGCGTCGTCTCGATGCACATCGGTGGCGATCGCGCGTTTCCCGTCGACACCCACGTCATGCGCCTCTCGAACCGGCTCGGCTTCACGCGGCACGAGAAGCCCGACGCCATCGAGGAAGATCTGCGCGCGCTGCTGCCCGAAGAGAAGTGGTTTCAGGGCCACCAGCTGCTCGTGTGGCACGGCCGGCGCGTCTGTCACGCGCAGGGGCCCGAGTGCCACCGCTGTGTGGTGGCCGAGCTGTGCCCGAAGCGGGGCGTGAAGCTGAAGAAGCCGAAGAAGGCTAGAGCGACGCCGACTGCTCGACGTCTGCTTTCGCGGCCGCCGCGCGGTCGTTCTTGAGGCGCTTCATGCGCTTGCGAATCAGCTCGCGCTTCAGCACCGAGATGTGGTCGACGAACATCGTGCCGTCGAGGTGGTCGGTCTCGTGCTGTACGGCGATGGCGAGCAGGCCGTCGCAGCGCAGCGTCTGCTCGACGCCCTGCTCGTCGAGGTACTTCACGGTCGCGAACGCGGCGCGGTCGACGTCTTCGGCCTCGCCGGGCACCGAGAGGCACCCCTCGCTGTAGGTGGTCGAGCCCTCGAGCGAGATGATCTCGGGGTTGATCATGGCCATCGGCTTCGACTCGGGCTGACGCGGCCGGGTGTCGAGCACGATGACGCGCTTGAGCTCGCCGATCTGCGGCGCCGCCAGGCCGACGCCGTCGGCCTCGTACATCGATTCGAACAAGTCTTTGATGAGCGCCCTGATCGAGTCGTCGACGACTGCGACCTTTTCGGCCTTCTTCTTCAAGGTCGGGTGGGGCCACACCAGGATTTCACGAGCCATACCTACATGATTAAACGGCGTTACCGTTTGGAGCAACTGCCCCTCTCAATCGAGCAGGTGCCGCGCGTATTCGGCCCGGCGGGCGTCGTCTTCGAGGGCCCTTGCGGCCTCTTCGAGCAGGCGCAAAACGACCGCCGCGCGCTGCTGCAGCGACGCGTCGGTGTGACCAGAAAACCGAATGGGATCGAACTCTTCCGAGAGCCGGTCGAACGCCCGCTGGACCTCTTCGGTGCCCGCCTGGCGGGTCAGCCCCAGAATCGTGAAGTAGTCGGCGTCTTGCACCTGCTCGTACTTGGCATCGAGCCGCTGAATGTCGAGCTCGGGCGAGGGCTGCGGGCGGCGCACCTGCGGGGCCCGCACCTCGAGCAGCCCGAGGTGCTTCGCCACCGCGAGCGTCTTGTACGCCTTCTCGGGCCGAAGCCCCGCCGCCAGCACGATGTCTTCGAGCGTCGCTTCACCGTCGACGAACGACAGCATGCGCCGCTCGCGCTCGGTGAAGCCCAGCACCCGCGCGTCGAGGTCGGTCTCGGTCGCCAGCGGCACCGCTTCGCTGCCACCCAGCGCCTCGAGCTGCAGCTCGGGCGGCAGCACCCGGCGCAGCGCCTCGGCCACCATCGGCAGCACCGGGCGCGTCGCCGCCGCCGCCAGCACCTCGGAGCCCGGCTGCTCGTCGTGCAGCCGGTACGTGCACCGGCTCTCGGTGAACGCGTCGAGCGCGACCGCCTCGGTGTAGCGCTGCACCAGCCCCGGCACCTCGGCCTCGCGTATCAGGCCCCGCTGCTTCATCACCGCCAGCAGCTCGTGCGCCGACGCGCCGCGCACGCTCGAGAGCTCGGCTTCCTGCCGCCCGTCGATGAGCCCGTCGCGCCGCGCGCGGTCTGAGAGCGTCTCGTACGGCAGCGACGACTCGGCCGCGACCAGCGCGCCGCGCTTCAGCCACAGGTTGCGCGTGCCGCCCGAAACCCCCAGCTCGACGCGGCACTCGGCGCCGCCCATCACCAGCGTCGCGGCCAGCCGCGCCAGCTCGCCCAGGTCGACGCTGCCGGTGCGCGGCACGCCGAGCGGGGGCTTGCCGGCCGGCGCGAGCGGCAGCACGGCACGATCTTCGAGCTCTTTGACGTGCGCTTCGGCCTTCTGCGCGGCGTTCTCGGCGGCGACGGCGCGCACGTGCTCCTGCGCCTGCTCGGCGCGCACCTGCTCGAGCTCTTCGGCGCGCCGCTTGAGCTCGGTCGACGCGGCCTCGCGCTCGGCCTC
>JAEUJP010000745.1 GCA_016793725.1 Myxococcaceae bacterium | reverse complement strand
GCAACACCTCGAGATTACCGTCGATGAGGTGGGGGCGGTCGTTCAAGACCTCGGCAGCACCAACGGCATACTTCTGGCCAACGTTCGCACCGAACGTTTTCGGGTACACGGCGAGACCACGTTTCGAGTCGGTCGAACCGTGCTGCGGCTCAAGGCCCGACGCGCCGCGCACACGACCGAAGTCGAGCGGCTGGGGACAGCAGTGGCGGCCAGCGAGTCGATGCGCAGGGTCTTTGCGGCGCTGCGCCAGGCGGCACGAACCAACATCTCGGTGTTGTTGAGCGGCGAGACCGGCACCGGCAAAGAGGTTCTCGCTCACGCGCTGCACCAGGTCTCACCGCGCCAGAAGGCACCGTTCGTGGTCATCGACTGCGCCTCGCTGGGCCGAGACGTCATCGAGTCGGAGCTGTTCGGGCACGTACGCGGGAGCTTCTCGGGTGCGGTCGCCAACCGGGTCGGGCTGCTCGGGCAGGCCGACAAGGGCACCGTGTTTCTCGACGAGATTGGCGAACTGCCGCTCGAGCTGCAGACCCGCTTCTTGCGCGTGCTCGTCGACGGTCAGATTCGCGCCATCGGGGCAGACAAGGCCGTACACGTCGACTTGAGGGTGGTGGCCGCGAGCCATCGTGACCTGCGCGCCATGGCCGACGCCGGGCAGTTCCGCGCCGACCTGTATTACCGATTGGCCGGGGTCGTCATCGAGCTTCCCCCGTTGAGAGACCGGCCCGACGACCTGGAGCTGTTGTTCTCGACGCTCATGGACCAGGAGGGACACGGCGACTTCGTGCCTACCGGCGAGCTGCGTGCGCACCTGCACTCGCACCGCTGGCCCGGCAATGTCCGCGAGCTGAAGAACTTCGTGCAGCAGGTGCTCGCCGGCTCAGCGCCGGCGGTCGCCGGGCTCAACGAAGAAGCCGAGTCGCCGAGCTTCAAGTCGGCCAAGGAGGCCATGTTGGCCCTCTTCACCCGCCAATATTTCACCCAGCTCTACGAGCGATGTGGGGGCAACGTCTCAGAAGTGGCACGCGTGTCGGGCCTCGCGCGGCCGTGGGTGCATCAGCTCATCACCCGCCTGGGTATTCACGAGACGCGGCTGCCGAAGTGACGCCGCTCAACGGTGAATTTCGGTGAGCGCCCGCCGCTGTGCTGACGGCAGGTCGGCGCTGCCGAAATGGCTGATGGGCTGACCCAGCGCGTCTTTGAGCCCCATGGCCTGGGCCACCGACGTCACCAACTGCGTGTGCGACGCCCCGCGGGCGTCGATGCACTCGCCGCCTTTGAAAAAGCCACCCAGGTTGCCGAACAAGAGGTGGCCCATGCGGCTCACCTCGTGAGTGGCGCCGCGGGCCAGCTCGGTCGAGTAGATGACCAGGGTGTTGTCGAGAAGGTTGGAGCCATCGGGCAGCGAGGCTCGCTTGAGCTGGTCGAGAAGGTACGCAGTTCCGACCCAGAAGAGCTTCTGCACCCGCCGCATGTGCTCGAGCGAGTTGGGCGCACCCTGCTGGCACGGCGTGCCGCCGCAGTTGCCGGTCTCTCCCGGGAGCGCACCCAGCTGGTGCCCCAGGTCGTGCAGGCTGGTGTTGGTGACCACGCTCGGCAGGTCTGGGCTGAGCCACGGCAGCGCGAAGCTGCCCATCGATTGACCCCACTGAAACGTGATGATGCGGGTGAGGTCGCACTTGAGCGCCATCACCATGTTGTCGACCTGCGCCTTGGTCTTTGCCTCCCAGCCCGCTCGCGTCGACGAGAAGATGGTGGTGGGGTCGCCAGCGGCGTCGAAGGGGTGGGGGCCGCACGAGGCCGCCGGCGGCGGAGGCGCGGCAGTCTCTGTGGCCAGGGTCTCGAGGTCGCTCAGGTGAAGCTCCATACGGGCGCGGTCGGGGCCCGACAGCTTGCCGCGCATCGCGCGGTACTCAGCCAAGACCGCGTCGCTGATCGCTTTGGGACGTGGGTCTACGGCCGGGCCGGGCGCCGGCGGGCGCGCGAGGCCCACCAACCGGTTGTAGATGGCGCGCGTGCTGTTCTCGGCGAGCGCCGGCTGGTTCGGGCCGCGATACGAAATGTGTCGAATCAAGGGGCGGTCGGGAATGGAAAAGCTCACGCTGTGCCCGACCTGCAGGCAGGGAATCGCGAGGTCCCGGTACGGCGCCTGCGAAGCCAGCACGTGGTCGAGCGTCGCGCGGCTGGCCGTGCCGTTGGGCAAGATGTCGCCGACCAGGTCGCGGGCTTCCGCCGGTCGCAGCGCGCTCGTCCAGACCGGGGCTCCGGTGAGCAGATGGGGAGCCTGGCAGTCGTGCGGGCCCAGCCCCCTCACTTCGAGCAGCTGCCGCACCAGGTTGTTCACGTTCCGAATCGCCAGCATCTGGCTGCGAAACGGCAGGAGCGGCGTGAACATGTCGTGCAACGTGCTCAGCGGCCCCGGGTCGGGCCAGTGCTCGAGCAGGCTGCCGCTGGGCTGGTACATCCAGATGAGGCGTCTGGCTCCCAGCGCGGCTTGTGCCGCCGCGCGGTCACCCAACATCGCCGAGAGAAGCGGAAGCGACACCGCCAGACCACCCGTGCCCCGGAGCAGCGCTCGTCGTGAGAGAGTTCGCATGGGCCTTCGCTGAGCAACTTGTGTGCGCGGCGCGCCAAGGCCGATGTGCGCGACACACCGTGAGGCCCACGCCCATCGCTCTGGCGGAAGGTGTGTTCTCGCGCATTCGACTTGTCATGCCGACACGACAACCGACACGGCGACGCGGGCCTCAGCGGCCTGGAGCGGAACTTGCTCGGGTGCCGATTCATGAACTGCGCACGCTGGGTGTTGTTGGTGCTGCTGTGTGGGTGTGAGGGTGGCATCATCGCCCCCGTCAAGTCGGCTCCGAACGACGACCCGTCGACCGGGGGCGAGAACGAGGCGGAACCCGGAAAAACGCGTTTCGAATGCAGAGAAGAAAGAGTGGTGCGGCCGCGCAGCATGATGCGGCTCACGAAGACGCAATACCGCCGCTCCGTCGAACAGCTCACGGGCACGCCGGTGCCGCCGAGCGCGCTGCCGCTCGAGAACCGCAGCCGGTATTCGTCTGATGGCACCAGCAACCCGCCGACGCTCGATGAGCTGAAGGCCATCGCCCAGGTGGCGCGAACGGTGGCTGCAGGGCTTGACCCGCGCCAAATGGCCCAGTGCGGCACGCGCAGCGACTCCGACTGCGCCGACCGGGTCATCGAGCAATGGGGCCTCAAGGTCTACCGACGGCCACTCGAGCCCGACGAACGAGCACGACTGCGCGCTCTCTATCAGCAGGCGCTCGGCGCAGGGCCGCACGTCGAAGCACTGCGCGCGGTGGTGCAGGTGATGCTCCAGTCTCCGCGGTTCCTCTACCAGATTGAGCCGGGGGCCGCCGGCGACCCGCTCGACGGCTTTGCGTTGGCGCAGCGCTTGTCGCTCGCGCTGTGGAATTCGCCGCCCAGCGACGCCCTGCTGGCCGCCGCCCAGCGCGGAGCACTCGACGACGAGGCGGGCCTCAGGGCAGAGGCCGCGCAGATGTTGGCGGCACCGAATGCGCTCCACAAGCTCGAAGAGTTTCACCTGCAGTGGCTTTCGGCCGACGCGGTGACTTCGGTGGGGAAAGTCGCCGAGGTCTTCCCCAGCTTCACGCCCACGCTCGCCGCGGGCTTTCGCGACGAAGCGCAAGCGATGATTCGCGACATCTTCACCGAGGGTGACGGGCGATTTGCCACGCTGTTTCGGTGGAACCGCATTCGCCTGGGGCCGGCCACCGCACGGGCCTATGGCCTGCCGCAGCCCGTCTCAGAGCCCACCACGGTGGAGCGCGACCCGACGCAGCACGCAGGCGTGCTCACGCTCCCAGCGGTCATGGCCGTGCTCGCGCGGCCTGCCGAAGGCTCGCCCATCAAGCGGGGCAACTTCGTCTACGGCCACCTGCTGTGCGGTCGAATCGGCTTCCCCTCGAACTTGACGCTGCCGCCGCCCAGCGAGGCTGCGAGCACGCGTGAACGCGTCGAGGCCCACACCTCGGCCGAGGGTTGCGCTTCATGCCACCGCATTCTCGACCCGCCCGGCTTCGCGCTCGAGCACTTCGACGGCATGGGGCTCTACCGCACTGACGACCACGGCAAGAAGGTCGACGCGCACGGTGGGCTCGAGGGCTCCGATCGGAACTACGTGGGTGTCGGGGCTGCGCTGTTGGGTTCGGCCCTCGCAGAGAGTGCTCAGGCCGAACGCTGCTACACGAAAAACTGGCTGGACGTGCTGAACGGTGAGCCCACCGAGAGCGCCAGCGCCTGCGGAACAGATCAACTGTCGCTGATTCTCAGGCGCGACGGGGTGCGGGCGATGCTGCTCGCCGCTGTCACCCGCCCCGAGTTTCGGCTGCGAGGAGGCGATTGAGCTCCGCCGCACTCAGGCCGGCACCGCCGCCAGCCGCGGCCCCTCACCCGCCCCGGCCATGCTCCCCAAGAGGTCATGCACCTCGCCCACCACGTCGGCGGCGAGCACCTCGAGCGCGGCGGGTGACAGCCCGAGCGCGGTCAGGCTCTCGGGTCTCAGCTCGCGGTGCAGCCCGCCCACGTCGTTGCCCAGACCGAACAGGTGCGCCGCGCCGTCGGCGACGTGCACCACGTGGCAGAGCGTTCGCGCCCGCGCGCCGCCGGCGCCCTCGGGCTCGTGGTGGTGTTCGGCCACCTCGGCGATGAGCTCGGGCAGCTGCCACTTGCGGCAGACCGCCCGCCCCACCTCGCAGTGGTCGGTGCCCAGCACCGCGCGCTCGCTCGCGAGCAGCGTGAGCCCGTCGGCGTCGAGCCGCTCGAGCAGCTCGGCCTCGCGCCTGCCGAGGAACACGCCGATGACCAGCTTGCCCAGGTCGTGCAGCAGGCCCGCCGTGAACGCCGTACCCGCCACGTCGCGGGCGGCGCTGCGCGCGATGGCCCCGGCGAACACCGCGACCCCCACGCTGTGCTGCAGAAACGCCTCGGCGGTGGTCTGGTACCCCGGCAGCTGCGCGGGCACCACCTGCGACAGCGCCGCGCTCGAAGCGAGCCCGAACACCGCCTGCGTGCCGAGCCGCACCACCGCGTCGCGCACCGTGACGATGCGGCCCCTGCCGCCGTAGTAACCCGAGTTCGCGAGCTTGAGCAGCTGCACGGCGAGCGCCGGGTCGGGCCGCATGATGCGCTCGATTTCGGTCGCGGTGACCTTCGGGTCTTGCAGTGCCCGCAAGAGGCTCGCGACCGAGGCCGAAAACGGCGGCAGGCCCTCGACCTGCTCGGCCACTTCAGCGGCTGAAATCACAAGAGCCGCTCCTTTCCCCGCGAGCGCACACAGACCTCACCCGTCGCCAGCTTGAACTCCACCGTTCGGCTCACCGTGCCTCCGACGTCGCGCGCCGCCACCTCGACCGCGCTGCGCGCGAACAGGTAGTCGAGCATCTCGAGGTTGCGGCTGCCGACGTCGAGCTCGTCGCTGCCCCCGAGCAGCCGACCCCCGCCGGCCACCTTCACCACCAGCTCTTCTTTGCTGCAGCCCAGCGTGTACAGCCGGCGAAACAGCAGCGGCACACCCGTGTCGGCGAACAGCGCCGGCTTGTCGGTGCTCCGCTTCGGCATCGCCTTCGAGAGCGGCAGCATGAAGTGAATGAGCCCGCCGGCGCAGCGGGCCGGCGCCCACGCCGCCACCGCCACGCAAGAGCCGAGCGCGTAGGTGACGAAGCTCACCCTCGGGTCGTCGCTCACCGCCAGCTCGGCGATGCCGACGACCCGCCTGACCGCCGCGTGCGGCGCGGGCTCGAGGCTCACTGCCGCCCCTCGGTCGGCCGCACGAGCACCGTGGGCCGCTCGGCCTGCAGCCCCGACCCCAGGTGCGACAGGGGCTCGCTCTGCCCGACGTACAGCGCGCCCCCCGGCGCGAGCAGCCGCTCGACCTCGGCGACCAGCGCGCGCCGCACCGGCGCGCCGAAATAAATCATCACGTTGCGGCAGAACACCGCGTCGAGCGGCCCTCGCATCGGGAAGGGGGGCTGCGCGAGGTTCAGCCTTCGAAACACCACGTGGCCCTTCAACGTCTCGCGCACGCGGTAGAGCCGCCCGAACGCCGGGTGTTCACCCGCGGGCTCGAAGTAGGCCGCCCGGGCCGCGGCCGGCAACGCCGCCACCTCGGTGCGCGCGTAGACCCCCGCCGCCGCGCGCTGCAGCCGCCGCGTCGAGAGGTCGGTGGCGAGAATCTTCCAGTCGACGTCGAGGCCCCGAAACACCGGCTCCAGCGCCACGGCCATCGAATAGGGCTCGTGGCCGGCCGAGCACGCCGCCGACCAGTAGCGAAACCGCCGCTGCCCCGCGGCGAGCGCGCGCCGGGCCCGCGCCGCCAGGTCGACGAAGTGGTCACCTTCACGCCAGAACGAAGTGAAGCCCGTCGAGATGGCGTCGAGAAAGTGTACGGCCTCGCCAGCGCCGTCTTCGCTCTGGAGCAGCGCGAGGTACTGCTCTTCACTCGCGAGCTCGAGCTCTCGCAGCCGCCCCGCCACCCGCGCCGTCACCAGCGTCGCGGCGCCGTCGTGCAGCGTGATGCCCGCCAGCCGCTCGGCGAGGTCGCGAAAGCCGTGAAAGACGTGCTGCTCCATCTGCCGTCGCTCGCTCAGAAGTCGATGCCCAGGTCGTCGAGCGCCCAGCTCGCCGCGAACGCCGGCGGCTTGACCTCGTGCCCGTTTTTGCCCGCGCCGCCCCGCTTCGGAGCCGCCCGCCGCCGCGGCTCTTCGGGCGCCCCCTCCGAGAGGTGAAAGTGCGCCACCATCTCGAGCATCTGGGCCGCCTGCGCCGACAGCTCCTGCGCGGCGCTCGCCGACTGCTCGGCCTCGGCCGCGTTCTTCTGCGTCACCAGGTCTATCTGGCGCATCGACTGGTGCACGCCGTCGAGCGCCTGCACCTGCGCCTGGCTCGCCTCGGTGATGCGCTGCACCGTCTCGGTCGCGGTGCCGACCGCGCCGACGATGTGCTCGAGGTTGTTGCTCACCTTCTGGCTCAGCTCTTCGCCCTGCTGCGCGAGCTGCGCCGACTCTTTGAGCAGCACCTCGGTCTTGCGCGCCGCCTCTTTCGAGCGCTGCGCCAGGCTGCGCACCTCTTCGGCGACCACGCCGAAGCCGCGCCCCGCCTCGCCGGCGCGGGCCGCCTCGACCGCTGCGTTCAGCGCCAGCAGGTTCGTCTGAAAGGCGATCTCGTTGATGTCGCCGATGATGGCCGCGGTGCCTTCGGCCGAGGCGCGAATGCGCGCCATGGCCGCGATCATTCGCCGCATCGCCTCGACGCCCTGGCTCGACGTGCTGCGCGCGGCGATGGTGTGGGCCGACGCGTCTTCGGCGTTCTTCGCGTTCTCGCGGCTGCGGGCTGCGATCGCCTGCAGCCCCGACACCGTCTGCTCGAGCGACGCGGCCTGCTCCGACGCCCCCTGCGCCAGCGACTGGCCGCTCGACGCGATCTGCGCCGAGGCCGAAGAGACCTGCTCTGCCGAGCGCGAGACGCGCTTCAAGCCCTCTTCGAGGTTGCCGACCGCGGTGTTGAGCGCACCCTTGATGCGCGCGTAGTCGCCCGAGTAGTCACCGCTCATGCGCGCCGTCAGGTCGCGCTCGGCCACCCGCACCAGCGTCGCCGCCGACTCTTCGATGGGCTCGAGCATCGTGTCGAGCATGCGGTTGACCTGGCTGATCAGCTCGCCGTACGCGCCCGGCAGCGAGGCGAGCTCGCCGCGGCGCCTCAGCGCCCCTTCGCGCGCCGCGTCGATCAAGGTGCGGGTCTGCTCGAGCAGCCGCTGGAGCGCCGCCCGGGCCGCCGCGAAGTTCTGCGACACCACGTCGCGCTCCGACCGGGCCGCCACCGGCAGCGCGAGGTTGCCCCGCGCCAGCGCGTCGGTGGCCGCGGCGATGTGGCGCAGGTACTCCATCAGCGAGCGAATCGAGCTCGCGAGCCGGCCCAGCTCGTCGCTCGAGGTGTGGGTGACGGGCTGGTCGAGGTCGCCCGACGCGACCGCCTCGAGCGAGCGCGACATCGACGTCAGCGGCTTGCTGAGCTGCGAGGCCGACCAGAGCCCGAGCAGCGTGCTGGCGAGCAGGAGCAGCACCGGCAGCGGCGCCATCTTCCCCATCAGCTCGTCGATCGCCTCGCTGCGGGGCGCCATGCCCAGCACCACCCAGCCCGCCGTGCGCCCGCCCTTCTCGATCTGCAGGCGGCTCTCGAACACCTCACCCTGCCACCGCGCCCCCGCCACCGGCACCGGGCGTGGCTCGGCCGACAGCCCGTGCGTCGCCACCACCGAGCCGTCGGGGCGCAAGAGCTGCGCGTACCGCACCTCGTCGTTCATCGCCGCGAAGGTGAGCACCTCGTGGCTCGAGGTCACATCGGCCCGGTCGAGGCCGGCCTCGAGCTCCCGCACCAGCGTCGCGCCCAGCGACTTCGCCTTCGCCTCGAGCGAGCGCT
>JAEUJP010000672.1 GCA_016793725.1 Myxococcaceae bacterium | reverse complement strand
GTGTGTCTACCAGTTCCACCACCTGGGCTTACTTCCCAGCGACTTCTATTCAGGGACCCGCTTCAGTCCCCGTCACTTTCTTTTCCGGCACTGCAGGTACGGGCTGGCCGGGGTTTTCTGACGCCTTCTCTACCGCAGTCGGCGCGTCAGCGGGTGCGGGAGCTGCAGCACCTTCAGCAGGTTTCGCCCCATCGGCCGGAACAGGAGCCGGCGGAGTCGCCGGAGCCTCTTTCGCCGCTTCCTCGGCGATCGACGACGCCACCGAGCTCTTCAGCCCCACGAACGACAGCCCCAGCGACGTGATGAAGTAGCCGATCGCGCAGACCGCCGTCACCTTGCCCAGAAACGTCACCGCGCCGCGGCCGCCGAACGCCGACGTCGCCGCACCGCCGCCGAGCGCCGCGCCCATGCCCGCATCCTTCCCTGGCTGGAGGAGGATCACGAAGATCATGAACACGCAGAGCAGCACGTGGAGACCTGAGACGAAGTAGATCATGACGAGGGGCGCTCCTTAATCACACGGCCACACAAGGTTCAACCTTTGGCCTTCACGATCGCGCTGAAGTCCGCCACCTTCAGAGACGCGCCACCCACCAGCGCTCCGTCGATGTCGGCCTGCGCGAGCAGCTCGGCCGCGTTGTCGGCCTTCACGCTGCCGCCGTACTGAATGCGCACCTGCCCTGCCGACTCGCCGCCCCACAGCTCGCCGAGCAGCCCACGAATGTGCGAATGAACTTCTTGCGCCTGCCGCGACGTCGCCGTCTTGCCCGTGCCGATCGCCCACACCGGCTCGTACGCCAGCACGAACCGCGCACCGTCGGCCGCCGAGAACCCCTTCAGGCACCCGCGAACCTGCGCCGACACCACGTCGAGCGTCTTGCCGCCCTCGCGCTCGGCCAGCGTCTCGCCCACGCACACGATCGGCAACATGCCGGCCTTCAACACCGCGTGCACCTTCTTGTTCACCCCGTCGTCGGTCTCGCCGAACAGCTGCCGCCGCTCGGAGTGCCCCAGGATCACGTACGACACCCCGAGATCTTTCAGCATGTCGGCCGAGATCTCGCCCGTGAACGCGCCCGACGCCTCGGCATGGCAGTTCTGCGCCGCCACCGCGATGTTCGACCCCTCGAGCGCCTTCGCCGTGCGCTCGATCGCCGTGAACGGCGGCGCCACCGCGATCTCGACCCGGTCGCGCACCATCGACACCGCGCCGCGCAGATCTCTCAGCAGCGTCGCGGCCTCCGACGCCGTCTTGTTCATCTTCCAGTTGCCGCAGACGAAGCACCGTCTCATTGCGATCAGCCCTCCAGCGCCTTGATGCCGGGCAGCTCTTTGCCCTCGAGGAACTCGAGCGACGCCCCACCGCCGGTCGACACGTGCGTCATCTTGTCGGCCACCTTGAACTCGTTCACCGCCGCCGCGCTGTCGCCGCCGCCCACCACCGTCTGCGCCCGCGGGTTCGCCGCCATCGCCTCGGCGATCTGCCGCGTGCCCTCAGAGAACTTCGCCACCTCGAACAGGCCCATCGGCCCGTTCCACAGCACCGTCTTCGCCGACATCACGGCCTGGCGAAACTGGTCGCGCGACTTGCGCCCGATGTCGAGCCCCATCAGGTCGGCCGGTATCGCCTGCGTCTCGATCTCGCGCGCGTCGCTCTTCTCGTCGGGCGACGTGCCGCACACGTGATCGATCGGCAACACCAGGTCGACGCCCATGCGCTTCGCCTGCTCCATCAGCTTCGTCGCCAGCTGGAGCTTGTCGTCTTCGACCCGGCTCTTGCCCACCGCCACGCCCATCGCCTTCAAGAACGTGTACGCCATCGCCCCGCCCACCAGGAGCGCCTGCACCTTCGGCAAGAGGCTCTCGATCACCTTGATCTTGTCAGAGACCTTCGCCCCGCCCAGCACCGCCACGAACGGCTTCTCGGGCGCCTTGAGCACGCGCCCCAGGTTCTCGAGCTCCTTCTTGATGAGCAGCCCCGCCGCCTTCTCTTTCACGAACGGCACCATGCCCGCCGTCGACGCGTGCGCCCGGTGCGCCGTGCCGAACGCATCGTTCACGTACACGTCGGCCAGCGACGCCAGCTGCCGCGCGAACGCCTCGTCGTTGCCCTCTTCTTCTTTGTGAAAACGCAGGTTCTCGAGCATCAGCACCTGGCCCGGCTTCAGGTCTTTCGCCGTCTTCACCACCGCGTCGCCGATGCAGTCGTCGGCCTGCACCACCTCGTGCTCTCTGCCCAGCAGCTCGGCCAGCCGCGCCGACGCCGGCTCGAGCGACAGCTTCGGGTCTGCACCCTTCGGGCGCCCCAGGTGCGACGCCAGAATCACCCGGCCGCCCATCTTCAGCGCGAGCTGAATCGTCGGCAGCGCTTCACGAATGCGCGTGTCGTCGGTGACCCTGCGCGACTCGTCGAGCGGCACGTTGAAGTCGACGCGAATGAACGTGCGCTTACCGGTCAGCTGCAGCTGATCGACGTATTTGATCGCCATGTGTGGGCCTCGCCCTTCGGCTCAGAGCTTCGACGCGACGAACTTCATGATGTCGACGCAGCGGTTCGAATAACCCCACTCGTTGTCGTACCAGGCGAGCACCTTCGCCATGTTGTCGATCACCGTGGTGTTCGTGCCGTCGACGATCGCCGAGTGCGGGTTGCCGTTGTAGTCGATCGAGACCGTCTGCTCTTCCGAGTACTCGAGCACGCCCTTCAAAGCGCCGCCCGCGGCCTTCTTGAACGCCGCGTTGAGCTCTTCGACCGTCGCGCCCTTCTTCAGGTTCACCGTCAGGTCGACGAGCGACACGTTCGGCGTCGGCACGCGCACCGCGAGGCCGCTCAGCTTGCCCTTGAGCGCCGGCAGCACCTCGCCGATCGCCTTCGCCGCGCCGGTCGTGGCGGGGATCATCGAGAGCGCCGCCGCACGCGCGCGACGCAGGTCGTCGTGCACCAGGTCGAGAATGCGCTGGTCGTTCGTGTAGCTGTGAATCGTCGTCATCAGGCCGCGCTCGATGCCGAACGTCTCGTCGAGCACCTTCGCCACGGGCGCGAGGCAGTTCGTCGTGCACGACGCGTTCGAGATGATGTGGTGCTTCGCGTTGTCGTACTGCTCGTGGTTGATGCCGAACGCGAGCGTCGCGTCGATGCCCTTCTTGCCGGGCGCCGAGATGATGACCTTCTTCGCGCCGGCCGTGAGGTGCTGCGCCGCCTTCTCGCGATCGGTGAAGCGGCCCGTGCTCTCGAGCACGATGTCGACGCCCAGGTCTTTCCACGGGAGCTTCGTCGGCTCTTTTTCGGCCGTGACGCGAATCTCTTTGCCGTCGATCACGAAGCCCTTCTCAGAGACCTTCACCTCGCCCGGCCACGCGCGGTGCACCGAGTCGTACTTGAAGAGGTGCGCGAGCGACGCCGGCTTGTCGAGGTCGTTGATGGCGACGACTTCGAAGGCGCCCTCTTTGCGCTGCAGCGCGGCGCGAAGAACGCAGCGGCCGATGCGGCCGAAGCCATTGATTGCGATTTTCGTAGGCATGCCGGGCTCCTTAGCGGCGGCGCCCGAGACAAGCAATCGCAAGCAGCAGCGCCAGCGCGCCGTCTGAAGCGACGCAGCCGCAGCCGCGCCGATGCTCGTCACCGAGCTGCGCCGGCAGCACGTCGAGCGTTACCGGCAAAGGCTCCGTCGTGCCCCCGTCTGTGCCGCCGTCGACCGGCTCGACGCCCGCGTCGACGGGGGGCGGGTCGACGACGCCGGCGTCTGGCACCTCGTCGAGCGCGCCCAGGTACTTCATCACGCGCCCCATGACCTCGACGCGCTGCGTGCGGCCGACGACGGTCTCGAAGGGGAAGCCGAAGGTCACCACCGTGTTCGCGACGCCCACGCCCGCCGCCGTGCCCGACGTGTAGCGCGCCACCACGTCGGCGCCCGACGCCGTCAGCGCGTGCGTCGTGCCCGCGATGTACGCGCCCTTCGTGCCGTCGTCGAGGCTCAAGGCCGTCACGCCCATCAAGAAGTCGGCCCCGTCGAGCGTCGCGGTCGTGTTGCTCGCCACCGCCGAGACCTTCAGCGTCGACTGCAAGAACGCTGCGTCGGCCACGGGCGCGCCCGAGAAGAACACCGGCCGCCCGCTGCTGAGCGCCATGCGCTCGGCGGCGGTGAGCTCCGCCTGGCCCGCGTGCCCCTTGCCCGCGATGAAGTCGATCGCCGCATAGCCGGTCAGCGGCACCTCGCCTGCGGTCACCGCCTCGACCGTCGCGCTGTCGACCCCGAGCGCCGAGAACGACAGCGCGTCGGCGTGCGAGCGCACGTACGAGCCGTCGTTCAGCCGCCCGATGAACACGCGCAAGACCTGCCCCAGGCTGAACGCCGTCAGGCCCTCGGTCTTCGCCATCGCCGCATCGAGCCGGTCGAACGCGTTCACGACCAGCACGCGCTTCGTGCCCGGCTTGAACGCGACGGTCTGACTGGGGAAAGACTCACCCCCCGCGTTCGTCGCCGCGACGCGGTAATACCGAACCGCCGACGGGGTGTCGCTGTACGTCGTGCCGGTCGTCTCGACGCCGTCGTCCCACGCGAGGCCGTCGGCGCTCGAGTACACGCGAAAGCCCGAGGCGCCGTGGCCGCCGAGGTTCACCGAGTCCATCGGGGCCGCTCGCCACTTGAGCTGCAGCGCCCCACCCGCCCCTGCCACCGCCGACACGTGCGTCGGAGGCTCGGGCGGCAGCACCGTCGGCACCCCGTCTTTTTCGGTGAAGTACCGAATGATGCCCTGCGAGATCGCGCGCGCCGCGAGGTAGCGGAAGTTGGGCTCCTTCAGGTGGGCGGCGTCGGTCGGCGTGTCGTGAAACGCGATCTCGAGCAGAATCGACGGCACCTCGTCGTTGTGCGCCGGGTTCAGCTCGCCGAAGTAGGCCGAGACGACGCCGCGATCGCGCCACATCGGGGTGCTCCAGCCGTTGCGAAAGTCGTTGATGAGCTCGGAGTGCACGCGCCGCGCGAGCGTGTCGCTGCCGGCGACGCCGGTGAACTGAAACGTGCCGTCGGGCGGGTTCGGGCCGTAGACGTAGGTGTTCGTGCCGACTCCGCCCCCCGCGTTCGTGTGCCACGCGACGTACACGGCGTCTTCGCCGGGCTCGTGGAGCCAGTCCGTCCACCGGCTGCGCGTCACGACGTCGTCGTCGTTGTCGATGTCGCGATAGTCGAAGACGTCGGGCGGAGCGCCGCTGAACTGCGCGTGGTACCGGGAGCACTCTTCGAAGCGCGGCCGCGTGCTCACGCCGGCGCCGCGGTCGACGCGGCCCATGCCGCCGCCGAACCGCACCGCGTCGAGCGACACGTTCGTGAACCCCGACGTGCTGTCGTTCAGCACCTGCACCTGCGCCGCCGTGCCGGCGCGAAAGTAGAAGCGCCCGAGAAACACCCAGGTCGAGCCCTGGCGCTGCTGGTTCACGCGAAAGTGCGCCTCGCCGCCGGGGTGCTTCACCACGTAGTGCGCGTCGGTCACCCGCGCCGAGAACGCGGTGTACGACACGTACACGTTGTACTCGCCGTCGGCGGGCAACGTCGCCGTGAACGTCGCGCTCGCCGTCGCCGTCGACGCGGCGTTCATCAGCCGGTTCGAGCCGGTGGTGAACGGTGTCGTCGCGCCCGTGATGACGTTGGTCGAGTTGTCCCACCCCTTCGCCGTCGAGTCGCTGAAGCCCGCGCCCTGCTCGGAATAGCCGGGGCTCGTGTTGTCGACGATCACCATCGAGGTGTTGAGGTCGACCTCGCGCAGCGGCACCACCCGCGCCCCCGCGTTCAGCAGCAGCGGGAAGAGGTACTGCGCCAGCGTCTCGATCGAGACGAGGTCTTCGACGATCGCGTTCGTGTTGCCGCGCTGGGTGGCCCAGCGGTTCAGCGTGGAGCTCCAGTAGAAGCCGTGCCCCGGCGACAGGTAGACCGTCTTGCCGGCGAGCGCGCCCGTGTCGTTCACCTGCGGCTGCGGCAGGCCGCCGCCGATGAAGCGCGGGCCGCGGTCTCGGCGTACGACGGGCGGGCTGTCGGCGCCCGGCTCGAACGCCTTCACCGGCACCGGCGTGATGGGCCGACCCGGCGGCTCGAGGCCGCAGTCATCGACGAGGCCGTCGTGCGCGAGCAGTACGGTGAGGAGCGCCAGGAGCAAGCGCCCCACTCATACCTCAACTTCAGTTGCACACACCGACCGAGCTCGGGAAGCCCGTGGTCGTCATGGAGGTCTTGCCGCTCGGGCATGTCGGCTCGCCGCCGCCCGTCGCGCACATCTCGAAGCAGACGTCGTTGCCGGCACAGATCAGCCCCCGCTGGCACGACGTGGTCGTCGACGAGGGCGTGCAGCCGCCCCCTTCCCCGATCGAGCCCGCGGTCTGGCACACGTGGCCGAGCATCGCGGTGCCCGCGCCGCCGCAGGGTCTGTAGTCATCGCGGTCGCGGCTACTTCTCGACGATCACCGAGTGCGTCAGCAGCCCCGACAGAAACACCACGCTCTGCGCCCGCGCCTGCTTCAGGTGCACCAGAATGCGCGGCTTCGCCTCGAGCACGTCGAACCCCAGAATCACGCCCTGTCTGACATGGGCAGCCACCGCCGAGACCGTGACGATGTTCGAGCTGCCGACGGCCTCCATCACGGCGGTCACGCCCTTGTCGTCGGCCTCGGGCGAGACCCACAACATCTGCGGCTTCTCGGCGGCCAGCGTCGCCTTCAGGTTCGCGAGCGGCGCCGTCTTCGCCTCGGCCGGGTGACGGCCGAGCTGCCCCGCCTGGTTGATGGTGTTCGCCACCGTCTCGCTCGCGCGCGACGGCTTCTCGCCCGGGTACACGACCAGCACCTTCACCTTGCCGCCCTCGCCGGGCTGCAGGCTCGTGATGTACGCCGACGTCTTCTGCAAGAGCTGCACCTGCAGCGCGAGCGGCAGATCATCGGCCGCCGCCGAGAACGCCGAGAGCAGCACTGCCATGGCAGCGAGCGCTCTCACAGGCGAATGTTGACCTCTGCCATCACGCTGACGGGCGCCTGCGGGTTCGACAGCGGGCCGATGGTGCCGTTCGGCAGCGGGCCCTGGCCTGCGCCGGCGCGCGGCGACTCGGCGTTCGTACCGAGCGTGCGGAAGGTGCCGTACAGCGACAGCCCGACGCGATCAGCGACCACGCCGCTGATGGCGAGGCGAACGTCGGCCGTCCACGGGTACTCGGGGCCTCCGACGAGCCGCGGGTCGAACAGCACGTCGTCGCGCAGGTAGTACGAGCGCATGCGCGGCGAGTTCACGTTCGCCGCCAGCGACAGCCGCGGCAGACCCGTGCCCAGCGAATACGAGACGTGCGCGATGCCGTAGAAGTCGGGCATCGAGTCGGCCGGCAAGAACACCGAGTTCAGCGCGCTCGTGCCGTAGCGCCGAATCGCCTCGCGCTGAATCTGCGCTTCGTTGAGCTGTTGGTCCGTCCACTGTGCGGCGTCACCCGGCAGCCGCACGCGGCCCGGCGCGTAGTTGAGCGACACCGACCAGTCGAACGGGCCAGCCTCGCCGCGCCAGCCGAGGTTCACGCCGGCGCTCCACACGTTGCGCAGGTTCTGAAACTGCGTGAGGAACTTGCCCGGCGGCGCCACGTTCGCGCCGTTGATGAGCCCCTCCCAATACGCCGCGTACATCGACAGCTGCAGGCTCTGCTGCGAGAAGCGGTGCCCGAGCACGACCTCGCCCGAGTACACGCGCTCGGGCTGAATGTTCGGGTTCACCGTGACGAAGTCGGGGATCTCGAGAAACCGCTCGGTGATCGTCGGCTGGCGAAAACCGGTCGAGAAGATGATCTTCACCGTGCCGTTGCGCCAGGCTGGCCGCGTGAACGCGAGCCGCGGCGAGATCGCCTGGCCGATGAACCCGAGGTCGTAGCGCAGCCCCAGGTTGAACGTGCCGAAGCTCGCCCGCCACACGTGCTGCCCGTAGACGGCTGCCGTCGGCAGCGGCGCCACGATCGGCGGGTCGCTCTTCTTCGCAGTGCCGTCGCTGCTGACGACGCCCTGCGTGATGACCGAGCCGTCGATGAACAGCTGCGCACCGACCGTGCTCACGTTCGACCCGTCGTTCAGCCAGTCCCACGAGAAGATGGGCTCGATGTACGGCTTGAAGTTGAGGTAGCTGAGCGTGTCGTAGCAGTCGTCGGTGCCGACCGCGGCCTGGCACTTCGCCACCGTCGGCCGCCACTGCGCGAGGTTCGCGCGCGAGTCGAACACGACGCCGTACACGCGCAGGCTCAGGTCGCCGCGCGAGCCGACCTGCGAGGCCCATGTGACGTCGAGGCCGTACTCGGGCTCGAAGTAGCTGCTGCCCCCGCCCGCATCGATGGGGCCCGTACCGGTGCCGGTCGTGACCGCGGCCCACGCGAGCGCGCGCCATTTGCCCCACGTCGCCCTCGCGAACAGCCGCGCGCCGAAGTCGCGGTTGAACACGTTCTCGGCGGGGAACTCGGTCTCGGGGAAGACGAACGGGTCGCGGTCTCCGATGCGGTGCACCATGCGCCGGCCCTGCTGGCGATCCCACCGGGCCTGCAGGTGCCACGTCACGTCGAGCCGCTCGCCGCCCAACGTCGAGAGCGTGCCGCCGTACGCCGCGGCCTTGCCCCACACCTCGCCCCAGCTCAGATCCTTCGCCCACGTGTCGCCTGGCGTGCCCGCGCTGCCCTGCACCAGCAGGTGCGTGCCGTCGAGCGACGACGCCGACCGCATCACCACGTTGATGATGCCCAGCATCGCGCTGTTGCCGTACATGACCGAGCCCGGCCCGATGACGATGTCGATGTGATCGACCAGCTCGATGGGCAACAGCCACTGCTGCGAGCCGCGGCCCGTCTTCGCGCTGCCGCCGGCCTGGTTGCCGTCGATGAGCACCGCGACGTGCAGGCCGAGCTGGTCTGAGTTGTAGCCGCGCGCGCCGAACGCCACGCTCTGACGGCCGTCGTACTCGTGGCTCGTCATGCCGTGGCCGAGGTACCGAATCGCCTCTTCGACCGACTGAATGCCGTAGCGCTTGAGATCGGTGCCGCTGATGCTCCACGTCGTCGCCGGAGCGTCTTGTGTCGTCTCGGCCGTACGCGACGCCGCCGCCACGACCGGCTCGGCCAGCAGCGCGGTCAGATCGCTGTCGTCGAGCGGCGGCAGCTCGGCCGGCGCGTACGACTCGGCTGGCGTCGGGGCAGGAGCCTCAGCGGTCTCGACGGTCTCGACGACGCCCGCATCGAGCTCATCGACGCCCGCGTCGAGCCCTTCGACCCCCAAGAACAAGAGTACCAGCGGCGCAAGAACCGGCACGGCGCGCGAACCTACATGGTTCGGGCCGCAGCGCCAGCTTCGCGCGCTGCGGCCCTCCCATTTCCAAGGCGGCGACCGGTCAGTTCCG
>JAEUJP010000742.1 GCA_016793725.1 Myxococcaceae bacterium | reverse complement strand
CGCCGAGTGGTCGGTCTTCAGCGCTGCGTCTGAGGCGCGCAGAGCGGCGACTGCCACGGTGTTGCAGAACACCCAGCCCTCGTCGGGGTAGCTCTCGGGCAGCAGAATCGGCGAGGCCTCGAGCTGCCGCTCGATGCGCTCGACGCGGTGCTGCAGGCCCGTCGGGTCGCCACCGGCGCGCAGCTGCCGGGCTGCGAGCATGAGCGCAATCTCGCCGTCGACGAAGAGCGACCGGGTGGCGCCCGCGCCGTAGGGGAGCAGGAAGTACGTGACGCCGTGCTGGCGCTCGAGCGCGTCGGTCTCGTTCGCGATGCGCACGAGCGGCTCGAGGTACGCGGGGTCGTGAAACGAGAGGTTCGCGAATGAGAGGGCCGTGAAGAGGCGGCCCATCAGCTCCCACTCGGGGTTGTACCGGCGGAGCTGCGCGTGGTCGGCGGTCAGCTGCCCCTTCGCGAGGGCGGCGCCGAGGGCGGGCTTGTCGGGGCGAAAGAAGACGTGCAGTGCAGCGAGCCACACCGAGAGCGCGACGGCGAAGACGGCGAGTGAGGTTCGGTGACGCATGTGGCTCTACCGTACGCACGGTGCCTCGCACTGGGGCGCTTTCGCGCCCGAGTGGTCGTGGGGGCAGGGCGAATGGTCGCGAACGCCCCACGCGGCGACGCTTCTTCGCGGAGCTGCGTGGGGGCACGGGCGATGCACACCCCTGGGCAGACAAGGAGCGACATCATGCCGAACCCATTCGAAGAAGCGGCCGCGAAAGGCCTGGGCGCAGTGAAAGCAGTGAAGGGGGCGATTCAGGGCCTTCACGGCGTGTTCAACACGTTGGTGCAGCAGCACGGCGAGGTGTCGGCGCTGCTGAGCCGCGCGAGCGTGAGCGACGACTCGCAGAAGCGGCTCGAGCTGTGGTCGAAGATTCGCACCGAGCTGTTGTCACACGAGAAGGGTGAGCTCGAGGTGCTGTACCCGGCGTACCGAGAGTACGAAGAGCTGCGGTACTACGCCGATGCGCACGAGAAAGAGGCCGAGCAGCTGGCGGCACTCATCGGCGACCTCGATGCGATCGAGACCGGCGCGGCAGAGTGGAAAGAGAAGCTCGAGGAGCTGATTCTCACCGTGAAGGCGCACGTGGAAGACGAAGAGACGCGGTTCTTCCCCGAGGCGGCTGAGATCTTCTCGAGAGAGCAGTCGGCGGAGCTCGACCAGAAGTTCAAGGCGAACAAAGAAGCGATCGCCGCGAACGTGGCGCACTGATCAGGTCGGCGAGGCGACGGCCGGCAGGGCCTTGCGCCCGCCGCGCCCGTGCGCGCTCAGCTCACGAAACAGCGTGCGCTCGGCCGTGCTCAGGCCGCGCAGAAGCTCGACCACGGGCGCGAACAGCTCGGGCGTGGCCTGCCCGCCGCGAAACAGCCGCGCCGCGGCGCCTGCGAACTTGCGCCACGTGTCACCGATGGCGGTCACGCGCTCGGACAGGCGCGCGTACTCGGAGTCACCGAACGTGTCGGCGACGTCTTGCAGGAACGCGGCGTACAGGTAGCGGAAGCCGGCGCCGCCGGTGCCGATCTCTTCCTGCATGCGCACGACGTTGGCGAGAAGGAGCAGCGCCTTCTGCGGCTCCTTCGCGAACCGCTTCGGCCACGCCTCACACCGCTTCGCGAGGTAGCCGATCGCCTTCGCGCCGAAGAACGGTATCGGCGAGTGCCCCATCGTGAAGCCGGTCTCGCGCAGGCCTGCCGCCATCGCTTCGTTCACGCGCGACGCGGTGCCGTCGGGAATGCGCTCGACCCAGTACGCCTTGCCGCGCGGCGCCAGCAGGCCGGCCGCGAAGCGTGCGCGGCTGAGCGACTCGTCGTCGCACTCGGCGGCCTGGTCGAGCACCGGGTCGCTCACGAGCCAGCGCCCGTTCTTGCGGCCGTAGATGATGATGTTGTGCGCGTTGAACGGGAAGCGGAAGCGCCGCGGCAGGTACTCGAGAAAGTAGACGCTCGTCTGCAGCGCCACGAGCTGGCCTGCGTCGACCAGGCGCAACAGCTCGTCGTGCGCGCGCCGGGGGTCGCGGTAGCGCTGCACGCGCGTGGGCACACCGAGCCGGCGCGTCACCTTCCAGAAGATGTTGCCGGGCTTGCTGCGAAAGCTCGTCGACGGCGCGCCCATCAGCCCGTCCATCGGGAGCTGCACGAAGAACAGCCCGCTGCCGATGCCGAGCGCCCGCGGCTCGCTCAGCTGCAGGCCCGCGTGCGTCAGCAGCGAGGCGGTGACGCCGCTCTCGCAGTGCGCGGCGAGCTGATGCGTGAAGGCGGTCAAGCCAGCCCTCGTTCACGGTGAGCGGAGGCCGAAGGCCGGAGTCGAACTGCGCTCGTGCAGGCGCCGCGGAGCCCCTTCGACTCCGCGCTGCGCGCTGCGCTCAGGGCGAGCGGAGACGGTTCGAACGTACCCATCTAGAGCCAGCTCTCGGGCTTCTCGGGCAACACCTTCAGCGCCCCCGCCGGCACGCGCAGCGCCTTCGCGTACCGCTCGAGCATCGCGTCGCCGAGCCGCGCCCACGGCCCGGGCCGCGTGTGCCACCACACGCGCAGCCGCCAGAGCCCCGCGTACTCGGCGACCTGCGCCGTCGACAGCTGCCGTGCCGCGAGGTGGTACCAGAGCGTGCTCTTCGCGCCGCGCTTCACCTCGGCGTGCGCCGCCTGAATCTGGGCGTCGGCCGCTTCGAGCGCGACGCGGGTCGCGGCGGTCTCGGCCTCCCAGCCGGCCGTCGGCACCATGGTGTACCGGCCGCTCGCGTCGACGGCGTAGGCGCCTCGCTTCTTGCCCTCGAGGTACGCGCCGTCTTGCGGCACCTCTTCGGCGCGCATCACATCACCTCGAGCAGCGCGTACGACGCATTGAAGCGCGCGCTCTCGGGGATGCTGCAGAGAATCTTTTCGCCCTTCTTCGCCCGGCCCGACGTCACGAGCTCTTCGAGCATCAAGAAGACCGACGCCGCGCCGACGTTGCCGACCTCGGCGAGGTTCGTGAACACGCGCTCTTCGGGCACGAACAGGCCCACGCGCTCGGCCTGCGACTTCACCTCTGACCGGAAGAACGCCGACGAGATGTGCGGCAACAGCCAGTCGACCTCGCGGCCGCCGAGCTTCCGCTTCTTCATCACCATCGCGAGGGAGTCGCCCATCACCCGGCCGATGTTCTCGCCGAGCATGCGTGAGTCTTGCCCGAGGTTGAAGAAGCCGCTCTTCAGCCACTCGGAGGGCTCGACCTGCTTCCACGTCTCGGTGCTGCCGTCTTCGCGCTTGCGCGCGAGGTGGTACATGCACGTGTCGAGCTGGCCGGCGAACGAGATCGAGTCGACCCAGTGAATCTTCAGCACCGGCATCGCGCTGCGCTGGCGGGCCTCGGGCTCGACGAGCACCGCCCCGGCGCCGTCAGACAACATCCACCTCAGGAACTCGTACTCGAACGCGATGCGCGGCTCTTTTTCGAGCGCCGCGATGCGGTCGTCGAGCTCGGGGCGAAAGTGCCGCGCGTGCATCAAGGCCGAGCAGAGCTCGGAGCCCGTCACCACCGCGCGAGGCACCTGGCCCGAGCCGACCGCGATGGTCGCGTAGCGCAGCGCGCTCATGCTCGACGTGCACGAGCCGGCGACCGTGAACACCTCGGCCGGCGGAGCCTTCAGCTCGCCCTGCGTCATGAAGCCGTGCGCCGGCATCAGCTGGTCAGGCGTCGCCGTGCCGCACGCCAGGAGCGGCACCTCGTCGACGCCCAGCTTCACCGCATCGAGCAGCCGCCGCACCGCCTCGGCCGTCAGCTGCGCGTTCGTGTGCGTCTGCTGCCCGCTCGCCGGGTCGATGGCGTAGTGCCGGTTCTTGATGCCGTTGCTGCGCAGCACGAGCGCGCGCGCCCGTGACCGCTTGCCGTTCACCAGGCCGAGCACGGACTCCATCGTGTCGTTGTCGATCGGCCCGTTGGGGAGGAAGGATGAGATGTGGGTGATGAATGCGCTCATGCCGTCGCCTCGTCGACTTTGCCTTGGAACCAGGTTCTCGCGAACAGCCGAATGAACAGCGCCACCACCGCCGCGGGCACCATCAGCGGCAGCGAGCTGCACAGCGAGACGAAGAACACGCGCGACAGCAGCCAGCGCACCCGACCCGTCGACGGCGCGATGAGCGGCGCCCACACGCCGAAGAAGAAGCGGCCCACCAGCTCGGGAATCACGAACAGCCGGTTGATGGGCGCCTCGCTGCCCTGCAGCACCGACTGACCCAGCCGCTCGGCCATCAGCGCCGTCGCCACCTTGCCGCCCGGCACACCCAACGTCGCGATGTCTTCGTCGCTCACGCCGGCGGGGGGAAACAGCCCCGTCGAGCCGACCTTGTCGCCCTTCACCACCCAGCGGGGCGTCGTCCAGAACGTCGCCCAGGCGGGGCCCGAGTCTTCGCGCACCACGTGGTCGATGATGCGCCCGCCCTTCGCGGCCACCAGCGCCTTCACCTGCACGAACGCCCGCTGCCACATGTTGCGGCACGCGCAGAGCGCGATGACCGGCGTGTCGTTCAGCACGTTCGCCGCCTCACTCTTCAGCCACCCGACGATGGGCAGCGCCGGCGCGAGGTACCAGACCTGGTAGGCCACCACGACGAGGTCATACTTCGCGTGCGGCGCGGTGAGCGTCGCCGCGTTCATCTCGGGGGCCAGCCCGAGCACGCAGTCGGGGAACACCTTCAAGAAGTTGTCGAAGCCCCAGGGCCACGGGTAGGCGGTCTTCGGCTGCGGCACGACCACGTCGACCTCGGCGCCTGCGCGCTTCAGCGGCTCGAGAAAGGCCTCGGCGCAGCGCGTGAGCTGACCCGACTGCGAGTTGCACACCAGCAGCACGCGCTTCATGACCGGCCTGCTCCTTTGACCACGCGCGTGAAGCCCGTCAGCCCCTCGCGGGTACGAGCGGTCGTCTCGAAGGTCTCACCGGGCGCGGCGGTGCCGAGGAACAGGGTCGGGTACAGAGCGCTCTGCGCGTAGTTCATGCCCGACTCGAAGTCGCGTGTGGCGAACAACCCGGGGGGCCCGCTGCGGAACCCGAGCGTGACGTCTTCCAGAACGCCATGGTCATCGGCGCCCACCGGCCCCAGCACCCACCACGCGCTGCCCTCACCCAGCTTCACCGGCGCATCGGGAGGCAGCCCCAGCCGCGCGAGGTGGTCGCTCACCTTCGGCATCACGACGTCGACGGCGCCGACCAGCGCGAGGTCGAGGTCGCCACCGTCGAGCAGCGTCACCGCCTGCAGCAGCGCCGCCTCGAAGCTCACCTCGTCTTGGCTCACCGCCAGCACCGGCCCGTTCAGCCCCAGCGCCTGCGCGATGTGAAACGCGCCTGCGTTGCCCACCGAGTTCGCGAACTGAATCGCGCTCACGTGAAACCCCGGGTCGCCGAACACCGCGTGCGAGAAGGGAAAGAGGTCTGAGATGTTGCCGAGGCCGGTCGCGAGAAAGACGCCCGTGCGCGCGGGCGGCAGCTGGAGCCCACTCTTCTTCGCGGCCTCGACGGCACCCGTCACCGCGAGCTGCATGAAACGGCCCATGCGGCGCGCGCGGCGGCCCGTGAGCTCGACGAGGCGCGCGTCGAGCTTCGGGCCCGGCACACCGCCGACGTCGACCTCGTAGAGGTTCGTCTGCGCCGCACACTCGGCCGGCGTGCGGCCCGGCGAGCTGAACGCGTGCGCCGACTTGATGCCCCAGCTCATCGCCGCACCTCGACCGCGAACGACACCGACGTGCCGCCGAAGCCGAACGCGTTGAAGAGGTGCACGCCCCTTCGGTTGCCGAGCGGCGTCGGTTCGATCAACGGCACCAGCTTCGACTCGGCGATGCGCTGCTGAAACCCGTGCGTGCCCGGCACGAAGCCCGCTTCGGCGCACCAAGACCACGTCACCAGCTCGAGCGCCGCGCTCGCCCCCAGCGTGTGCCCGAACGTCGACTTCAGTGAGCTGAACGGCGGCGGCTTGCCGTCGAACGCCACCGACAGCGCGTTGAGCTCGGTGAGGTCGTTCGTCGGAGTGCCCGTGCCGTGCGCCTTCACCGCCGCGACCTCGCCCGGCCTCACGCCGCTGCGCTTCAGCGCGTCGGCCATCACCGCGGCGGCGGTGATGCCGTCGGTGCTGCCCGCCGCGATGTGGCCCGGGTCGTGGTGAATCGCGCCGTCGAGCAGCTGCACCGGCCCGTCGCCCTTCTCGAGCACGAACGCCGCGCACGCCTCGCCCAGCATCAGCCCGTCGCGCCGGGCGTCGAACGGCCGGCACCCTGCTTCGCTGTACAGCTGCAGCAGCCGAAAGCCCTCGAGCGACATCTTCATCAGCACGTCGATGCCGATGACCACGGCGCGTCGAATCCGGCCCTGGCGCAGCATGCGCGCGGCCATCACCGCGGCGACCGCGGTCGACGTGCACGCGGTGGTGTACGTGAAGCACGGGCCCTCGATGCCGAACGCGCTCGCCGCGTACGCCGAGGTGCGGCCCTGACCGCCGCAGGTGAACGCGGCCTGCCACGGCAGCCCGGCGGCCTTGTCGCGCAGGTACACGATCTCTTCGCTCGCCGAGATGCCGGTCGTGGTGCCGGTGAAGAGCGCCGACTCTTTCAGCTCGTGCTTCGAGAGCCCGAGCGCCTTCACGGCGGTGTCGATCAGCACGTACGGGCGGCGCTCGCCGGCGTCGAGGCCGGCCTCCATCGAGGCGGCGTGCAGCGGGCCCAGGCCGCGCGACGTTTCGGTGGCCTTGAGGCCCGTGCGGCCCGCCTTCAGCGCCTCGACGTGCGCCGCCGCCGTGTCACCGAACCCGGTGACGGCAGACCGTGCGCGTATGGCGATGGGCGAAAGGGTCATCGGTACCGGCTCACTGGAAGCTCTGGAGCTTCTGCGGTTCCATCTTGCTGGCGACGTGGTCGGCGAGGCTGCCGACACACTTGAAGTACTCGCGCGCCGAGCTGGAGTTCTCGAGCTTCACGCCGAACTCGATCTGGATGTTCATCGCGATCTCGACCGCGTCGAGGCTGTTGAGCTGCACGCGCGTCTGCGGCCCGAACAGAATTTCGTCGTCGGTCACCTCTTCGGCCGTCACGTGCGTGAGCCCGCACGAGTCGACGATCATTTGTTTCAGACGCGTGCGCAGGGCAGGGGGCGAAGACATTGCGAAGACCTCTAAGCAGCAGCAGTGGCAGAGCTCGCAGCGCGAACGCGCCGCGTCTGCTCGAGCAGGGTGCCGGGCAGGTCGCCGGCCGAGTCGAGCTTCAGGCCCGTGAGCGCGCCGAGCACCTGAGCGATTCGCTCGTTCGGCGGCACGAACGGCGGCGCGCCGAGCGCGGGCAGCAGCGCCTCGAGTCGCTTCATCGCCTGGTTCACCGGGTGGCTCACGTCGCTGCCGATGTTGAGCCAGAAGTGCAGCACCTTCAGCGCGTCGAGGCGGTCGCGCTCGGGCTTCTCGCTCTGGTCGAGCAGGCGGCGCGCGTAGGTGAAGAAGCTCGCGGCGTGGCGGCCCTCGTCGGCGGCGAGCTTGAGCACCGTCGCGTAGAGCAGCGGCTCGAGCCTGCCCGACGCCATGTGCAGGTACGCGTGAGCGGCGACGAGCTCTGAGACGATGTTGATGACCAGCGTGCCGATGAGCGACGGCATGAACGGCTCCGACTCGCGGCCCTTCATCACGAAGTCGTCGTTCTGGGTCTCGCCGGCCGCCTGCAGCCACTTGAGCAGCACGAGCGGGTGGCGCGTCTCTTCGTAGAACCAGACGCTGATCCACTGAGAGAAGTCGGCGTCTGTGCCGAACCGCTCCATGAACTTCTGCGTCGCCGAGAAGGTGGTCTGCTCGGAGTACGCCATCTCGCGCACCACGGCGCGCAGCGCAGGCGTGGCCTTCGTGGCGTCGAAGCTCGCCCACGGCAGGTCGGCCAGCTTCCACCGCACCGACTCGGCGGCTTCGAGCAGGGTGGGGAACAGCTCGGCCGGCTCGGCCGGCGCCGCGGTCTCGAGCGCGGCCTGTTGGGCGTCGCCCTTGAGAATCGCCTGCGTCGGGCAGATGAGCCGGGCGGCCTCGCACGCGCTGAGCTCACGGTCGCCGTCGGCAGCGCGCAAGACCTTCGCGGGGCCCACCTTCACGTGGAAATGGGCGGGCGCGACGGTCGCGCATGCGCCGCAGCGAATGCACGACTTTCCCTCGATGGAATAGCAGGCCCTCACCTGGGCGGGTCCCTTACCAAGGGAGGGGCCGCCACGACAACGCGGCGGTCGTGGTCGCTGCGCTCCCGCTCCGGCGCCAGAAGGCGCCGGCGAGGGGGCCCCGAGTTTACGCTGCACACAAAGGCCACCTCGAGGGTCTTACGACTCATGACGCGCGCCCTCCTCGTGGCTTCTGCTGTCGCTTCTGGCCTGCTCGCCGCCTGTGGCACCACGCCCAAGGGCACCTGTAACCCGACCCAATGTGGAGGCTGCTGTGACTCCGACGGCTTCTGCCAGCAGGGCACCAGCCAGGCCGAGTGTGGCGTGGGTGGCGCGATCTGCTCACCGTGCAACGCGATGCAGATGTGTATGGCCGGGCAGTGCGTCGTCGCCAGCAACGCCGGGGGCAGCGGGGCGGCCGGCGGCACCGGCACCACGGCCGGCGGAACCGGAGCAACCGCCGGCGGCAACCTCGCAGGAGGCACCGGCGCGACCGCGGGTGGCTCGGGCGCGACGGCGGGCGGCAACACGGCGGGCGGCACAGGGGCGACGGCGGGCGGCAACACGGCGGGCGGCACGGGGGCGACGGCGGGCGGCACCGGGGCGACGGCGGGCGGCAACACTGCGGGTGGCAATGCAGCCGGCGGCACGGGCGCGACCGCGGGTGGCAACACGGCAGGCGGCGCGAGCGCCGGCGGCAGCACCGCGGGCGGCTCCGCCGGCATCCCCGAGATGACCATTCCCCAGGCGAAGGCGACGGCGCCGTGCCTGCAGCGCGTGCGCGTGCGCGGCGTGGTGGTGACGGGCGTCGATGACCTCGACACGAGCGGCGCGAACATTCTGGCGCGCTTCTGGGTGGCCGACCCGGCGAACCCGGCCAGCACGATGTTCGTCGAGAAGTTCTACCAAGACCCGCCGGTCGCGTACGTGCCGGTCGTCGGCGACCTGCTCGACGTCGAGGGCTACATGCACCAGATGAGCGCGCGACAGGAGCGCATCGGCTATCGGCCCGTCTTCAAGAACCAGTTCAACTGCCCCGGCGGCCCGACGAACGGCAACATCACCATCACGGTGGTCGGCACGACCACACCTCCCGCGTCGTTCACGACGTTCTCGGGCTTCGGCAACGCGCAGGGCGGCACGGCGAAGCCGAACCCCACGCAGGCGAGCCGGCGCGTGCACATTCCCGGGCCGCTCACGCTCACGCAGGCCGCACCGCCGGCGATGCGCACGTCGCCCCCCACGAGCGGCCGCGGCTACGAGGTGACCGGCGGCATTCTCGTCGCCGACTACCGCACCTTCCGCGCCGACGGCGGCTGCGCGTGGCGCGACGTTGCCACCGCGGGCGGCACCGTCACCTTCCCCAACGGCATCGACGGCGTGTGGGACACGTATACCCACGCGCCCTGCTACGACGGCACCACGAACTGCTCGCTGTCGGTGAGCGCGCGCGACGCCGGCTTCGTGCCCTCGACGAACAACGACTTCACGTACGTGCTGTTTCCGCAGAGCTGCAACGACGTGCCTGCGACCGTCTCACCGTGAGCACGCATTTGAAGACCGCTACCGCGCGATGAAAGAGGTCATCGCGCGTGTGCGCAACGACAAGAGCCTCTCGCTCGACCCGCCCGCACCATCGCAGGCTCGCAGAGGGGGTCGCTCACTCGAGCGACCGTGTCGTGTGTCTCAAGGTGACCGACCACATCTACGATGGCCGCATGTCCACTTACCGTCCGGTGCCCCTTCAATTCGAACGGCACCTCCCTTCAGAGATGGTTGCCCGCGTCGAGAGCTACGCCAACGCGATGCAACGCCGGCGCACCGTGCGGCACTTTTCGCCCGAGCCGTTTCCCATCGAGGTCGTGACCCACGCCATTCGGGCCGCGGCGAGCGCCCCATCGGGAGCCAACCAGCAACCCTGGACCTTCGTGCTCGTCACCGACGCCGAGCTCAAACAGCGGCTGCGGGAAGCTGCCGAGGCAGAAGAAAAAGTCAGCTGGGAGCGGCGAATGTCAGAGGAATGGCTCGAGGCACTCGAGCCGCTCGGCCTCGACTGGCACAAGCCACACCTGACCGAAGCGCCCGCCATCATCGTCGTGTTCGCTCAGGCGGCGGGAGCCGTGCGTCCCGACGGCCGGCGTGTGAAGCACTACTATGTCGACGAGTCGGTCGGCATCGCGGTCGGCATGCTGCTGTCCGCGCTCCACTTGGCCGGTCTCGCCACGCTGACCCATACGCCGAGCCCGATGGGCTTCATTCGCGAGCTGCTCGGCAGGCCCACCAATGAGCGGCCTTACGTCGTCATTCCAGTCGGCTACCCGATGCCCGATGCGATGGTGCCCGACATCACGCGCAAGCCCTTGAGCGAAGTCTTGTTGCAACGTTGAGTCGAAACGGCGCCTACCGCTTTTTCTGCCGCGGAGCGGTGAGGTCGAAGCCCGCGTTGCCCAGGTGGGCCGCGGCAGGTGTTGGCTGCGGTGCGGCTGACGCCTTGCCGCCGAACTCGTCTTTCTTGCGGGCCTTGAGCGCCTGAGCGACGCCCCGTGCTGCGGGCAGCCCTTGCGACGCCTTTTCGATTTTTGGGCTCAGCTGTTCGAGTGCGGCCAAGATCACCTCACCCGCCTCGAACGCGTTCTGCTTCTCTTGCAGCACGTAGGCGAGATCGAACAGCCCGAGCACCGCGGCGAGCAGCACGTCGGGCTCGTCGATTTCCCTCAACTTGTTTATCAGCGAGGGCCCGAGCGCGTCGCGCGGCGCCAAGGTGTCTTCGTCGTCCTCGAGCTGGTCGAGCGCAAAGTGCACCAGGGGATGATTGCGCGACGCCGCCTGAATGGCGCTCAGGCGTTTTTCCGACGGGTTCAACTACCGCTTTCCGCTCGATGGCACGTTGGTCGAGGGGCGCTCGGCCGGCCGGCTGCCACCGGCGGGCTTGGGCACCAACGCCTCGAGGGCGTCAGCCAGCTCGCCGAGCCCTCCTTTGCGCAGCGTCGACAGGGCTGCACGGCGCTCGCTCGTCGAGAGCTCTTTCATCTCTTTGAGCACGTTCTCGAGCTTCTTCTGCCGCGGCGTCTTCGAGGGCTTGGGAGTGCGGGTCGTGCGAGCGCTGCTGACGGAGTTTCCACCCATGGGCACCGACAGTTAGGCCCTGCGCGACAGACCTGTCAAGCGAGCCTCGAGCCGGCTGACGGCGTCGGTGCCTTGCGTTATCGCCTGGCGAATCCACTCCGTCGGGTCTTCCGCGAGCGACGGGTAATACTCGTGCATGCCGAACGCGAGGAGCTCGATGCGCGCCTCGACGACCCGAGCCGCATGGTCTTCCAACGACATTCCCTTTCGCAGAAACCCGATGTCCCAGGCTCCCAGCTCGAGGCCGGTGCCGAGCGCGTGGTGACCCATGCCCGCCGAGTCGCCCAGAAAGAGCACGTTCGAGCCGGCGACGGGTCGTGGCAAGAGCTGCTGCTCGAAGCGGAAGGTGCCGCGCAGCCCCTCGGCAGACGGCTCGGGGACGACACCCAACAGCTGTCGGGCTCCCCGCTCGAAGTGCTCGCGATCGATGGTCGAGCTCGGTCGCCCCGCGTGGACCTTTTCGGGTATTTCGAGCACCAGCCAGGTGCCGCGCGCGGGGTCGCCATGCCCGACCGCCCACGAGCTGAGGCCGTCGACGTCCAACCGTCGAGTGATGGGGCCAACCGAATGGTCGACGTGCACGCTGATGTAGAAGCGCGGCGCCGAGACCTTCACCATCGAAAGGCCCAGCTGCCGGGCCGTCGGGCTCTTGCCGCCCTCGGCAGCGACAATCAACGCGGGGGCTTCGAGCCGACGATCGCCCAGACGAACGTCGCTGCCATCGACGGTCACCCGGGTGTGCGTGAGCACTTCGATGCCGGGGAGCTTCACGAGGTGGGCACAAAAGACCCGCTCCAGCTCGTCGAGACGTACGTGAAGCTCGGGCTGGGTCGCGAGGCGACGGGCGAGCGCCGACTCGCGCTTCAGGCGGAAGGGGGCCGCGTCGTGATGGGGCAGCCGCTCGAAGGCCCGAATGGGGGTTGTGACGGCGGCCAACTTTTCCGCCAGCGTGGCATCGAGCGACCTCACCGTCTCGAGCCAGCTCCGCCTCAAGTTCAGGTGAATCGATCGGTTGTAGGCCGGCCGTTGATCTGCTGCGACGACGTCGAACCCCTCGGCGCGGAGCTTCAGCGCGGCGAGCATGCCGTTGGGGCCGAGCCCAGACACGACCGCGATCACATCAACGCTCCCAAGAGCCTCTGCCGCATCGCCGCAGGCAGCCGCAGGGCGGCCCCGCGCAGACACGAGTCGAGCGACGCACGACGGCCCGGGCCAGGCAAAGGCACCACATGGGCTCCCGCCGCCAGCAGCGTGGCGAGCGTCAGCTCTTCCGCGGTGACCCCCAGCTCTTCGGCGGCCTCGACCACCACGGGGGCCGCCTCGGGCCGAGGTTGAACCCCTTCTCCGAAGATGCCCCAGGTGACGAACGGCAGGCCCAGCTCTGCGCAGCGGTCGAACACCGCGCGCTGCGGTGCGTTTCGGAGCGCGCCGAGTGTGAACCGATTCTGTACCGCCGCGATGGGGCCTGCCTCTCGCAGCACCTCGAGCTCGTCGGCGGTCACGTTCGCGACCCCCAACAGCTCGATTTCACCTTCGCGCTGGGCCTCGACCAGGGGCGCGAGAGCGCGCGCCAGCTGTTTCGGTCGATGAACGACCGGAGTCGTCGGAGTGCTGCGCACCACCAGGTACATCAACGGCACTGCGGCCCCGAAGACCTGGCGGCTGGCGGTCAGCTCCGCGCGCAAAAACTTCGGGTCGAGGTCGACCGCCCACGTGGCGCTGACGGTGCGGCGGTAGCCGACCTTCGAGGCCAACATAAGCCCGCGGCGAGGCAGCGGAAACCAGTCGCACAACATGCCCTCGCCGAAGCCGGGCCACGGGCCATACCCGCGGGCGAGGTCCAACATTCGCACCCCCGAGCCTTGCACCGCATTGAGCAGCGCATGCCGGTTGGCCTCGGGGCTCAGCGGCAGCCCGATGGCCGTGACGACTTCGCCGTCGACGTACCCACCGTGCGAGACCAGCCGCATGCAGCCCACCCCCAAGCGGGGGATGCGCCGCTTGCCCAGCGTGACGGTGCCGATGCCGTCGAGGCGAGGGGCCGCAGGGTCGGGCTCGAAGGGCACCGGCTCGGCGTAGGGAATCGAGTCGGCGCTCTTGCTGTCGTAGAGCCGCTGCAGAATCGACCCGGCCTTCGGCTTGGGCCTCTTCGGGTCACTCCGGTGGGCCTCGAGCAGCAGCGTCGCCACCTCGACGGTGCTGAGTCGAAATCGGTGCTGTACCTGCACCAACCCGTCGCCAGCCTCCGACGTCACGTCGAGGTGCTCGCGAAGAAACGTGAGGGCGGCCCGACGGTCGTACAAGTGCCGTCGCCGTAGCACATTCGTGTGGGGTGAGGTGCCGGCCAGCCCGACCCCGAAGTCGGCGAGTCGAGCCCTCGGGTCGAGCCCTCGAGTCACCACCGCCAGTCCCATGGGTCTCCGGGGTACGCGGGTTCGCCAAGCGCTCGACTTTCGGCCTCTCGCGCGCTGGCGCGTCGGCTGCACGGCGTGCCGTTCATGCGCCTGTTCAAACCCTCGCTCACGCTCGCTGTGGTTCTCATCGCCTGTGGCCCCATCGACCCGGCCGGCCCTGCCGCCGACTCGAGGCCGGGCGGCGGGGGTGGCACCCAGCCCGCGCCGGCCCCCGGGCCTTCTGGAGCCTGTGGCGACGGTGCGGGCCCCTCGGTGCCGGCCGACTTTCCGCAGCTCGGCACCGGGTGCCGCAGCCACTTCGTCTACCGTTGGTACTTCGAGCTGTTCGGCACCCGGGGCTCGGTCGACGAGCTCGATGCCCGCGGCGTGCGCCGCATCGACGACGCGCCCTTCTCCGGCACCTACGACCTCGGCAGCCAGAGCGACTCCGACGAGTACCACCCCGTGGTGATGTTTCTGCCGTCGCTCGCGCCGGGGGTGTACCGCGCCGGCGACGGTGTGGGGCTCAAGCACGAGCTGATCGGCTCGTACACCACCGGCTTCGCCAACGGCGAGACCGGAGCGCTCGTCGAGATTGTCGGCGCAAGCGCCGATGCGGTCTGGGGCCGCTTCATCGGGCGAGCCTGTGAGCAGGGGCCGTCGCCCAAAGCGTGCTACCACTTCGAGCAGGGCCGCTTCGCCGCTGCGCGCGACACGACCCCCAGCGACCTCGAGTTCGGTTACCCGGTCGGCAGGGGCGCGAACCTCGAGGTGTGTGAGACGCGAGCCGACTGCCCGGTGCACGGCGAGCTGCCTCCGCTGTGCACCTCGGGGCTGTGCTCAGGCGCCCCGACCGGCCCGATGTAGAGCGCGCAGCGCCGCTCCGACAGCCGCGCTCGCTCGAGCGCGACACGGCGTAACCCCGCTGCCCGTGAACCTGAACACCGCCCCGTGCCCGAGGTCGATGCCTGGCTCGAGGCGATTTGCTCCGAGACCGACGTGCGGGCCCGGTGAGGCCGCAGCCGAGCGGGTGCGGGCGAAGGCGCTGAAGGGCGATCAGCCGCCCGAAAGCACTTTGCGCGCCGCGACCGTGCTCTCGAACGGCTCGGCGCCGGCACCCCACGGAATCGAGCTCAGGGCTCGCGCCCGAAGCGTCGGGTTCGTCTGCACGTCGCTCGGCAGCGCCTCGATCGCCTTCTTCAGCTCGCGGTACGTCGGGTCATCTTTGACGTCGGCATCGCTCAGCCGCGTCTTCAGCTCACCGAAGAGCACGTCGTCACGCATCAGCAGCGGGTACATGTCGGCCTTGCCCATCATCGCCTGCTGCACCACCGCGACCGAGTCGTTGCACACGCCGGTCATGCCGTAGCCGTCGGCGTACAGGTTCGCCGCGCGCGCCGCCGTGCCGATGACGTCGCCGAGCGCGCCCGCCAGCACCACGGCCTTCACCGCGTCGGCGCCCTCGAGCTCGCCGTGCGAGACGCGGCCCAGCCACTGCGGCTCGGCCGAGCCCCCGCGCGCGAAGAAGCCCGTGCCGTCGGTGCCCTGGTAGAAGCGAGAGTCGGCGTTCAGCTCGGGGCCCGTCACCGAGACGATCATCTCGGAGTGCGCCGCCGGTACGATCGCCTCTCGGCCCGCCGCGTCTCTGACGCCCGTGCGCAACATCAGCGGCGCCGGCACGTCGGCGTACACCGGCGGGTTCGTGCCCGGCACCGCCGCCTTCAGGTCGGCGAAGTTCGCGATGCGCTGCTCGAACGTCACCTTCACGTCGTGCCCGTTCGCCTTCAGCGCGCCCAGCAGCGCGTCGAGCCGCGTGTACGCCTGGCCCTTGAACGTCACGCTGAACTTCTCGCCCGCGCCCGCGCTCGCGTTCTTGCCGAGGCGGTCGAACACCTCAGACAGCACGCGGCTCTGCTTCAGCTGCGCGTCGCTCACCGTGCTCGGCAGCGAGCCCGTGAACAGCCCCGGCGCCACCTCTTTGAGCTTCGGCGTCTCGCGCTTCAGCTCGAGCTCGGCAACCTTCGACAGGTCGAAGCCTTCGCGCGGCAAGAACAGCTTGCGCGGCTCGATGGGCTTCACCTGGCCCGCCTGGTACGCCGCGTTCAGCCCCACGATGCCGGTCGACAGCTGGCGCGGCGACAGCTCGAGCGCCTTCGTCGCCCCCGACGGGTTCGAGAGCAGCTCGGCCTGCACGTCGGGCGTCACCGTGATGCCCGCTTTCTCTTTCAGCGCGCCGAGCAGCATGCCCACCGCCTTCTGCCCCTCGGGCGTCGTGCCCAGCTTGCCGAGCACGTCGGGCAGCGACACCGTGCCCGGGTAGCGGCCCGGCACCAGGTCGTACGGCCCCTTGCCCGAGGCCTTCAGCGCCTTGCCCACCGCCGCGCCGACGCTCACGTCGTCGCGCTGCCGGTTCGTGGCCACCGCGCTCTTCTTCTTGGCGGTAGAGGTCGGCTTCTTCTTGGCGGCCGACGGGGTCTTCGTGGGCTTCGACTTCACGACCGAGGTCGACTTCGCGGCGGCGCGAACAGGGGGCATGAGGGGGCCTTTCGAGCTGCGAGAGACGTTTTTAGAGGCTGCGCAGCAGCACGGTGCTGCCTTCATTCCACGCGCCGACCCGCTCGAGCGCGAACGCCAGATATGCGGCGTCGTCACTCAGCGAGCGCAGCTCGAGCGACGTCTTGCCGCCGAGCGCCGAGCCGTCGCCGGCCTTCTCTTCGAGACGCCACACCGGCACCGACAGCGAGTCGAGCTTCGAGCGCTTCTGCTTCGCCGACTGCTCGACCACGCGCGTGCCGTCGAGATCATCGAGCGCGAACACCGCCCACGCCTCGAACGGAGCGATCGGCGCCATGCCCAGCTTGTCGAGCGGCGGCGGCTCGCCGAGCTCTTTTTCGTACGCCTCGCGAACCTTGCCGGTCAGCTTCGCCGGCTGCTCGAGGCGGAAGTACACGTTCAGCTTCTGCGCCGCCTTCGGAGCGCCGCGCAGCGCCTTCACCACCGCCGCCGCGTCGTCGGCCTTCACGGCCTTCTCGACGGTCTCGAGCAGCGGCTTCAGGCTCGCGTCTTTCGACAGCGTGTCGAGCTGCGACTCGTCGAGCTCGAGCGTCGAGGCGAGCAGCCCGGCGGCCTTCAGCTTCGCGTGCAGGTCGGCGAGCGCCGCGAGCGGGTCAGACGTCAGCCAGATGAATGAAGCGGCTTCGAGCGGCATGGGTCACGTTCTTTCAGATGTCCGTGCGGTTGCGGAACACGATCTTCCCGCGAATGCCGCTGTCGGCAATGGCCCCGTACGTCGAGTTGCCCTTCGGCTGCGGCAGCTGGCCCAGGTCGAAGTCGTGCCGGGCGGCCTCCGACACGATCTTGCCCTTGATGCCGTTCATCACCGACTCGATCTGCTTCGCGTCGAACGGCTGCGGCGTCGTCGAGTTCAGCAGCTGGTAGAAGAACGTGCTCATGAAGAAGTCGAGCGTCGACGAGACCATCGACGGCAGCTTGTAGCGGTCGCGAATCTCGCCGTTGCGCATGAAGTAGCCGTTGATGTCTTCCTGCGTGATGTCGGGGTAGGCCGGCCTCAGCGATTCGACCGACATCACGTCTTCCTTGCCGTTCTGCTTGCGCCACGCGGCGTCGTAGCCGAGCCCGTGCAGGTCGCGAATCACGACCTTCTCGACCAGGCCCGTGTCGGGGCTGAACTTCAGCGAGAAGTTCTGCGGGTGCAGCTCCATCGTGACGCCTTCTTTGGCCATCGTGAAGAAGACGTCGAGCAGCGGCTCGACGAACAGCTTCAAGAACGCCTGCTCGCGCGTCATGCCCGGGTTCTTCGAGACGGCGAAGTCGATCGCCTCGGTCGCCAGAATGCGCTTGCGGTCGGTCGGCACGCCCGTGCGCGACACGTCGACCACGCCCGTCTTCTGCGGCACGTGCGGCAGCGACTCGGTCGTCTCGCTGAACAGCGCGAAGCCCGGCACGGTCGGCGTCTTCGGCAGCTCGCGAAAGATGGCGCCGACCTCGACGGTCTCGCCGGCGCCCTGTGGAATTCTGCCGGCGATGGTGCGCGCTTCCGACTGGAACTCGACGTACGGCGAGAACAGCGGCTTGAGCCTTTCCATCGCGTGCGAGAGCGCGCTCGCGAACAGCAGGTCGTTGTAGTTGAGCTCGCGGCTGCCGCCGAGCCCGCCGAGCCGCTTGTACGCCTCGGCCGACAGCCCCGTCTTCACCGAGTAGCTCTCGATGGCCGCCAGCTCTTGCGGCACCTGGCCCGCCATCGGCCCGAAGAACAACGAGCGCGGGCTCGCGCTCGCGTACACCTCGCCGTCGGTCACGATGCGCAGGGCCGGGTTCTTCTCGGCCAGCACCTTCGCCTCTTCCCAGTGCACGGGCAGCAGCACGACCTGTTCCTGCTTGCCGGTCTTCGGGTCGGTCAGCGTGCGCTGCAGCGTCGCGAGAATTTTCGCCGCCTCGGTGTCGCCAGCCGGCGCGAAGAACTTCACCGCGTCGGGGGGCAGAATCACGAAGTGCATCGGGTGCGGCGTGTTGCCCGCGTTCATCGACTGCGCCACGTTGCGCTTGCCGTCGGCGTACCGGCCGTTGTTCGCGTTCAGCTCGTACCGAATCGACTGCGAGCGCATCGAGCGCTCGGCGTTGATGTGGCGGCCCGCCGCGTCTTTCAGCAGCGTCGTGTCGAGCGGAGGCAGCCGCGTCGCCGGCATGTCGCTGACCGGCTTCGTCACCGCCGGCGTCGCCGAAGTCACGTCGTTGCTGCGCGTCTTGAAGAGGTTCGAGACCGAACGGAAAGAGACGTTGGGCACGGGCGATCTCGTAGCACGCGCGGCGCCGCACACGAAACGCGCGCGCGCCTACCGAAGCGCTCGGGTGACGCGATGCTGAGTCTGTGTGACTCTTTCTCGCAGTGGCCCGATTGCCACGTCACGCCAGGCAGACACGTGCGGGCTCGCCGCTGTCGCGGTGGCCTCGGGCTGGCATAGCTCCAGCGCATGCGAATCGCGCTCACGCTGTTGCTCGTCGGCTGTGCTGCTCCTCCGGGCCCCGGGGGCGAAGCCGGCGGCTCGACCGCCGGTGGCGCGATGGCGGGCGGAGCCGAGGTCGCGGGGGGTGGTGAGCTCGCCGGCGGCGACGAAGCCGCGGGCGGAGGCGAGGCCGGAGGAGCGACTGCCGGCGGCGCGACCGCCGGCGGCGCCTCTGCCGGAGGGGGCCAGGCCGGAGGCGGCATGGTTCCCGATGCCGGCCCGCTCGTCATCGGCGACGATGTCGGGCCGGGGCGCTTCAAGGTGTTGTTCGACGCGACGAAGGCGCAGCAGGCGGGCAACGCCGACTGGGTCATCGACGATTCGTACCCGTCACCCCAGCCTGCGAGCCCGATGGCCGAGACCGACTGGGTGGGCGGCTACTCGGCGTGGGGCGTCGCGCTGCAGCGCTCGGGCCGGTTCGACCTCGAGACGTTGAGGCTGCCGAACCGCATCACCTTTCTCGACCCCGCCAACCCGCAAGACCTGCGCCACTTCCACGCGTTCGTGGTGCCGGAGCCGAACATCGCGCTGACGGCGACCGAGATGACGGCGCTGGTCGAGTACGTGCGCGCGGGCGGAGGCCTCTTTCTCATCGGCAACCACGGCGGCTCAGATCGCAACGGCGACGGCATCGACTCGGTCGGCGTCATCAACGCGCTCGCGTCGGCGCGCGGGAACCCGTTCGGCATCACGCTGGCGGGCGACGACTTCTACCAGGCGCCGTGCCGTAGCGTGGCCGAAGACCCGCGCCTCACGATTCTGCACGGCGACTTCGGCGACGCCGGCCGCACGACGTTCTTCAACGGCAGCATGCTGCGCATCGACCCGTTCGCGAACCCGACGGCGCGGCCCGTGTTCTGGCGCAACAACACGCTCCGCGGCACCACGAACGTGCTGATGGCGAAGGCGCAGCTCGGCAAGGGGCGCGTGCTCATCTCGGGCGACTCGTCGGCGCCCGACGACGGCACGGGGCGGCCGGGCGCAACGCTGCACGACGCGTGGAGTGACTCGCGCGGCGACAACGCGGTGCTGTTTCCCAACGCGACGTTGTGGCTCGCTGACGGCCGCTGCAGCAACGGCGCGCTCGACCCGGACGAGGCCGACGTCGACTGTGGTGGCCGGTGCGAGCCGTGCGCGAGCGGCAGCGCGTGCACGACCGCCGCCGACTGTGGTTCGGGCACCTGCTCGGGCACCGTGTGCAGCGGGTTCACGGTCGAGCAGGTCGCCGGGCCTTGCGACCACCCCGAGGTGCGGGTCGACGCTCAGGGGCAGGCGCACGTCGTGTACGAGGGCAACGCCGTCGTCGCGTATGCGCGCCGGCAGCCGACCGGCGCGTGGGTGCAGGGAACCGTGGCGGCGGTGACGGGCACGGTGCTCGCGACGAAGCTCGCGCTCGGGGCGCAAGGCGAGCCCCACGCGGTGTGGGACGACCTCGACCTCTTTCACGCGACACCCGGCGCGGCGGCCAACGGGCCGTGGTCGAAAGACATGGTGAGCACGTACGCCGGCTACGGCACGCTGCTCGACGTCGAGGTCGACGCGCAGCAGCGGCCCGCAGTGTTGACCTCGAGCTCCCCCTGTCAGCTCGCGCTGCGCAGCCGCCAGGCCGGCGCGTGGAGCTCGACCGAGTTCGATGGCGGCTCCGGCTCCTGCTACGACGGCGCGCTCGCGTTCGACCGCGCCGGCAGCCCTGCCGTGATGTGGCGTGTGTACGAGTCGAGTGCGTTCACCTTCACGCCGCGGTTCGCCGTGCTCGATGGCGGCCCGCTCGACGTCGACGTTCCACCGCTGAGCGGCCACACGAGCGGGCTCGTGCTCGATGCGAACGGCGAGCCCCACATGCTCATCTACGCGGCGGGCCTCTCGCACCTGTGGCGGTCGGGCGGCACCTGGTCGAGCGAGCCCATCATCGGCGCGTCGCCGAACGCCGACCGCGAAGTGTTCGGTATGGACGACGCCGGCACGTTCTACGCGGCGTTTTCGGTCTACGGCGCCGACGGTGGCGTCTTCGTCTCGCGTCGCTCGTCGAGCGGCTGGTCGACCGAGCGCGTGGCGCCATCGGGGTCGCGACCGTCGCTATCGTTCATGGGGCCCGGCGAGCCCGTGGTCGCGTTCTGTGGCGATCGCGCTCCGTATTCGCTGTACGTCGCGCACTGACGAGCGCGTGCTACAAGCCGCAGCCGGTGCTCGCGGAGCTGTTCCTCATCTCGCTGCTCGCCGCTCCGACGGTGGTGGTGCTCGACGTCTCGGCCGAAGATGCCGTGTACGAAGACGAGTCGCGCGAGCTGTGCCTCGAGGCCGTCGACGCCTTCACCGCGAAGGGCTTCACCGCGCGCCGCGTCGACGAGAGCGAGCTGCCGCCGAAGGGCTGCAAGTCGGGGCCGTGCCTCGAGAAGGTCGCGAGGGGCACCGACGTGCTCGTCACGCTCGACGCCGTCGAGGTCGGCAAGAACAAGCTCGGCGTCGCCGTCACCGCGCTCGCGGGCCGCACCGGCATGCCGCTCGCGGGCGGGCGCTGGCACGTCGAGCCGAAGACGAAGCGGCCTCCGAAAGAGCTGGTCGCGTTCGTCGACAAGGTGCTCGCTGCGCTCACACCGAAGCCGCCGCCGAAGAAGTGAGTGTCACGGACACTCGGGCCGTGCGCCGCTGCAGCCCTCTGATTTTCGGCTGACCCTTCGGTGGTTCGCGCCTTGCTGTGACAGAGTCGCTTGCCAATGAGGGGTCACCAGCTTCGGGTCGCCGTCGTGGTGCTGTTGCCGTTCATCGGTCTCGGGTGCAATCGCTCGCTCGAAGTTCCCGAGCCGCCAGGGGCACCCGGCCCCGGCACCGTGCAGGGCATCGTCGTGTACGTGCAGCCGGGCTCCGAGGTCGAGCGGCCGGCGGTGGGCGCGACCATCGAGCTGCTGGGCACGTCGGTGAGCACGGCCATCGACGAGCAGAACGGGCACTTCACGCTCGGGCCCATCACCACGCGGCGCGGCACCGTCGTCATTCGCTTCGACGAAGACGAAGACGGCAGGCCCGACTACCAGCAGCTGCTCACGCTCGAAGAGATTCGCGCGGGGCCCGGCCGCGACATCGTGCTGGGCACCCTGCAGCTCGGCGGCAACGCGACGGTGCGCGGCGCGGTCGCGCTGTCTGATCAGCTCGGCGCCACGACCGGCCTCGGCGGCAGCAGCGTCTTCGTGCCCGAAGGCCCGTACCTCACCTTCACCGGCGATGACGGCACCTTCCGCCTCGACACGCTGCCCGAGGGTCGCATCACCATGACGTTCTACCGGCCGGGCTACGAGCCGGGCTCGGCGCAGGTCGTGCTCACACCGAACCAGGTCTTTCAGCACGAGACCGTCGTGCTGCGGCGCTCGACGTACACCGGGCTCACGAAGGTCATCGGCTCGGTCTCACTGCAAGACGCCACCGACGCGTCGGGCGTCGTCGTCGGCGTCTCGGGCTCGGGTGTCACCGCCGTCACCAACGCCGCCGGCGCGTGGGAGCTGCCCAACCTCTCGCCCGGCCTCTACACGTTCGGCTTCAGCAAGGCCGGCTACGAGTCGGCCGTGAAGTACAACATTCTCGTTCAGGGCGAGCTCACCGTCGTGCCGCACGTCGCGCTCGTGAAGGGCGAGTCGATGGTGCCCGTGCTCGACGCCGGCGTGCCTCCCGACGCCGGCAACCCCGGCACGGGCGGAGGCAGCGGCACCGCGGGGGGTGGCGCTGCCGGCGGCGGAGCAGCAGGCGGCGGAGCAGCAGGCGGCGGAGCAGCAGGCGGCGGAGCAGCGGGTGGTGGCATGGCAGGCGGCAACAACACCGCCGGCGGCGGCACTGCGGGCGGCGCCACGGCAGGCGGTGCCACGGCGGGCGGCGGCACGGCGGGCGGTGGCTTCAGCGGCCCGGTCGCCGTCGTGAGCAACGTGCCGCCGTACGCGCTGCGCAACGCGACGGTCACGCTCGACAGCAGCGCCTCGACGGGCGCGCGCCCCTTCACGTTCCATTGGTCTCAAGATGCCGGGCCGACGGTCGCGGTGCCGAACAACCACAGCATCGGCGCGGCGAGCCCGATGCTGACGATGCCGGGCACGTTGAGTCTGTTGAAGATGGCGCTCACGGTCACCGACCTGAACGGCGTCGACAGCGCGCCGGCCGACTTTCTCTTGCGGGTCGTGAACGGGCTGCCGGTCGCGGCCATCAGCCCCAAGCCGCCTGCCACCGTCTACGCCGGGCAGATGATTACCGTCGGCAGCACCGGCACGACCGACCCGAACGGCGCCGGCCTCACCGGCTTTCAGTGGTCGGTGCTGCCGTCGAACAGCGGCGTGCTCGTCGAGCCACAGGGCAACGGCAGCACGTGCCGGCTCACGATGCCGGCGATGATTCCCACCAACCTCGCGGTGCAGGTGCAGCTGCGCGTGACCGACGGCATGGGCGTGCCGGGCAGCAACGTCGCGAGCGAGAGCTTCGTGCTGTCGTCGATGGCCGCCCCGACGTGGACGCTCGACGCCGGCCCGCTGCAGACGGTGAACGGCGGCAACCTCGCCACGCTCGCCGCGCTCGCCACCGCACCGCAGCCGGGGCCGACGTTCAGCTACCAGTGGTCGCCCGGCACGATTCCCGACGCCGGCGGCTACAGCTTTCAGGTCGTCGACCCGAACGCGCGCGTCACGCAGTTCGCGACGCCGACGATTCAGGGCCCGAACGTTCATCTCGCGTTCGACGTCACCGCCACCGTCACCTCGGGCGACCTGCTGCCGCTTCAGCGCACGGCGCGCACCGTGGTCATCGTCACCGACCTGACGAGCCCCGTGCCGGTCGCGACGAGCGTTCAGCCCGACCTCACCGGCAGCCCGCTCGGCGCATGGGTCGAGTTCAGCGAAGACCTCTCGAACGGCACGCCCAGCATCACCAACAACGGCCAGCCCGCATTCGCCATCGGCAGCCGCCCGTGGCAGCTCGTCACGCCCCGGCGCTGGCGCATCGTCTTCAACCAGGCCGCCCCCGAGGGCTCGCCCATTCGGCTTCAGACCGGGCCGGCGCACGACGTGAGCCCGAACAACAACCAGGCGACCAACACCCAGGTGCTCTACACGACCCACTGGCTCTTCCCCGCTCCTGCAGTCACGGCGGTCGACTCGGCGAGCGAGCCGGCGCCGACGCTGGTGCCGGTCGCCCGGCCGGGCGGTGAGGCCGCCGTGTATCTGGTGAGCCAGCGCAACGGCAACGCCGTGTTTCAGCAGCTCATGAACCTCGACTGCACGACGGCGTGCAGCGTGACCGAAGACGCGACGGCTCCGAGCATCGCGGTGACGACCGGCAAGCGCGGCAACCAGGCGCCGTTCGTCGTCGCCGCAGGCATCCCCTACGTGCCGCTGCAGGCCGCCGACTTCAACGGCAACCCGGGCATCGCCGTCGCGCGCAGGGCGACGGGCTGGTCGGTCATCGCGCCGCCGCCGGGCTCGCTGTTCGCGTCGCCGACCACCCTGTTCTCTGCGTTCATCGACAGCGGCTCGGTGAAGGTCGCGCAGTACGACGCCGCGCTCAACACGTGGAGCGCCGGCGTCACCGTCACCACCAACGCCGCCGAGTTCCCCTCGACGCCGGGCAGCAACGCCGGCGCCTGGGGCGTCGTGCTGCCGAACGGAGCCGCAGCGCTCGTCGCGATGACGAACACCGGGCTCGCCCACACGTTCGTGAACACGAGCGGCACGTGGAACACGACGTCGAGCTTCTTCCCCTCGACCGCAGGCGACCCGTACCTGCAGCTGCGCGTGCTGCGGCAGAGCGACGACCCCACCGAGACCCCGCTCAACGCGCTCTTCGCCACCTCGCAGGCGAGCGGGTGGAAGGTGAGCACCTTCGTCGGCGTGACCTCGAACATCGCCAACGTTGCGGGCATCGGCGCGTTCGACGTCTTCACCGAAGGTGCCGCGACGTGGGTCGCCGGCATCGAGGCCGGGCAGCTCGTGCTGCGCCAGCGCGTCGGCTTCACGTGGCCCGCGCTGCCCGCGCCGAACCCCAACAACAGCTGGAACGCGAGCCCCGCCTGCACCGCCGCCTCGCCCGCCATCGTGCGGCAGGGCGAGCACCTCGCCGTCGCCTGGGCCGAGCGCTGCGGCGCGAACCCGTGGAAGACGTACGTGCGCTGGGTGAGGTGAGACCCACCCCGTTGATCGGTGCTGCCGACATCGTCTAAGGCACGGGGGTTCGTGAGCCGGTCAATCGTCGTCGCGCTGCTGTGCACAGGCTTTGTCGGAACCAGCTGTGTCGGCACCATCGCCTCGGGCGATGAATGTACGCCCCCCGCGAAGGTGCGCCGTCTGACGCGCGCCGAGCTCGACGCGACGTACAGCTACTCGACTGGCGCCGAGGTGCACATCGCGCAGGGCCTCGCCGCCGAAGACATGCAGCTCGGCTACTTCGGGCACGACAGCCTGCAGGTCTCGACGCTGTTCGCCGACCAGCTCGACTCGGCCACGACCGAGTTCTCGAAAGAGCGCGCCATGGCCGTCGAGTGCGGCCTCGGTGAGAGCGAGCGCGACTGCGCGAAGCGCGTGCTCAAAGACCTCGCCGGCATGACGTGGCGCCGGCCCGTCACGCAGACCGAGACCGACGAGCTGATGGCGCTGTACGACGTCGGCCGCGACGGCGAGACGTTCAGGGTGGGCGTCGCGCTCGCCATGCAGGGCATCTTCGAGGCGACCGGCGCGCTCTACCGCACCGAGCTCGGCGACGAGACGGCGACGATGGGCTCGGTCGAGCTGACCCAGTGGGAAATTGCGTCGGCGCTCAGCTTTCTCGCGACGGGGCTGCCGCCCGACCCGCAGCTCCGCGCTTCGGCCGCGCTCGAAGAGCTGAACAAGCCCGACGTGCGGGTCGCGCAGCTGCGCCGCCTGCTCGAAACTCCGGCGGCGACGAAGCGCATGCGCGAGTTCGCCGAGCAGTGGTTCGGGCTCACCAACATGGGCCAAGTGCAGAAGAACAACGCCTACTTCCCCAAGTTCAACGTGGGCCTGCGCGACGACATCGCCGAGTCGGCGCGCGCGTTTCTCGACGTCTCGCTCTCGACGACGAAGGGCAGCGTGCCCGACCTGCTCGCGGCCGACTACACGTACGCGAACGACCGGGTCGCCGAGTTCCTCGGCTCGAGCGAGCGGCCCGGCATGTCGATGGCGCGCATCTCGACGGCGTCGCTGCCGCGGCGCGGCCTGCTGACGCACCCGGCGGTGCTCTCGGTCTACGCGCACAACGACGACGGCTCGCCGGTGCTGCGCGGCCGCCTCGTGCGGTCGCGGCTGTTGTGTGAAGAGATTCCGCCTCCGCCTCCGACGGTGGTGGCGGCGGTGCAGCCGGTGACGCCCGACTCGACGACGCGCGAGCGCGCGACGGCCCACGCGGCGGCGGCGTGCCGCGGCTGCCACGACATGATGGACCCGATCGGCTTCGGCCTCGAGGGCTACGACGGGTTCGGCGAGTTCCGCACGATGGAGGCCGGCAAGCCCATCGACGACTCCGGCGAGGTGAAGGGCTCGGACGTCGAGGGCCCGTTCAAGGGCGGCCCTGAGCTGGCGAACAAGCTCGCGGCGAGCCCGCAGGTCGGTGAGTGCGCCGTGCTGCAGCTGACGCGCTTCTCGATCGGTCGAAAAGAGGCCGAGGCCGACCAGTGTATGGTGTCGCTGTCGCTCGACCGGTACCTCGCGGCGAAGGGCAGCCTGTACGCGGCGCTCGAGGGCATGGTCGAGAGTGAAGCCTTCGTGAAGCGGAGGCACCCGTGAAGAAACACGACGACAGCTACGGGCTGGGCCCGCAGGTGCTGCCCGACAACCTGCCGACGACGAAGCACGGCGCGGCGTCGCGGCGCTCGTTCTTGAAGCTGATGGCCGGCGCGGGCTCGATGGCGGGCTTCACGCGGCTGCTGTGGCCGTCGGTGTGCGAAGCGCAGGTGACCTCGCCGCTGCGGTTCGTGGCGGTGTGGACGCCGCATGGCCGGCTCGACGAGTACTGGCTCCCCAAGAACGGGGAGATGGACTTCGACATCAACTTCACCGACGCGTCGCTGCAGCCGCTGCACCCCTTTCGCGACCAGCTGCTGATTCTCGATGGCCTCGACTACCGCGTGCTGTACGAGCAGGGCACGTCGGGTCACGAGGGGGGGCCGGTCACCTTCCTCACCGGCAGCGCGCTGTCGAACGCGAGCGGCGAGGGCCTGCCGAAGAACGAGTCGTTAGACCAGCACCTCGCCGGGCGGCTGGGCAGCGCGACGCGGTTCCGCTCGCTGCAGCTCAACATGTACTCGGCGTTCGGCGGCCAGACCATCTACGACTCGCTGTCGTTCGGGCCGGGCGGCGTGCGCGTGCCGTGGGAGCGCGACCCGCTGAAGGTCTACACGCGCGTGTTCGCGGCGCTGATGACCGGCGCACCGTCGGCGGCCGAAGTTCGGGCGATGGCGCGCAAGAAGAGCCTGCTCGACTATCTGGTGCGCGACGCGTCGCGGCTGCAGAGCCGGCTCGCGGGCCCCGAGAAGGCGAAGCTCGACGCGCACATCTCGGCGCTGCGCGACATCGAGAAGCGGCTCGGCGGCGGCGACAGCGGCATGTGCACGAAGCCGGCACAGCCGGCGCAGCAGACGCTGTCGCAGCTCGGGCAGCTGGCGCGGGTGCCGCAGAACGTGCAGCTGATGATGGACCTGACGGCCCAGGCGCTCGCGTGCGACCTGACACGGTTCGTGACCATCAACATGCTGCCGCAGCCGAGCGCGCCGTGGCTGAACATCTCAGAGAGCCTGCACGATGACCTCGCGCACCGGGTGAGCGAGTCGAACGCGACGATGCGCGCGCAGATTCGCGCGAAGCTGAACACCTTCCACCGGTGGAACGCAGAGCAGATCGCCCGCCTGCTCGGCACGCTGAAGGGCGTGAACGAGGGCATGGGCAACGTGCTCGACCACTCGATCGTGCTGTGGGGCAACGAGCTCGGCGAGCCCGACGTTCACGCGAGCCACGGCGTGCCTTGGGTGATCGCCGGCGGCGCGAACGGCAAGTTCCGCACGGGCCGCTACCTGCGCCTGCGCCCCGGCAAGAACCCGCTGCAGGGCTGGAGCGCCATCGGCAACAAGGCGCCCAACGCCGTCGCGCACAACCACGTGCTCGTCAGCATCGCCCAGGCGTTCGACCAGCCCATCAATACGTTCGGGCAGGCCGACTACACCGGCCCGCTCGCCGCGCTGACGTGAGTCAGAGGCGCTCGCACGCGGCGCCGCTCGGGTGCGGCGCCGCACGACAGCTGACAGGCAGACGGCCGCTGTTCTCGCGCTGCACTGCCGAGCTCCGGTGAGCGCCCTCATTTCGCGACCTGCACGAGCCGGCCGCGACCGAAGGAGTGGGCTCTCGCACGCTGGCCCACCGACGCACGCCAGCCGCCAGCGTGCTCGACGCGCAGGTTGCGGTGTCATCGACATTCGCTCACCGCATGAACCCTCACGAACGCAGGCGGCTCGAGGGGTATTCTCTCGAGCGCCGAGAAGTGCGACACAGCGGCGCACCCCGGTCAGATTGGGTCAGTAGCCGTGCGCGCGACAGCCGAGCACCCTTGAGGGGTGGTGACCGGGTGACCCGGTCACCGGGGGCAGAGGTACTCGCGGCCGGCGAGGAGAAGTTCTTCCCGCGTCAGGCAGCCGTCGAGGGGTGGTGACCGGGTGACCCGGTCACCGGGGGGCAGAGGTACTCGCGGCCGGCGAGGA
>JAEUJP010000628.1 GCA_016793725.1 Myxococcaceae bacterium | reverse complement strand
GCGTCGTCGACGCCCTCGGCGGTCGCCTCGAAGGTGTTCGTATTGCTCGCGAGCAGCTGCTCGACGCTGCCCTCGCGCACCAGCTTGCCGCCGACCAGCACCGCGACGCGGTCGCACAGCGCCTCGACGTCGGGAATGATGTGGCTGCAGAACACGATGCTGGTGCCGCGCTTGCGCTGCTCGAGAATGATGTCGCGAATGAGCTGGCGCCCGAGCACGTCGAGACCCGAGGTCGGCTCGTCGAGAATCAAGAGCCGGGGCTCAGCGACCAGCGCCTGCGCGAGCGAGATGCGCTGCACCATGCCCTTCGAGTAGCGCCGAATCTGCAGCTTGCGCGCGGCGCCCATCTCGACCCGCTCGATGACCGCCGTCGTTCGGCGGGCCACGTCGGCGCCGGTGAGGCCCGAGAGCTTCGCGGCCAGCTCGACCAGCTCTTCGCCGGTGAGGTACTCGTAGGGGCTCGGGTTCTCGGGCAGAAAGCCGAGCAGCTTGCGCGCCTCGGTCGACGACGGCGGCAGACCGAACAAGAGCGCCGTGCCCGAGGTCGCACGAATGAGGTTGAGCAGAATTTTGATCGTGGTCGACTTGCCGGCGCCGTTCGGTCCGAGCAACCCGTAGACCTGGCCCGCGGCGATCTCGAGCGAGAGGTCGGTGAGCGCGCGCACGCGCTTCTGGCCGAACGCGCCCAGCTTGTAGACCTTCGTCAGCTGCTTGATCGAGATGGCGGCGGTCATTCGTCTTTGTCTGCCCGATAGAGCTCGAGGCGGCGCGGCTGGCTCTGCGCGTGCGAGCGGTGGTCGTAGCCGATGTTCAGGCGGCCCCCGAGCGGGTCGGTCGTCGGGCCCTTCCACAGGCCTGACTTGACGAGCTCTTCGAAGGTGGTGGGGTAGTCGCCGAACTTCTCTTTGTAGACGCCGATGGCGGCGTCGATCTTCTGCAGGAGCTGCTCGATCTCGAGGTCGGCGATGCGCGCTTCGAACTCGGCGCGGGTGGCCTCGTCTTCGGCCGAGTCTCGCATGGCTCGCGCCGCTTCGATGCCGAGCTCGGGGCTGCCGCCCTGCGAGTAGAGGCGCGTCGCGATGAGGCCGGCGAAGGGAGGCGCGCGAGGCAGGGTGGCGGTGTGCTGAAAGACCCTGGCGGCCTCGACGTAGGCCTTGTCGTAGGTGATGAGGTTGTAGCCGAGCAGCAGGTTCATCTTGAGATCGTTGGGGTACTGCGCGAGGCCACGGCGCAAGAGATCGTTCGAGAGATCGATGTGTACCCAGCTGCGATCGCGCAGCCGCCACGGCAGGCTGACCGCGACGAACCAGTAGACCTCGCGAAACCGGGGGTCGAGGTCGGTGATGAGCCTCGCGTAGTCGTAGAGCGCGCGCTGCTTCTCGCGAGAGTCGTTGTCGCCGACCGCGTTGATGGTGCGCAGCCAGTAGAGGTCGATGACGAGCGGCAGCGCCGCCTTCAACCAGGTTCGGGCGACCTCGGGCCGAATCAGCATCGGCCGCACGCCTTCGCGCTGACGAATGGGAGGGCCAGAGGTCAGCGCGAGCGCCGCAGCGCCAAGCAGGAGGGCAAGAACGGCAAGGAGTCGCGTGCGCATTCTCGAAGGGGCGGCGTCATTTCAACCCGGAAACGAAAACAGCGCGAGACTCTTTCACAAGAGCCCCGCGCTGGCTTCGAAGCATCTGACCGAGTTCAGTCGCAGTTGACGTCGTTGCGCGTGTTCAGCGCCGAGCCCGGCTGGTTCTGCTGGGTGACCGGCACGAGCTCTGCGCAGGCGGCCGCGGCCTGGTTGCTGAACTCCGAGCTCACGACCCAGAAGTCGGCGCCCGTGTCGTTGTCGATCTGGCCCATGCCGTTCGCGGTGAACGAGCACTGGGGGCACGTGCCGTGGATGCCCTGCTGGGTGGCCGGGGGCGTCACACCGAGCGACGAGGCGACGAACGCCGGGGCCGCAGCACCGGTCTGGGCGACGGCGCTGTTCAGCGTACCGGCAGCGTACTGCGGGCCGTAGCGGAACTCGTCGGCCGCGATGGAATCGGCAGCGGCCGCGGGCTGCACCGCCTGGGCGGTAGCGCGGGTCTCGGTCGAGCCACCGACGGCGCCGGCCGTCGTGCCGAGGTCGTAGTAGTAGCGGTTACCGCGCTCGGGGGCGAAGCCGACCTCGGCCACGAGGTTCGAGAAGCGGTCTTTTTCGCCGATGAGGGTCTTCTGACCGGTGAAGACGGCCTTCAGGTTCGTCTTCACCTCAGACTGCTTGGAGCGAGCCTGAAAGCGAATGAAGTTGGGAATGGCGATGGCAGCGAGAATGCCGATGATCGCGACGACGATCATGAGCTCGATGAGGGTAAAACCTTTGCGGAACCTCTTCATGAAACCTCCAGGGTGTTGTGGTTGAGGCAGCGGACGGGGCGTGAGCATGCGTCGTGCCACCGGTTCGTCAAATTCAGGCCCGTGAAATCTGGTGATGCCGAGCTTCCCCCACCGTGTGTGCCTGACGAGAATCGTCAGTCGCGATTCCGCGTTTGGTCACCCGCCGGCGGCTTCCGACCCGGTATAGGTGCGATCAGGTGCTGCTGATCGACCCCGAGCTGCTGCTGCTCATCGTGCTGCCGGTGCTGGGGCTCCTGCTCGGCAGCTTCTTCAACGTCGTCATCGCGCGGGTGCCGAGAGGTGAGTCGATCGTCAGGCCGGGCTCGCGCTGCCCGAAGTGTGGGCACGCGCTTCGCTGGTACGAGAACGTCCCCGTGCTGTCGTGGCTCGCGCTGCGGGGGCGCTGCAGCCGGTGCAAGACCCCCATCTCGCCGCGGTACGTGGCGGTCGAGCTGCTCACCGGGGCATTGTTCTTCGCGTGCGGTGTGCGCTTCGGGCTGACCTGGCAGATCGTGCCGGCGGTGCTGATGGTGTGCTTCCTCGTGCCGCTCATCTTCATCGATGCGGCCGAGTGGATTCTGCCGTTCGAGCTCACGCTGCCGGGCATCGCCGTCGGGCTGCTGCTGCCCCTCTACATCGGGTGGGAAGACGTGAAGGTCGCGGCCATCGGCGCTGCGTCGGGGTTCCTCACCTTTCGTGCGGTCGAATACCTGGGTTGGAAGCTGTTCAAGAAAGAGGCGATGGGGGCGGGCGACAAGTTTCTCGTCGCGCTCATCTGCGCGTACCTCTCGGTGCGCGCGCTGCCGGGCCTGTTCCTGCTCTCGTCGCTGCAGGGCAGCATCTTCGGGCTGACGGCGATCGCGCTGTCGGGTCGCGCAGGCCCGCAGACGGAAACCGAGGGCGAAGAGGTCGAGCGTGAAGAGGCGCCGCCGACGATGACCTGGGAGTTCACGAAGCCCGGCCTGCCGCTCTGGCGGCGGCTCGTGTTGCTGCCGTGGTGCATCTTGCTGCAGCCGATTCCCGACGAGCCGAAGAACCTCGAGGGCGAAGAGATCGATTGGCAGCCGGGGCCGACGAACCTGCCGTTCGGCCCGTGGCTCGGGCTCGCGGCGATCGAGCTGATGCTGGTGGGGCCGTGGCTTTCGCAGCACGTTCCTTACGTTGGTGGGGTCTTCATGCTGTGATCCGCGGGCGTTGAGGCTCCGCGTCTTCAGCATCGCGTTCTTGCTCGCCGTCATCTCGACGGGCGCGAGCTGGCTCACGCTGCA
>JAEUJP010000555.1 GCA_016793725.1 Myxococcaceae bacterium | reverse complement strand
CAGGCCGCGCTTCGGGCAACGTGTCGGCGACGCTCGTCGACGGCGGGCTGACGGTCGATCTGCGCTGGGAGCGGTCGTCGGCGCTGCTCCGCGCCGGCGTCGGGCTGCGCGTGGGCGGCGGCGTGCTCGACGGCTCACCGGGCGAAGGTCATCTCGGTGCGCGCATCGCGGGCGTGCTGTGGGGCCCTCAAGCAGGTGCCGGCGCCGAGTTCAGACCCCTGCGCTGGCTCAGCCTCGGCGCCGGCGTCGACGGCGGCTGGTGGGTGCCCGAGCTCGAGGGGCTCGTGGTCGGCGAAGCGCCGGTGCGCATCGGCGGCGCGTTCGGCGCGGGCTGGGTCTCGGTCGGGGTGAGGTGGTGAGGAACGTCGCCGTCGCCTCGTTGTGCGCGCTGCTCTCGTGCGGAGCGCGCGGTGTCGTGCTCAGCCCGAACGACGAGGTGCGCCGAGAGCAGTGTCGTGCGGCACACCCCGCGCCAGCCGTGGCGCCGCTGTTCGCCGAAGGCGCGAGCGCGACCGGCCCCATCGTCACGCGGCGCGCCGACGGGGTCATCGTCACCACCATCGCGGGGCGCGTGCGCGGGCGGCACGAGCGCGAAGAGCGCTTCGGCTCGTTCGACGGGCGCTCGTTCGAGAACCGGGGCTACCAGCTCGTCATCGAAGACGCGGTCGCGGCCGGCCGCTCGGAGCTCGTCGTCACCTACCGCCCCGGCGCCGACGTGTCGCAGTTCGGCCCGAGCACGACCCTGCGCACGTGGAAGATGTACGGCCCCGCGGGCAACCAGAACGGCGGCTACACGTTTCACGTGAACCAGACGATGCAGCAGCGCGCGCCGCGCGAGCTCGTGCACACGGTGACGCGCAACGCGCGCGCCGACCGCGCGATGCAGGCGGGCGACATCTTCGACTTCGAGCTCGGCATCTACCTCGCGGGCGCGAGCGCGAGCGACCCGATGCCGATCGCCGGGGGCTCGGCGTACTTCTCAGACACGTTTCGCTATCAGGTCGGCATCGGCGGTCTCACGCCCGAGACGTTCGACCACTCGGGCGTGCTGGGCCCGCCGCTCGAGGCGCGGCTCGGTGGAGCCACGACGGTGCCGTTCGTCGCGCTCGCCGACGGCACCGTCGTCGAGCCGCAGTTCGCCCTCTCGCAGCTCGCGCTCAACGTGCAGGCGCCGAATCACCAGACGTGGCTCGAGGGGCGGCGGCTCTTTCACACCGACTTCGAGACGGGCGCCCACGCCGAGGGGGGCAACCCACCTGCGCCGGTCGCAGGCGTGCTCGGGCCCCTGTTCAACGCGAAGAGCTGCGTCGGCTGTCACCCGTTCAACGCGCGCGGGTCGTTGCCCGATGCGGGCGAGCCGGTGCAGGCGCTGGTGCTGAAGTTGGAAGGTGAGGTCGACTTCGGCGGGCAGCTGCAGCCGCAAGAGCTCGAGGCGCGCCTCACACGCTTCGAGACGAGCACCGTGGCGCTCGAGGGCGGTGAGCGCGCCGAGCTCTCGAAGCCGGTGTTCGAGGCGGGCAGGGCGCTTCGCGCGTCTCCGCGCCTCGCGCCGGCGCTGGTGGGCCTGGGGCTGCTCGAGGCGGTCGATGAGGCGACCGTGCTCGAGCGCGCCGACGAGGCCGACTGCGACGAAGACGGCATCTCGGGTCGCGCCGCGCTGAGCGTCGGCCGGCTCGGGCGCTTTGGCCTGAAGGCGTCGCACGCGACGGTGCGAGAGCAGGTGGTGGCCGAGCTCGACGCGCACCTCGGCGTCACGACCGCCGAGCTCGCCGCCGCCGACGTCGATCGCCTCGAGGCCTACGTGCGGTTGCTCGGCGTGCAGCCCCAGCGCGGCGCAGGCGCTCCGGACGTCGTTCGCGGCGCCGAGGTGTTCACGACCGCGCGCTGCGACGCGTGTCACCGGCCCGACGTCGTCACCGGCTCGCGCCACCCGCTCGAAGAGCTGCGCGCTCAGGCCGTGCGGCCGTACACCGACCTGCTGTTGCACGACCTCGGTGACGGGCTGATGGATGCAACGGGCTCCTTGGAGTGGCGCACGGCGCCGCTGTGGGGCGTCGGGCTCGCGCGGCAGGTGACGGGCCGCGTTCAGCTGCTGCACGACGGGCGGGCGCGCTCGGTGCTCGAGGCGGTGCTGTGGCACGGCGGCGAGGCTGCGGTGTCGCGCGAGGCGGTCGTGGCGCTCTCGCCGGCAGACCGTCGAGCGCTCGTCGCTTTCGTCGAGAGCCTCTGAACCGTTCTGCGAGGCTCGTGTCTCTAGGGGCTTCGTTCGCAGCGCTCGTGCGGAGGTTCCATGCGCAGGTTGACGATATTCCTCATCGGTTTCACAGGGTTGGCGGCATGCGGCGACGGCTTCGTGTTCGGGGGGCCCGGCGAGGGCGGCCCGGGCCCGCGCACGCCGGGCGGCACGGGCGGCCCAGACGAGACCCCGACGCAGTGTGAGCAGCGCGCCGTCACGGCCATGCCGCTCTACGTGCCCGGCCCGTCGCAGACCGGCGCCATCGTGGTGAAGCGACCCGACGGCGTCATCGTGACGACGGCGGCCGGCCGCGTGCGCCCGCGCCACGAGCGTGAAGACCGCTTCATGGCGTTCGAGTCGCACTACTTCGAGCACCGCAGCTTTCGCTTCACCATCGAAGACTCGGTCGCCGCCGGCCAGTCGTCGATCAAGGTCATCTACGAGCCGATCGCCGACCCGAGCCCGAACGGCCCCACCACGAACTTTCGCGCGTGGAAGGTGTACGGCGCGCAGGGCAACGGCCCCGACCACTACACGTTCGCCGACAACGGCGTGCTGACGGCGGTGGCGCCGCGCCGGCTCGAGAAGACGGTGACGCGCAACGCGCGCTCGAACCGGCCGATTCAGATGGGAGACATCTTCGACTTCGAGTTCGGCATCTTCATCACCGGCTTCAACGCGGCCGACCCGGTGTCGATCGGCGCGGGCGCGAAGTCGTACTACTCGGACACGTTTCGCTACCAGGTCGGCAAGGGCGGCCTGACGCCCGAGACTTTCGACGAGACGGGGCTGCTCGGGCCGGCTCAGCTGACGGCGCGGCTCGGCGGCGGGCTCACGGTGCCGCACATCGCGCTCGCCGACGGCACGCCGAGCGAGCCCGAGCTCGCGTTCTCGCAGGTCGCGCTCAACGTGCAGGCGCCGCACCAGCAGCTGTGGCTCGAGGGGCGGCGGCTGTTCCACACGCGCTTCGACACCGGCGCGCACACCGAGTCGGGCAACCCCGTCTTCACCGAGCAGGCCGGCAAGCTGGGGCCTCACTTCAACGTGACGAGCTGCATCGCGTGCCACGTGCACAACGGGCGCGGGGTGCTGCCCCAGGTGGGCGGGCAGGTCGACTCGGTGGTGCTGAAGCTCACGGGTGAAGACGGGCTCGGCACGCAATTGCAGCCGCAAGAGGCGCCGCTCGAGCTCGCGCGGTACGAGACGCACGACGTGACGCTGAGCGGCGGCATGGTCGTGACGCTCAAGAAGCCGGTGTTCGATGCGGGGCGGCCGCTCAAGAGCTCGCCGCGCATCGCGCGCCAGCTGGTGGGCATCGGCCTGCTCGAGGCGATCGACCAGTCGACCGTGCTCGCGCTCGCCGACGAGAACGACTGCGACCGCAACGGCGTGTCGGGCAGGGCGCGCATCGTGAACGACCCCGTGACCGGCCAGCCGCGCCTCGGCCGCTTCGGGTGGAAGGCCGAGAAGGTCTCGGTGCGGCACCAGGTCGCCGACGCGCTCGACGCCGACCTGAACGTCTCGACGACGGTGCTGCCGCAGAACGGCATGGCCGAGCTCAGCGACGCCGACCTCGAGCGGCTGACCGTGTACATGCAGCTGCTCGGCGTGCTGCCGCAGCGCAACGCCGGGTCGGCCGAGGTGCAGCGCGGCGAGCAGACCTTCCGCGCGATCGGCTGCGCGTCGTGCCACCTCCCCAGCACCAATACCGGCGCGTCGCACCCGAACCAGGAGCTGCG
>JAEUJP010000551.1 GCA_016793725.1 Myxococcaceae bacterium | reverse complement strand
GAAGTGCTCCGAGTGCCACCCCACCGCCGAGGACGAGAAGACGCCGGCGGGCACGTGGCCCAAGCCGCTCGCGATGACGTACCTCAAGCTCGCGCCGATTCCGCACGAGCGCTGCATGACCTGCCACGAGGACGACGACGTCCACAAGGGCCGCTACGGCGCGCGCTGCGAGGGGTGCCACAGCGAGGCCTCGTGGAAGGCCCTCAAGGCCGGAGCGATGGACCGCATCGATCACGATCGCTACCGCTACCCGCTCGAGGGCGCCCACGCGCAGGTGGCATGCGACGCGTGCCACGGGCCGTGGCCGGGCCTTCAGCCCAAGCCCAAGTACCAGGGCGTCGCGTTCGCGCGGTGCACCGACTGCCACTACGACGCGCACTTCGGGCAGCTGGACAAGAAGACCGACTGCGACGCGTGCCACACCCTGCAGTCGTTCTCGCCGCCCACCTACGGCGTCAAGGAGCACGAGCGCGCCCGCTGGAAGCTCGAGGGCGCCCACCGCGCCGTCGCGTGCGGGGCCTGCCACGCCGACGAGCGCGCGCTCGCCGCGCACTTCGACGACAAGGCCCGCGCGGCGCTCAAGGCTCGCGACCGGCCCGAGACCTACAGCCTCGCGCGCCTCGAGTTCCCGAAGGAGCTCGAGGCCTGCGAGACCTGCCACGCCGACGTGCACCAGGGCCAGCTGGGCGACCAGCCCTGCAAGAGCTGCCACGGCACCGACACGTTCCGCGTCGCCGACTACGATCACTCGAAGACGCTCTTCGCCCTCACGGGCGCGCACCGTGACGCGGCGTGCGGCGCCTGCCACCCGCGGCAGCAGGTGAAGGGCCGCACGGTCACCCGCTACAAGCCGGTCGAGATCGAGTGCGCCGGCTGCCACGCCGACGCCCACGCGAGGCAGCTCGGCAAGAGCCCCGACTGCTCGCGGTGCCACGGCGACGAGTCGTTCGAGAAGGGTCTCAAGTTCCGCCACCGGCCGCCGTTCACCGCGTACCTGCTCGAGGGCGCGCACGAGCAGGTGCCCTGCGCGCGCTGCCACCCCGAGGTGGAGCTGGGGCGCGGGCAGAAGACCCGGCTCTACAAGCCGCTGCCCGGCCGCTGCGCGGGCTGCCACGCCGATCAGCACGATGGCGCGTTCGCGGGGTTCGAGCCGTGACGGCCCGCTGGCTCGCGCTCGCGCTGGTCGTCTCGGGCCCCAGAGGGCCTGACGGCCGGCCCCACCCGGCCGGCAAAGAGACGCAGTGCGAGGCGTGCCACACGGTGGCGTCGTGGCAGGAGGTCGTCTTTCCCCACGAGCGCACCGGCTTTCCGCTCGCCGGCGCGCACCGCGCCGCGAGCTGCAAGGGCTGCCACGTCAGCGGCTACGACCAGCGCGTGCCGGCCTCGTGCAGCGCGTGCCACAGAGACGCGCACGCCGGCCGGCTCTCGCTCGCGTGCGACGGCTGCCACGACGAGCGGAGCTGGAAGGGCTCGTTCTCGCCCGAGCAGCACCGGCTCACGAGCTTCCCCCTCACCGGCCGGCACGCCGCGGTGTCGTGCCGCGAGTGCCACTCCGTGGCGCGCGACAGCACGTTCGTGCGGCCCACCTCCGACTGCATCGACTGCCACGGCGCCGACTACGGCCGCACCGAGCTCACCGGCCCGAGCCACTCGGCGCTCGGCTACGGGCGCGCGTGCCGCATGTGCCACGACACCTGGCGCTTCAAGGGCGCGCGGGTGGCGCCGTGAGCGCGGCCGCCGCGGCGCTCGCGCTGTGGTTCGGGGCCGCCGGGCTGCCGCCGCTCAAGCCGCACCTGCCGCCCTCCAGCTCGACGTCCGAGCGCGGCGCCGTCACGATCTCCGCCGCCGGCGGCGGCTACGTCGATCGCGGCGCCGCCGACGGGCTCGAGGCCGGCGACACGCTCGAGCTCCAGCGCAAGGGGCGCGCCGCCGCGCGCTGCACCGTCGGCGCCGTGGCGGATCACAGCGCGTTCTGCGCGGGCGCGAAGGTGGAGCGCGGCGACACGTTCCGCCTCGCGCGCCGGCGGGCGGCCGCGCCGGAAGCGAAGGCGCTGCCGCCCTTGCCCAGCGACTCGGAGCTCGAACGCCGCGCCGCCGCGCTCGCGCGCGCCGGGCTTCCGCCGGTCGAGTACACGGCGTCGGGCCTCTCGTCGGCCTCGGGCCCGGCTAAGGTGCCGGTCTCGGCGGCCTACCGCCACACGACATGGACGAGCTCGAGCGCGCCGGCCAGCAGTTTCCACCTCGAGCAGCTCGACCTCGCCTTGCGCGCGTTCGAGCCGGTGCCCGACTGGCGGGTGTCGGCCGATGCCAGCGTGTGGCTCTACTCGGGCCGCCCGCAGGAGTTTCGAGACCCCGCGCGCTCGGCGGTGCGGCTCCACGTGCGCGAGCTGGAGCTCGAGTGGGACGGGCGCAAGCGGCCGTGGCGCGTGGCCTTCGGGCGCGTCTGGGCGCGGGGCGCTCCGGGTCTGTCGTCGCTCGACGGGCTGATGGCCGCCTTCCGTGGCGTGCCCGGCCTCGAGGTCGGGGGCTTTGCGGGGCTGCTCGCCGAGCCGCTCACCTTCGGCGTGTCGACCGAGCGGTGGACGGTCGGCGTGTTCCAGGCGTGCGAGTGGCACGGCTCGGGCGCGCTGCGCTGGTTCCGCCAGTCGCTGCGCGCGGCGGCGGTCGGCCGGCCCGAGCCGCGCGGCGAGCTCGAGGTGATGGCGCAGGCGGCGCTCAAGCACCCGCTCGACGTCGAGGCCGCGGTGCGCGTTGGGCTCGGCGACGGATCGAGCGGCCTCGACCTCGCGCGGCTCGCGCTGACGTGGCGGCCGGTCTCGAGGGTCGCGCTTCAGCTCCAGGG
>JAEUJP010000540.1 GCA_016793725.1 Myxococcaceae bacterium | reverse complement strand
GGCCTCGCCGTCGACCTCTCGTACTCGGGGCTCGAGGCGGAAAGTTGGCTCGCCGCGCACGCGCACGAGCACGGCTTCACGCTCAGCTACCCGCGAAACGCCCAGCGCCAGACCGGCTTCCACTGGGAGCCCTGGCACTTTCGCTTCGTCGGCGCCGACGTCGCGAGCACGCTCCACGAGCGGCCTGGCCTCTCGCTCGAGCAGCTCTTCGAAGAGACGCCGGGGCTCGGTGAGTCGGGCGACTGCTCAGACTGCCCGCTGCCCGAGTCGAAGAGCACCTGCGATGGCCTCGACACGGCCGGGCGGTGTGATGGCGAGACGATGCGCTGGTGCTTCAAGGGCGCGGCGAACGCGGTCGACTGCCGCCTCATCGCCGAGCGGTGCACCGCCGACGCCGGCGCGCGCATCTGCGTGCCGTGACGCTCAGCTGCGCTGCGCGACGATCTGCTGCAGCGTGCCTCCGCCATCGTACGCGCGCAGTTGGCTCGCTCGAGATCGGAGCGACTGCGAAGTCCTTAGCCCTGAAAACACGTGGAGCGGCAAGTCAGCACTCGCGGGTCAACGACGACGACGCCTCCCCGGTCGCGGGCACCTTCGACGACGGGCACCCGAATGACGACGCTGTCGCGGTTGGGCACCACCCTCGACGCCCGCGAGCGTAGGCGCCGGGGGAAAGCCGGGAGGGTCTCCGCCGTCGGGCGCACCGCCGTCGAGCGCGCCGATGACCCGCAGCGCCGTGATCGCCAGCGCGCCCTCGGGAGCGCCGCGCACTTCGACGTCGAGCAACTCGCCCCCCTTCGATGCCGTCACGCGGTACTGGAGCAGCGGAGCAGCAGCGAGCAGAAGCAGCACCCGAGACATGGGCGCTGAGGCTAGGCCGAAACGGCAAGCGCCGGGTCAGCGCACACCGCCCGGTCGAGCATCTCGAGTGCTCAGCCAATTCCGAAACGACCCAGCACGCCCGAGAGCAAGTCACCCGCGCGGTCGGTCGCGTCGTTGAACAGGCCTTTGCTCTTGTCCACCACGATGTCGACCTTCTCTCGGGCGCCCGGAGTCTTGCGAATGTCGATGACGCCGGTGCAGCCGAGCTCGCGGAGCCCGGCCGCGTGAGCCTCGGGGTCGGCAATTTCAGGTCCGCCCAGCGCGTTCCACACCGAGATGGGCGCGAGCGGCTCGAGTGCGGCCACCACGCGCGCGTCGATCAGATCGGTTCGCAGTACTACCGTGGTGGGCTCCCCAAATCGGCGGACGAATCCCTTCAGGCGGTCGAGCTGGGCGGCCGACAACGGAGCTTGGGATTCGGTGGGGTTGACCGACAACATGGCCCCGGGGAACTCGCGCCTCAACGTCTCGCCCCAACGTTCGAGGGTTCGTTCGTCGGCGTTGAAGTTGAGGTGCTCGGGGGGCACGCCCGAGCGGCGGCATTCGTCGATGATCGCCTGCATGTGCTCAGGCTCTTTGACGTCGAGCTTGAGGATGCGGCCAGAGGCCTGACCGACGGCGAGCCACTCGGCAAGGGTGAGGTTGTTGCCCGGTTCGTGACCGCGGTCGTGGCGGCACTCCAGGGCGTGGGGCGGGTTCAGCTCCATACGAACGTCGCACTCGAGCTGGGTGTAGGGGCCCTTGAGCGCGTCGCGCAGATGCTCCTCGGTGTTGGTCGAGTGCGCGTTCTGCACTTCCGACAGCGGGCGCTTTCGATCGTAGCGGAGCCCATCGTCTTGCTGCCGTGCGATGCGGATGAGCTGCTCCGCCGTTCGGCTGGGGGCGGCAGTGACCGCGTACGTAGAAGGCGGGGCGAGCTTGTGGATGCGCATACGGGAAGTAGAGGCGCGGGTCGATCGCCGTACAACCCCGCGAACGCGAGGCGTCACCTGGGGGCGACAGCCAGCTTTGGCGTGCCGGGCCAGCGGGCCTGATATCGGTCTGCTCTATGATCGACTCTTCCACCGAGACCCCTGGCCGCTACCGGCAGTTGTTACAAGTCGGCCCGCATGCGTTGCACGCCGACCTCGACGCGCCGTCGGGCGGCGACGGCTCTGCCCCGACCGGCCACGACTACTTCGACGCCGCGCTGGCAGCGTGCAAGACGCTGACGGCGACGTTCTACGCCAAGAAGAACGGCTTCCCGCTGGAGCGCGTCGAGTCGCGCGTCGAGCGCGACGCGTCGAAGGAGCGCGAGGGCGTCTACCGTCTCAAGGTCCGCCTCGCGTTCCACGGCCCGCTCACCGACGAGCAACGCACCCGCCTCTACAACGCGGTGGCCAAGTGCCCGGTGCACAAGCTGATGACGACGACCGAGGTGATCGTCGACACCGAGCCGTTGTGAGCATCGACACGGGTGTTTGTGGCACCACGGGTCAGCCGCGTGCTGCTGCGCGCGACCCCGCGAGCGCGGCCCGGATCGAGTCTCGAAGTGTGGTGTGTTCGAAGCGGAATCCCAATGAGAGCGCCCGCTCCGGCCGGGCGTCATAGCGTGCCAGCACCAATCGAGACGCGTCTGTGCCGAGGAAGAGACGCACGACCCACGCCGGCAGGCCCAGCCACGAGCGAATGCCGAGCTCGCCCTGCACGATCTCGGAGAACTCCGAGATCGTCGTCCGCTCCGGTGCGACGACGTTGAAGGCCCCGCTGGCCTGGGGATTTTCGGCGAGAAACACGAGCAGCCGGGCGACGTCCCGCGGGTCGACCCAGGGGAGCTCGACTTCGGGGCTCCCGAGATGACGCGCCACGCGGGCGCGGAACAACGGAAGAACCCCGCCGAGCATCCCTTCATCGCCGATCACCATGCCGACCCTGAGCAGCACGGTGCGCGTGTTCGGGGAGGCCTCGAGCGCAACAGCCTCCCACTCGCGCGTCATGGCGTGAATGAAGCTCGGCTGCGGCGTCGCGGGCGGCCGCGTGTCTTCGGCGCACGGAGTTCCATCGCCTGGGTACGCCGAGACGGCAGAGGCACAAAGAAAGGCCTCGGTGTTTGACGAAAGCGCCTCGACGAGCTTCGACGTGCTCACGATTCTCGACTCGCGCAGCGCGCGCTTCTTCGCCTCCGACCAACGAGAAGCACCGATGTTTTCGCCCACCAGGTTGTACACCAATCGACAGTCCGCGAGCGCGCTCGGCACGGGGTCGGTCGCAGGGTTCCGACGTCTTCGCAAGCGAAGGGCGGCGCATACTACGGCCCCGACAAGCTCGGCGAGACGCGCGGCTCACCGGCCCTCGCGAAGGTGCCGAAGCAGGCCGAAGACCGAGAGGCCGCGGCGCGCCTGTGGCGGGAGTCAGAGCGCCTCTGCGCGTCACGTTCGGGTGAGCGCGCTTCAGCCCGCGTCGGTGCGCCCGCCGTCGGCCCGCCCGCCGTCGGCCCGCCCGGCATCGGCGGTGCCTCCGTCGCCGGTCGCCGAGCCGCCCGCCATGCCGCCGCCCGCACCGGCGCGACCGCCCGCAGCTGCTCCGCCCGCCATCGCGCTGCCGCCGCCGGCCGAGCCGTCACCGCCGGCGAGCCCGCCGCTCACACACTTGCCGTTCTCGCAGTGAAAGCCCGAGAGGCACTGAAACTCGACCGAGGCCGACAGGTCGCACGGCTGACCTTCGGGGTCGAAGTTCGTCATCAGCGTGCAGGCACACAGCAGCAGCGCAGCGGCCGCGAGCGGCCTCACGGGTTTCGGGTTCGGGCTCGGCTGCCCATCAGGCTGCCGAACGGTACGGCTGTTCGCCAGCCACATTCGCGGTCGCTGCGCCCTCACGGGCCCACCACCGAGAGCGCCGAGCGCTCGAAGTCGAGCACGCGCCGCGCGACGTCTTGAATCGCCTTCGCGTCGACCGCCGCGATCTCTTCGGCGTACTTCAGGTACGCCTCGGCGCCGAGGCCGTACAGCGCGTCGAGCGCCATCGTCGCCGCGCGCGCGCCATTTCGCTGCAGGCCGATCTCGTGCACGCCGATGAGGTGCTCTTTCGCGCGCGCCAGCTCGGCGTCGCTCACCCGCTCGTCGCGCAGCCTCTGAAGCTCGCGCTTCATGCCCGCCAGCGCGGTGTCGACCTTCTCGGGGCTCGTGCCGATGTAGACGGCGAAGTACCCGGGGTCGATGCCCTCGACCGACATCGACGACACGCTGTACGCGAGGCTCAGCTTGTCGCGCAGCTCGAGAAACAGCCGGCCGCTCTGGCCCGACAGCACCGTCGACAGCACGTCGAGCGGCCGCCGCCACACATCGGTCACGCGCGCACCCGGGAAGCCGAGCACCAGGTGCGTCTGCGCCTTCTGCAGCGTCGTCTTCTTCTCGCGGGCGCCCTTCCACTCGGGCTCGAGCGGCACCTCGAGCTTGCCGTGGCCCGCGCCGCTGCCCGAAAACGCCTC
>JAEUJP010000506.1 GCA_016793725.1 Myxococcaceae bacterium | reverse complement strand
TCGTCTTTGCCGATCGCGAGCCAGAACTTCACCACCACGTTGTCGTGGCGGCACAGCTCGCTCTCGAAGTCGTTGATCTCGGAGTACGCCCGCATCCAGTCGGCTTCGCTGCAGAACCCCTCGACCCGCTCGACCAGCACCCGCCCGTACCAGCTGCGATCGAAGATGGTGATGCGCCCCACGCGCGGAATGTGCCGCCAGAAGCGCCACAGGTACGGCTGCGCCCGCTCTTCTTCCGTCGGCGCCGCCACCGAGATGCCCCGGTACAGCCGCGCATCGAGCGCCTGCGTCACCCGGCGAATCGCTCCACCTTTGCCCGCCGCGTCGTTGCCCTCGAACACCAGCACCACGCCGTTCTTCTTGAAGCGCTTGTGCCGCGACAACATCGCGAGCCGGCCCTGCCACTTGTCGAGCTGGTCTTCATAGTCTTTCTTCTCGAGCTCTTGATCGAGCTTCAGCGCGCGAATCACGTTCAGCTTGTCGACGCTCGGCAAGAGCGGCGGCGTCTTGTCGGGCGCCTTCGCCTTCGCGCCGTGGTCGCCGTCGAGCCGGTCTCGCAGCGCGTTGAGCAGCGTCTTGCCCACCGTGAGTGAGCGGTAGTTCGGGTCGGCGCCCGACACCACGACCCACGGCGCTTCCCCCGTGCTGGTCCGCCGAAGGTAGTGCTCGGCGACCCGCTCGAACTTGTCGTGCTTCTCGAAGTACTCCCACTCGGTGTCGGTCACCCGCCACGCCGTTTCCTTCTTCGCCGCGAGCTCGTCGAGCCGCCTCTTCTGCTGCTTCTTCGTGAGGTGAAACCAGAACTTCAAGATCAGCGCGCCCTCGTCAGACAACATCTTCTCGAAGCGCCGCGCCTGCGCGATGTGCTGGTCGAGCTCGGCGTCGCTCAGCTTGCCGAACACGCGGTCGACGATCGCGTCGCTGTGCCACGCCCCGAAGAAGATGCCGAGCTTCCCCTTCGGCGGCAGCGCCCGCCAGTAGCGCCACATCGGCGGCCGCTCTCGCTCGTCTTGTGTCGGGTCGTCGAACGCGCTCGTGACGAGGTGGCGGGGGTCCATCCACTCGCTCAGCTGGTTCACCGTCTCGCCCTTGCCCGCGCCTTCGACGCCGCCGATGACCATGAGCACGGGGAACTTCTTCTTCGCGCTCACGTCGTACTGCGCGTTCAGCAGCGCCTCTCGCAGCTTCGGCTCTTCGCGCTTGAAGACGTCTTTTTCGATGAAGTGCTTGAGGCTCGCTGACTCGAACATGGGGCCACTTTTCTACTCAAGCCAACCATACGCGTCGATGAATGCTCTCAGCTCGGGCGTGTCGGCCGAGACGGGCTGCAGCCACTCGCCCTTCTCGGTGCGCGACCACCAGCCCGGCTCGCCGTAGCGCTTGAGCTGGTACCCGAACAGCCGCACCCGAATGAGCCCGGGCGCCGCAGTGGGGAAGGGGTCGTTCGCCAGCAGCGAGCGCGCGCCCACATCGTGGTGCAGCAGCTTCCAGATCAGGTGCACCAGCCACGGCTCGTTGTCGGCCGTGCTCATCGCCGCGAACCACACCTGCCAGTCGAGGCGAAAGTGAAACGGGCTCATCCAACACGGGCGGCGGTCGGGGTCGCCCGGCTTGCACTTGAGCTCGTACGCGCGCCACGTCGCCCCGCCGTCGTCGCTGCCCTCGATGACGAGCTCGTCGCGCTCGCGGCCGACGGTGCCGAACGCCCCGTACGTGTTCACCAGCGAAAACGGGTCGTACGTGCGGTTCATGTGCTGCCTCTTCGACACCAGGTTCTCGACCACCTGCAGCGACAGAATCGCCACCACCGCCGTCAGCACGCCCGCGACCCAGCGGTGCTGCAGGCTCGACGTCTCGCGCTCGGCCAGCGCGAGCGGCGCCGTCAGCCGCTGGGGGAAGAGGTGCTGGAGCAGCCCGTCGTCGAGGCACGCGATGAGGGGAATCAGCGAGAGCCAGTTCAAGAACGACAGGTTGCCGCTCGCGATGAGCGTCAGCTGAAACGCGATCGCGACGAGCCCACACACGCGGCGCACGACGCGCGGCCCGAAGAAGCCCCACGGCGCGACGAGCTCGGCCAGGTGGTTGAACAGCACGCCTGCCTTGTGCGCCCACGCGGGGAGGAAGTGGAAGAACGGCGTGAGCGGCGACGGTATCGGCTGCGTCTCGAAGTGAAAGTCGAGGCAGGTGAGCTCGACCCAGCACGCGTCGCCGCGCAGCTTGATGAGCCCCGCGCCGATGAACAGCCGAAAGCCCAGCCAGCGGTAGAGGTAGATGAGCGCGAGCGGAGCGGGCCGCTTCGGAAACGGCGTCACGCTGAAGAGCGGGCAGAAGAAGATCGAGAGAAAGCCGGTCTCGAGCAGCTGGCTTTCCCACCCGAAGCTCCAGAACGTCTGCCCGACCCCGTCGACCGACAGGTACAGCACCCAGAGCAGCGCCATCACCACCGCGTTCGTGCAGCCGAGCAGCACGAGCACCGAGAGCCCTGCGCCCAGCCAGCCGATCGCCACCAGCGTGCCGTCTGCGGTGCCGATGAAGCGGAACACGCTCGGCGCCTCGAAGAACGTCGTGCCGGGTAGAAACGCCGCCGCCGGCAGCAGGCCGTGCTCGCCGATGAGCGCCGGGCCCTGCTGCAGAAACACGCCGAACGCACACAGGTACGTCAGCCCGACCAGCCGGAGCATGACGAAGCGGGTGAGCGCGTACCCCACGCGCCCGCCCTGTAGCCTCGGGTGGACAGGTCATCAAAGTGTTCAGTGGTCGCGTGTGTGCAACGGCCTGTCTCTGCGGGTCTTCACGCGCGCCGGCACGGCGAGGCGATTGCTTTGTCTCGGGCCATGACCACCGCGACCTCGTCCAGCTCCGCCGCCGCCGCCCGTCGTGCCGCCGAAGCGGCGGCCCGTCGCGCCGCCGAAGCACGTGAAGCCGCACGCGCTGCCGCCGAGCGGGCCCAGCGCGCGCAGGAACAGAGTGTGGGGCAGCAGCAGGCGGGGCAGCTGGAGGCGCGCGCCGGTCGCCTGCTCGAGACCGCCGAGCAGAAGACCGAGAAGGCCATCGCCGCGCTCGACTCGGCAGAGACGCGCACGACGCCGTTCGCGCCGCCCATGTCGTTCAGAGACCACTTCGAGGTGAGCCCGGCGGAGCGCAAGCTCGAGCGGCTGTCGGTGCGTGAGCGCGCCGCCGACGTCGAGCTCGACGGCCTGCGCGCGCAGCGCAGCGGGCTCACGCCCGCCGCCAAAAAAGACCTGCGCCTCGACGCCGAGGCCCGGCTGCGCTCGAGCCCCGCGTACTCGAACCTCGACGACGAAGCCTCGCGCGTCGCCTTTATCGAGGCGCTCGAAGACGAGGCCGCCCGCCTGCCTGCCGAAGAGGCGACCCGGCTGGTCACGAGCCTTCGCCCGCAGCTCACCGAGGTCGCGAAGTCGGCCAACGGCAGCCCGTCTGAAGACGTGCGCCGCGACGTCATCGACGGCTTCTCTGACCTCGCCGAGCGCACCGGCCCGAACGGCGCACGCGTGCTCGCCGAGAGCTTCGCCGAAGTCGCCGTCGACGATCACACCGACGTCGACGACACCGACCAGCTCGGGGGCGCGCTGAAGGCGTCGATCACCGGCGGCCACGGCGCCGCGTTCGCCGCCGCCCTCACCCAGGAGCTGCGCGCATCGCACGCCGGCACCGACCTCGCCGAAGACGTCACGAAGGCCACCCGCGAGGGCCTTCGCGACGTGCGCGAGGCCTTCGACGCCGGCACCGCGAAGTTCGCGAACCTCGACCCGCACCTGAAGGCCACGGTCGAGGTGCTCGGCCCCGACGCCACGAAAGAAGAGCAGCAGGCCGCCGTGCAGAAGTTCCTCGAAGAGAACGCCGAGGCGTACGAAGACTTCGAAGACGCGTCGGCGAAGCTCGTGAAGGTGCTCGACGGCGCCGCGATGCTCGCCAGCGACGCGTCGATGCCCGAAGACCTGCGGTCAGAGAGCACCGAGGCGCTGACGCGGCTCGAGCTCGCCGGCAACAGCAAGGCCGGCCGCGCGAAGCTCGCCGAGGCCGTCGCCGAGTCGCAGCACCGCGAGACGATGGGCGACAGCTTTCTCGACGACGTGACGGCGGCCTCTGAAGGCGGCCGCATCACGAAGGCGGCCACCGGCCTCATCGACAAGCTCGCGCAGGTGCGCGTGGTGGCGGCGGGGCAGGTGACGAAGACGCTCGGCAACGACGCCGTGCTCGCGAGCCTGTCGGGCAACAGCGCGCGCGCCGTGCAGGGCGTGCAGAAGCTGCTCGACGGCGACGTCTCGGCGGGTGGCCCGCAGCTCTTGACGGGCGTGGGCGGGCTGACGGCGGGGGCGGCGACGCTCGCTCCGTTCTTCACCGCGGCCGCTGCGTCGTCGGCGGTGCCGGTGGCGGGCCAGATCGCGGGCGCCGCGCTCGTGCTCGCCGGAGTCGTGTGGACGGGCATCGACGCCGCGAACGCAGAGGCCGAGTCGGAGCAGTCGTGGCAGTCGCTGTTCGAGGACCTCGGCGTCGACGCAGAGACGGCCGAGCGCCTGGCGCAGGCCGACGACGACGACGGCCGCAGCGTGATGCCGTTTCTCGTCGAGCTGCGCGACGGCCTCGGCGCCGACGAGCGCGAGTTCGCCGAGTGGGTTCAGACGATGAACCCGAACGCCGCCGGCCTCGTCGCCCACCTCTCACGCGACGTGCCGCCGGGCGAGCTGAGCGACGAGCAGCTCGACGCGCTGCGCACCATCGGCCTCGTGCCTGGCGGCACGCTCGAGCTGAACTCGGGCTTCGCGTACCGCGGCGACGCCGAGGTGGCCGCCGACCTCGCCGGGCAGCAAGACGACTCGGTGGCGATCGGCGCGTTCGTCTTCAACCGCAGCGCGTACGAGTACTACCGGCAGGCGGCAGACCCGCTCGGCTGAGAGTCCAGGGTCACGGTACCAGCACGACCTTGCCCTTCACCGCGCGCCGCTCGAGCCGCTCGAGCGCCTCGGTCGCCTGCGCGAACTTCAGCGTCGCGTCGATCTGCGGCTTCAGCTTGCCCTCGGCCACCCAGCCGAGCACCTGCGCGATGTTCGCGCGGTTCTTGTCGATCTCGCGCATCGCGAACTGGCCCCAGAACACGCCGAGCACCTGGCAGCCCTTCAAGAGCAGCAGGTTCAGCGGCATCTTCGGTATTTCGCCGGCCGCGAAGCCGACGACGAGGTGGCGCCCCTCCCAGGCGATCGCGCGCAGCGCCTGCTCGCTGTAGCGGCCGCCGACGGGGTCGTAGATGACGTTCGCGCCGTCGCCGTTCGTGAGCGCCTTCGTGCGGTCTTTCAGATCTTCTTTGCCGTAGTCGATGACCTCGTCGGCGCCCTGCGCCCGACAGAACGTGAGCTTCTCGGCGCCCGACGCCGCCGCGATGACCCGCGCCCCGAGCACCTTGCCGAGCTGAATCGCCGCGACGCCGACGCCGCCTGCCGCGCCGAGCACCAGCAGCGTCTCGCCCGCCTGCAGCTTCGCGCGATCGACCAGCGCGTGAATCGTCGTGCCGTACGTGAGCGTCGCCGCCGCCGCCGCTTCGAACGACACCGCTTCGGGCACCTTCACGCACGCGAGCTCGCTGACGACCACGCTCTCGGCGAACGCGCCGTTCACCATCGTCGCCGCGACGCGGTCGCCCTTCTTCACGGTGGTGACGCCCGGGCCGACGGCCGAGACGACACCCGCGGCCTCGCCGCCCGGCACGAACGGCGGCTCGGGCTTGAACTGGTACTTGCCGTACGAGAGCAGCACGTCGGGGAAGTTGACGCCCGCGGCGCGCACGTCGATGCGAACCTCACCGTCAGACGGCTCGGGTGTAGGCAGCTCGTCGACCTTGAGCGACTTCGGACCCTCGAGAACGTGTACCCGCACGGCGCGCATGACCGCGCTGCTTATACTGGCCTCGCGCGGCGCGCACGCTACGCTGCGCCACCCGTGGCCCGCGCCGCCGCACTCGCTCTCGCGCTGCTCGCGCTCTCGTGTGGGCCGAAGTCGATGGCTGCCCGCCGCGAGCACAGCCAGCGCCTCGCCGACGACGCCGACGAGCAGCTCGGCCTCGCCGAGAACGCCATGCGCGAGCTCGACGCCGTCGCCGCCGAGAAGGCGCTCAAGAAGGCGACGAAGATTCTCAAAGACCCCGACGCCCAGCTGTACCCCGAGTACGAGATGCTCGCGTCGCGCGCGAAAGAAGACGAGGCGAAGCTGCCCGAGGTTCGCCGCCTGCGTGAGCTGAAGGAGCTGCAGACCGCGATCGCCGAGCGCAAGGCCAAGATCGAAGAGGCCGCCGCCGCCGTGAAGAAGTCGCTCAAGGCGCTCGAGGCCGCCACGGTCGAGAAGGCCACCGTCGATGACGCGGTGAAGGCCGGTGAAGAGCTCGCCGAGGCGGTGAAGGCCGGCGCCGACTACGAGAAAAAAGACAAGGCGTTCGCCGACTGGCTGAAGGGGCAGCGAGACCTGCAAGAGAAGGCGAAAGACCCCATCGCGCTCGCCAAGGCGCGCATCGACTTCATGGAGGGCCCCGCCGTCTTTCGCGAGAAGGCCGCCGAGCAGCTGAAGGCCGGCAAGGCGTCGAAGGTGCAAGACGAGAAGCGCGCGGCGTTCGTCGAGGCGAAGAGGCTGTACGAGCAGTGCCAAGACGCGTGCCGCAAGCTGCTGGTGGCGAACCCGGCGATGTCGCGGCTGGCCATCACGGCGTCGGGCAAGAAGACGACGCCCGAGGCGCTCGACACGGCGTGCTCGGCCGAGTGGCAAGACGTCGACAAGGCCGAGAAGAAGCTGAAGCCGCCAAAAAAGAAGAAGTGAGCTAGATGACGGGTGTTGGCGAAGCTCTCAACCACGCTCTTCGGCGAGACCCACTCGTTCCGATCGATCAAAGACGTGCTCGCGAAGGCGAACGAGCCGCGCTCGGGCGACGTGCAGGCCGGGCTCGCGTGCACGTCGATGCGCGAGATGGCGGCGGCGAAGCTCGTGCTCAGCGACATCACCTGCAAAGAGCTGCGCGAGAACCCGGCGGTGCCGTACGAAAAAGACGAGGTCACGCGCGTCGTCGAAGACGACCTCGCGCACCCGCTGGCCGAGCGTGCGTACAAGAAGATCTGCGGGTGGTCGGTGGCGCAGCTCCGGGAGTGGATTCTCGACAGCGACACGACCGGCGAGCAGGTGAACGACATCACGCCCGGCCTCACGCCCGAGATGGCGGCGGCCGTCGCGAAGCTGATGTCGAACATGGACCTGGTGATGGCGGGCCGGAAGATTCGTGTCGTCGCCCGCTGCAACAACACCATCGGGCTCGACGGCCGCATCTCGAGCCGGCTGCAGCCGAACCACCCGCGCGACGAGGTCGAGGGCGTGCTCGCGGCCGTGAAAGACGGCCTCTCGTACGGCAACGGCGACGCGGTCATCGGCGTCAACCCGTCGACCGACGACGTCGGCAAGTGCGCCGACATCTTGAAGGGCGTGAAAGACCTGATGCGGAAGTACCGCATCCCCACGCAGAACTGCGTGCTCGCGCACCTCACCGTGCAGATGGCGGCGATGACGAAACACCAGGCGCCGCTCGACCTGATGTTCCAGTCGATCGCGGGCAGCGAGGGCGCGAACAAGAACTTCGGCGTGTCGGTGAAGCTGCTCGACGAAGCGTGGGACCTGACGAAGCGCGAGGGCACCGCGAAGGGCCCCAACGTCATGTACTTCGAGACGGGGCAGGGCACGGCGCTCTCGGCGAACGCGCACCACGACACCGACCAGGTCACGATGGAGGCCCGGGCCTACGGCCTCGCCCGCCGCTACCAACCGTTCTTGCTGAACAGCGTCGTCGGCTTCATCGGGCCCGAGTACCTGCGCGACGCGAAGCAGATCACGCGCGCGGGGCTCGAAGACCACTTCATGGGCAAGCTCATGGGCATCCCCATGGGGTGTGACGCCTGCTACACGAACCACGCGAACAGCGATCAGAACGACCAGGAAAATCTCGAGATGCTGCTCGCGATGGCCGGCGTCAACTACCTGATGGGCATCCCCATGGGTGACGACCTGATGCTGAACTACCAGACGACTTCGTTTCACAACAACGCGGCGCTTCGCGAGCTCCTGAAGCTCAAGCCCGCGCCCGAGTTCGAAGAGTGGCTGACGTCGATGGGCCTGTGGCGCAACGGGCGGCTGACGAAGCGCGCGGGTGATGCGAGCGTGTTCGCGACGCCGAAGCGGTGAGGTGGTCGCAATTTGCGACCACCTCAGCGAAAGCCGATCGGCCGCTTGGCGCTCGAGCGCGTCGATCTTGTGCGCGAGGTCGCGGCTCGCGGCCAGCGCGCTTCGCATCGAGACGAACGCGCGGACGATGCGAACGCTCACGTCGCGCGCCTGTTCGGTCTTCAGGAAGTTCGAGATCATGATGACGCCGTGTTCGGTGAAGGCCAGAGGCAGAGCAGACGCGAATTTGAGGCTTGCGAGGTGGTTGCAATCTGCAACCACCTCATCGCGCTCGGCACGCGAGAGCTCGAAGCAGAAGTTGGTCATGCACCAGCCCACGGCAAGACCCACGCCGCCAGAACCTCGCGCCACGAGCCCATTCTCACGGCGTGAGAGTGCATTTTTGTAGACGGTGCTAGACCACCGCCTCGAAGTGGAACCGTCGCAGATCGAAGAGCTCGTTCGCACCGTGCTCCGCCAGGAGCTCGCCAAGGCCGGCGAAGCGAAAATTCCCGCCCCCAGCGGCACCGCTCACCCCGAGGCCTGTCAGGGCGAGTGCTGCGTGCCGCGCGTCGTGAAGCCGCCCGTGCCGCGCGACGGCCACGAGCTCGAGCGCATCGTCGGCGCCACGCCCGCGCGCATCGTGCAGGGCCGCACCGGCACGCGGTACCTCACGCGCGTCTACGTGGGCCTGCGCGCCGAGCACGCCATCGCGCTCGACGCCGTGCACAGCGAGGTGCCGAAAGACCTGCCCGCGAAGCTCGGCGCCCTCGCGCTCGAGACGCGCGCGAAAGACAAAGAAGACTTCCTCCTCTTCCCCGACCATGGCCGGCGCCTCTCTGACGCGAGCCGCGCGCTCGTCGAAAAAGAGGCGACGAAGGGCGTCGACGTGCAGATCATCGCGGGTGACGGCCTCGCCGCGTGGGCCATCACCCAGCAGGGCGCCGAGCTCGTGCCGGCGCTCGCCCGCGAGCTGAAGTCGGTCGGCCTCACCACCGGCCGGCCGCTGTTCGTGCGCTTCGCCCGCATCGGCGTGCAAGACGAGATCGGCGTTCTCACCCACGCGAAGTCGACGATCATTCTCGTCGGCGAGCGGCCCGGCCTCGGCACCGGTGACTCGCTGTCGATCTACACCGCGTTCGGCCCGCGCCTGAATCAAGACAACGCCGAGAAGAACTGCATCAGCAACATTCGGCCCCTCGGCATACCCACTCAGGCCGCGGCCGCCGAGTGCGCGCGGCTCATGCGCCGCACCTTCGACGCCGGCGGCGGGGGCATTCACCTCGTTCGCCCCGTGCGCGACCTGAGGCGGTGAGACGATGAAGCGCGTCGACCTCTGGCCGAAGCTGCTCGCGTGCCGGCAGATCGATCAGGTCGACGCCCAGCTCGCCGCAGCGCTCGGCCTCGACCCGAAGCGCCACGTCAGCGCCGGCCTCGTCACCTGCGATCAAGACGACTCGCTCTACGTCGCCCTCGATCACGCCACCAAGTTCGCGAACGTCGACGTGCTCTTCGGCCAGAGCTTCTACGCCGGCAGCAAACACGCCTCGGGGCCGTACTCGGGCGAGGTGCTCGGCATTCTCGCGGGCGCAGACCCCGACGAGGTCGCCGAAGGCCTGCTCGCCCTGCGTGAAGAGCTCGGGCGCGTGCGCTTTCAGACCCTCGAGGGCGAGCCCGACGCGCAGCCCACGTTTCTCGCGCACGTCATCGCCGAGACCGGCCGCTACCTCTCTGCGCAGGCCGGCATCGCGCCGGGCCAGCCGATGGCGTACCTCATCGCGCCGCCGCTCGAGGCGACCGTCGCCGTCGACGCGGCGCTGAAGGCCGCGCCCGTGAAGCTCGGCAAGTGGCTGCCGCCTCCCTCCGAGACGAACTTCGCGGGCGCGTTTCTCACCGGCGAGCTGCACCACCTCGAGGCCGCCCGCGACGCGTTCGTGGGCGCCGTCGAGTCGGTGGCGCACAGCCCGCTGGCTGCCGCCCGTCGCCCCGACCGCCAACGGCGGTGAACTTCGAGCGCTGCGGCTGTGCACGCGAGTTGGCACCGCTCGGGCGCTCGAGCTGCGCCAACTGCGCGTAACACCGGGCCGAACCGGTGGGACCAGTTGCTGCATCGACGGCGAACCACACGATGCTCACTGCGCTCCCGAGGCCCCAATCGGTCGCGACCGGTCTTCCGGTCAGCGAGCTCCTCGCGGGCGTGCTGGGCCGCATGCCGCTCGACCTCGCGCTCGGCATCGTGGTGCAGACCGCGCGCCTGCTCGAGCGCGCTCACGCACAGGGCCACGTACACGGCGGCTTCAGCCTCGCGGCGCTGTGGGTCTCGACGAGCGGAGACGTCTGGCTCGAGTGGCACCCGCAGACGTCGCCGAAGCACCGCGCGCTGCCCCCTGAAATTCGTGCCGGGCAGCCGCCGACCGCGGCCTCCGACGTCTACGCGCTCGGCGCCGCGACCTACGAGCTGCTCACGGGCCTCAGCGTCTCGCGCGCGTGGGCGAAGGCGCCGCTCGTGCCGCTCCAGTCGGTGGCCTCGCCGGCGCAGTTCAGCCCGCGCGTCTCGTATGACGTCGACACGCTCGTCTCGCGGTCGCTGTCGCGGCACATCGCCGATCGACCGGGCAACGTCGGTGAGCTCGCCGCGGCCTGCGAGGGTGCGCTCGCCGGGCGCGCGTGGCACGACGGCCTCGCCGCGCTGCTCGCCGACCCGTACTTCGCCGCCGCCGTGCGCGACCTGCCCGTGACGTGCGAGCGCACCGCGGTGCCGGTGCCGGTGCCGCCTCCACCTCCACCTCGACCTCCGCAGCTCGTGTCGGTGCCGGCGCTCGCGCCCGACGTCGACGACGAGGGTGACACGCACGTTCGCTCTTCCGTGCCGTTCGTGAAGATTCTGCTGCTCACGCTCGTCGCCGCCGCCGCCAGCCTCGCGCTCGCGCTCGGCGCCGCTCGCACGCGCCCGGGTGAGGGGGGCCGCGTGGCGCAAGCCGCCGCTGCGCTCGTCAACGCGCCGCGAGCCGTCGTGGCTCCCGTCGTCGAGGCCGCCGACTGGGTGCCCGAGACCGTGCTCGACGTCGAGCCCGCGAAGGTCGTGAAGGCGAAGAAGGTGAAGGCCGAGCGGCCTCACACGAAGCGCCGGTCGAAGCGCCGCTGAGCTGCAGGCGGGGTGGCGTGGCCTCCGGCCTGGTGCGTCGGCGTCGTTCGTCGCTGAGGCAACTCGGGTCGGGCGCTCACGGCCCGCGGCGCTGCAGCGGCTCAGCGGGTAGACGTGGGATGTTCGGGCACCCTCGCCGAGGTGCCGTTTCAAAAACGCTCATCCCATGGGATGTGTGTTTTCGAAACGGCACTTCGGAAGACACGCCCGGACCTCCCACGTCTCGGCGTTATTCGGCGCCGCTCGCCAGAGGCTTGTGGAGGCCGGTGACGGGGGGGGCCGACGTTCCGACGACCTACCCGACACGCCCGAGACCCTGAGGGCATCGAGGTGGCTCTCGCGCCGAAAACGCCCTCAGTACTGCACGTTCAACGTATACGCCCCGCGGCTGCTCGCGTTGTACCCGTCGACCACGATGAACCACATGCCCGCGGTGGGTATCGGCATCGTCACCCGCGAGCCCCGGCCCGCCGACCCGCACGCATCGTCATCGCAGCCCGTCTCGGGCGCGCGGCAGCTGCCCTGCTTCACGCCGACCACGGTGTCCCACGTCGCGCCGCACGTGCTGGCCGTCAGCATCGTGCTCGACGGGCAGCTCGTGAACACCCACAGGTTGTCGACGCCGCCGTTGCCCGCGCAGCCCAGGCTGAACTGGTTCGTCGCGGTCGTCGTGTTGCCCGAGTACATGCCGGGCGCCGTGATCTGCTGCGCCGTCGTGCACGTGCTGCGCTGGAAGGTCAGCTTCACCAGCCCCGTGTCGGCCGGGTTCTTCGCCTTCACCACGAACACGTAGTCGCCCGCCGGCAGCACCTGGTTGACGTGGCTCTGCGTCAGCGTGCACCCGTCGTCGGAGCAGGCCGTCTCGCCGCCGCACGCCGTGCCCGAGTACACGGCCAGCACCGTGTCGATCGCCGAGCCGTACGTCGACGCGTACACCAGCTCGGGCACCAGCAGGTGCAGCTTGAAGAACAGGTCACCGCCCGTGCCGCCGCACGAGGGCGTCACGTTCGGCACGTTCGCGCTCGAAATTTCACCCGTGTACACGCCGCCGTTGCCCAGCTCGAGCGCCGTCGCGCACGTCGCGTTCGCCGTCAGCGGCGGGCAACCGTCGTCGGGCTGGTTGTCGCAGTCTTCGTCGAGGCCGTTGTCGCAGACCTCGGGCGTCGGCACGCACCCGCCGGCGTTCGTCGTCGGAATTCCGACTGGAATTCGCGTCACGTTGTTCGTGTAGCTCTTCTCGGCGATGTATCGGTTCGGGTTCACCTCGACCTCGAGCGTGTAGTTGCCCGCCGGCACGCCGGTGATGTCGATCCACTGGCAGTCGAGGTAGCGCCCGTACGTGTCGGCCCACCCCACGCTCACACCCTGGTTCTGGCAGTTGTATTTCCCCGGCCCCGCGTCGGGCCAGTACTTGTCGCTGTCGAGCGCGCAGAACGCCTGCTTGTTGCCGCGCACCACCTCGCCCCCATCGGCGCCGAGCAGCCGGTACTCGGCGTACTGGTGGTAGTGGTAGTGCCCGTGGCACTGCGCGAACGTCGCGTTCGGCGTCTGCGCCGGGTCACCGATGAAGAAGTCGGCCTCGCCAATGTTCGGCGTCGACGTGGTGAACCGCATCAGCCTCCGCAGACCACCACCACCGATGCACCCCTCGACGATCGCGCAGTCATTCGCGGGGAAGTTCTCGTCGTCGAACTGAATCGTCGACGCGAGCAGCGGCTCGTCGATGGTCAGGTCGGGCAGGGCACAGCCGCCCTGCGCGTTGCACGCCGTGTTCGGAGGGCAGCACGTCGTGCCGCCGCACACCCGCCCGCGGCACCGCGTGTCGGGCAGCCGCACGTCGAGGCTCATGCGGTTGTTGTCGAGCCGCGCTTCGGGCAGCAGGCCCACCGGGTTCACCTCGAGCGACAGCCGGTACGTGCCCGCGTCGAGGTTGCTCACGTCGGCCGTCGTGCACACGCCCGAGGCCGCCGGCTGCGACGCCGCGAAGCCCGCGCTCAGCCCCTGCATCGTGCACGTGAACGTCTGGCCCGCGTCGGTGAAGCCGCCGTCGATCAGCAGCTGGTCGCTCAGACACCGCAGGTCGCCGTCGCCCTTCGCGAGCACGCCGCCGTCGCCGAGCCCCGAGAGCTCCCACCGGGCGAACGCCTGCCACGTCGTCGAGGTCTCGCCCGTGCACGCCGCCGACAGGAGCCCGCTCCCCGGCAGCGTCGTCAGGTTGGCCGGAGCAGCGCCCTGGTTCGCCACCCGGAACTTGTAGTGGAGCAGCGAGCGCTCGCCGGCGCCGCCCACGCACCCGCGCGCCACGTCGCACCACGTCGGGTCGATGTTGCGCCGCTCGACCACCACCGGCCCCGCATCGATCGCCGGCAGCGGCACGAGGTCGGGCAGCGCGCAGAGGCCCGCGACACACGTCGCGCCTGCCCCGCAGCAGCCGTTCGTGCCGCACCGGTTTTCGGGCGCGCAGGTCGCGACACACGTCGTGCCCAGACAGAACTCGTCGTCGGGGCACAAAGACACGCCGTCGGGGCACAGCGCCGGGCACGCCTCGCCCGCCGCGGCGCACGTCATGCCGATACCGCAGCACCGCGCTCCGGCTGCGCAGCACTCGCCCGCGCAGGCTTCGCGGCTGTTCGGGCACGCTGCCGCACAGTACGACTGGTCGACGCACACGCCCGCGTCGCCGCACAGCGAACAGAAGAACGGCGCGCCACCCGCTGCGCCGCCGGCCGTGCCACCGCCCTGGCCTCCACCCGAGCCGCCCGCGACGCCTGCGCCACCCGCCGTCGAGGTGCCTCCGGCACTGCCGCCGGCCGTGGCCGTCGAGCCGCCGCCGGCGCGCCCACCTCCGGCCGTACCGCCGTCTTCGCCACCCGGCGGGTTGCAGGTACAGGCTGAGACCGCGAGGAGCAGCACCGTGCCGAGGAGCCTCATGCGGGCGCAAGCCAGCACAGTCGCCTCGCCCGGCGCAAGCTGTGCTACACGCGCCGCATGCTTCGACGCCTGGGTCCGGCCGCCGTCGTCGTCGTGCTCATCGCGTGTCGCTCCGAGAAGGTGGCGATCGTCGACGCCGGCCCGCCGAAGGTCGACACCGCGCTGACGCTGCTCATCACCGGCTCCGAGAACGGCTACCTGCTCGCGAGCCCCGACGGCGACGGCAAGATGCGCGGAGGCGCGGCGCAGCTGCTCGGCCGGTGGGTGAAGAACGAGGGCCACTGCGCGGGCAAGCTGAAGGCGGGCGGGGCGGCGGCGTGCGACGACGGCTCGACGCTCGTGCTGTCGACCGGTGACAACGCGAACGGCGCGGCCATCTCGACGTTCTTTCATGGCGAGCCGACGGCCGAGCTGATGGCGCACATGGGCTACGCGGCGAGCGCGTTCGGCAACCACGAGCTCGACTTCGACAACGAGACGTTCGTGAAGAACCGCGACCGCTCGGGCATCACGTACCTCGCGGGCAACGTCGGCGTGAACGGCGAAGAGGCGAAGAAGCTGGGGCACAAGCCGTTCGCGATCTTCGAGCGCCGCGGCGTGAAGGTGGCGGTCATCGGCCTGTCGAACCGGCGCGCGCCGAGCACGGTGATGCAGGGGCGGTTCGAGGGGCTCGAGATTCTCGACTCGGAAGCCCGGCTCGACGAGCTCGTGCCCGAGCTGTGGGACAAGGGCATCTCGGCGCTGGTGGTGTTGATGGACGG
>JAEUJP010000476.1 GCA_016793725.1 Myxococcaceae bacterium | reverse complement strand
GACCTCTACGCCGTCGGCGTCGTCGCGTTTCGCATGCTCACCGGCAAGCTGCCCTTCGTCGGGCAGAACACGATGGAGGTCATCATGGCCCACGTGCGCCACCCCGCCCCCAAGCCGAGCTCCTTGAAGCCGGGGCTCTCGGCGGGTCTCGACGCGCTCGTGCTCTCGCTGCTCGAGAAGAGCCCCGACCAGCGGCCCCTGAGCGCCGACGTCGCCCGCCAGGCCGTCGCCGCCATGCGCACGTCGGGCAACCTCACCAGCCCTACCGCCGACCCCACCATCGTCGGCGACGAGACCTTTCGGCCCTTCGTGCCGAAGCAGCCGTTCAACTTCTCGTCGCTGCAAGACGACGACGACGGTGACGTCGCCAAGCGCACCGAGCCGTTCAAGGCGATGGAGCACCTCACCGCCTCACCCGACGTCACCGAGCGCCCGCAGATGTCGCCGTTCGGCGGCAGGCCGGCCGACTCGACGCTGCCGCCCGACGCGCGCGCGCCCGACGTACGGGTGCCCGACACCACGCTGCCGCACGACGCGCGCGTGCCCGACCTGAACCTCACACCCGACACCACCACCAAGAACCCGGTGCGGCTCGACGACGACGACGACGAGCAGACGGTGAGCTCGGTGGCGGCGAGGCCGACCGAGATCGATCACCGCATCGCGCCCGCCGAGCCGAAGAAGAGCAGCACCGGCCTGGTGGTCGCCCTGCTCGTCGTGGTCGGCCTGCTCGGCGGCGCGGCGGCGTGGTGGCTGAAGCTGTTCTGAGCCCGCCCGCGCCCCCCCCGTCACTCGCGCGTCACGGCGCGCAGCACCACCTCGCGGCGCTGCACGAGCAGCCGCATCGCGAGCGGCAGCGTGAGCCGGTACAGCATGAACGAGCCTGCCGCGCACACCGCGAGCAGCAACACGGTCGAGACGTCGACGCCGTCTTGCACCCGCATGCGCAGCGCCCACGTGAACGGCGCCCCCCCGACGGCCGCCGCCGCGACGCCCAACATCGACGCAGCGAACGGCAGCTTGTCGCGCCGCGCGAGGTTCGCGTGGAACTTCACGGGGAAGTAGAGCGAAATGAAGTTGCCGGCAGCGAGCAGCACCGGCACGAGCACGGCCACGCCGAGCAGCGAGGCGAGCACGTCGAGCGGCCCACCGTGGCCGAAGTAGACGACGTAGAAGGCGGCCTCGACGCTCGCGATGAAAAACGCGCCCGCGGCGTGCACCAGGTTCTTCGCGACGAGCACGCGGCCCAGCTCGACCGGCGCAGCGAGAAACACGGTGAAGCCGTGGCCGTCGTACGCGAACGTGTTCTGCGAGAACGTCGAGGCGATGACGATGGCGCTGTAGAGGCACAGCCCGCCCATCACCCACGCATCTGCCGTCTGGCCGAGGAAGAAGACGAACAGGAGCCGGCCGCTCAGCACCTTCAGCAGAATCGACAGAATGAACGGCACCGTCGCGAGCAGGCGGGCGCGGGGGTTGTGCCAGAGGTCGACGGCCTCGCGCAGCACGAGCGTCGCGAAGGTGCCTTGCGTGCGCGCGAACGGGTTCGCCTCGCGGGCCTCACCCTCTGACGGGCCGCCGCGGCCGGTGTGGCGGTGAAAGTGCAGCAAGAGCCCGTACGCGACGACCATGGCGAGCATGGTGAGCTCGACGATGCCGAAGAGGTCGGCGACGGCGGCGGCGGGCCTTCGGTGGGCGAGGGCCTGCATGCCGTGCCCGAACCAGCCGGTGGGGAAGCGGCCGAGCGCGAGCGCGGCGTCTTCGATGAGCGAGTCGGGCACGACGCCGAGGCCGTCGCCGATCTCGAACAGCCAGCTCACGTCGATGGGCGGTATGAACGAAGCGCCCACCAGCATCACCACGAAGAACCCGCCGATGAGCTCGACGCTGCGGCGCTGGCGCAGCACGTTCAGCACGACGTGCAGGCCGACGCGGGCGAGCGCCGCGTTGAACAGCGCGAACGAGACGTAGAACGCGACGGCCATGAACGGCCAGTGCACGCCGCGCACGTGGGCGTAGCCGAGCGCGGCGCCGGTGACGGGTGCGTAGAAGACGATCGCGCGCGGCTCGAACAGGCTCGCGAGCGTCGAGGCGAGCATCAAGCGAAACGGCGAGATGGGGAAGGCCGAGTACCGCGACAGCTCGCTGTGATCATCGACGCCGGCGCTCATCACCGGCCACGTCACCCAGACACACGAGGTCACGAAGCACAGCAGGTTGAGCAGGAACTCGGGCCAGGCCTCGCTGTGGGCGATCGCCGGCACGTGCATCAGCTTGTAGAACGACGCGCCCACGACGAGGCTGGGCGCGCTCGACGCGACGAACGCGAAGACGGCGAGCGCGCGGCTCTTGCCCTCGCCGCGATTGAGGCCGATGGCGAGCCTCAGGCCCCACAAGAGCCTCAGGTGCTCGGCGAAGCCGACGGCGCGCGTGCTCACTCGACCTCGGCAGGCGCGACGACCGGGCCAGGCGCCGGCGCATCGGTCTCGCGAGCGCCGTAGAACGAGAGCCGCGCGTCCCGGGCCGCCGGCACGCCGACGAGCTTCTCGAACACCTTCTCGAGCGACGGCACCTGGTTGCGCTCTTTCAGCTCGCCCACCGAACCCTCGTCGACGAGGCGGCCGGCGCGAATGATGCCCGAGTGGGTCGCGAGGCGCTCGGCGATCTCGAGCACGTGGGTGGTGAGCAGCAGCGTGACGCGGCGCCGCGACAGCTCAGAGAGCAGCTCACGAATGACGCCGGCGGCGATGACGTCGATGCCCTCGAACGGCTCGTCGAGAAAGACGAGCTCGGGCGCATGAATGAGCGCGGCGGCGATCGCGAGGCGGCGACGCATGCCCTTGCTGTACTCAGCGACGAGCGAGCCCCCGCGCGCGTGCAGCTCGGTGAGCCTGAGCAGCTCGTCGCCCCGCGCCGCGGCGGTGTCGCCCGACAGGCCGTGCATGCGGCCGCAGAACGTCAGGTACTGGCGGCCCGTGAGGCGCTCGAACAGCGAGAGCTCTTCGGGCACGACGCCGATGCGGCTCTTCACGGCGAGCGGGCTCTTCACGGCGTCGACGCCCAGAATCTGCATCGTGCCGCCGTCGGGGGCATAGATGCCGGTGAGCAGCGAGATGGTGGTCGACTTGCCGGCGCCGTTGGGCCCGAGAAACGCGTAGAACGCCCCGGCGGGAATCGTCATGTTCAGGCCGTCGACGGCGGTGAACGGGCCAAACCGTTTGACGAGGCCCGTTGCCCGAACGGCCGGCAGAGTGTTCACGTCGCCGATTCTCGCCCGCGCGAGCCTGCCCTGCCAATGCGCAGTTCGACCGATGGCTCAGGCGGCCTTCTCGCGCACGTCGACGCCGAACGGGGCGAGGGCGAGCATCGCGAGCTTCACGTGCTGAAACGCGAACGGTATGCCGATGATGCTCACGGCGAGCGGCACGGCGAGCGCGAGGTGGCTCAAGAAGATCCAGATGCCGGCCACCAGCAGCCAGATGACGTTGAACACGAAGCCGACGGCGCCGCCGCGCGGCCCCGAGAAGTCTTTGCCGAAGGGGAACAGCGACAGCCCCGCAATCTTGAAGCACTGCACCCCGAACGGAATGCCGACGATCGTGACGCACAGCAGCATGCCCGCCAGCAAGTACTCGATTGCCGTGATGAACCCACCCCCGAAGACGGCCCACAGCAGATTGAGAATGAGGCGCATGGCGTTCACGAGCTATACGCCTGACGGGGAGCCGATTGCATGTCCATGCGGGTGCTGGTCGCGCCGCAGCAGTTCAAGGGAACGCTGACGGCCCGCCAGGCGGCCGAGGCCATCGCACGCGGCGTGAAGGCCGGCCTGCCCGACGCCGAGCTCGACCTCGCCCCCATCGCCGACGGCGGCATCGGCACCGTCGACGCCCTCGTGCTCTCGCAGGCGGGCGGTGAAGATCGCGTCGCCGCCGTCACCGGCCCGCTCGGCAAGGCGCTGCTCGCCCACTGGGGCTACCTGCCCGGCGCCCGAGACAAGCCCGCCCTCGGCGTCGTCGAGATGGCCGCGGCCTCGGGCCTCACGCTCGTGCCGGCCCCCGAGCGCTCGGTGCTCGACGCCCACACCGTCGGCACCGGCGAGCTCATGCGCGCCGCGCTCGACGCCGGGTGCCGCCGCCTGCTCGTCGGCGCCGGCGACAGCGGCACCTGCGACGGTGGCACCGGCGCCGCGATGGCCCTCGGCGCCCGCTTTCTCGACGCGAAGGGCCAGCCGCTGCCGCCCGGCCCGCGCCACCTCGAGCGGCTCGACCGCATCGACCTCACCGGCCTCGACCCGCGGCTGAAGGGCTGCGCGCTGACGGTGCTGGCCGACGTGGTGAACCCGCTGCTCGGCGAGACCGGCACCGCGCGGGTCTACGGGCCGCAGAAGGGCGCCGACACCGATGAGATCGACTTTCTCGACGAGACGCTGCTGCACTTCTCGCTCGTCGTTCAGCGGCAGCTCGGCCTGGCGCTGCACCCCGAACAGGGGGCCGGCGCCGCGGGCGGGCTCGCCTACGGGCTCGCCGTGCTGTGCGGCGCGAAAATTTCGCGCGGCTTCGACGTCGTGAGCGAGGCGCTCGGCCTCTTTCAGCGCGTCGGCGAGGCCGAGGTCGTGCTCACCGGTGAGGGGCAGATCGACCTGCAGACGGCCTACGCGAAGGGCCCGTGGAGCCTCGGGCGCCTCGCGCGCATGCAGAAGAAGAAGGTCGTCGCGTTCGCCGGCGTCGTCTCGGGCGGCAGCGGCTCGGCCACGAAAGACGTGTTCGACGACGTGATTCAGGTCACCCCGACGGGCGAGCTGCCCAGCGCGGCCGAGGCCGAGCGCCTGCTCTTCGAGGCCGCGCGCCGCTGGGCGCTGTCGCCGCGCCGCCGCATCACGGTCGAGACCGAGCAGAAGTAGTCACAGGCTGCGCAAGCTGCGCGGCGAGCGCCCACCGCTCGACGTCGTTTCCCGGGCCGCGGCCCACGGCACGCCGAAGCGACGAGGTTTGACGAGGTGCTTCTGGTCGCCTCGCTCCCGTTTCCGCGCCAGGCGCGGAACAGCCCTTCGTACAGCGGCGTTCGGTGTAGCGTGCCGCGCTCACAGGGGTGCTCATGAAAAAGTGGCTCGTTCTCGGGGTCCTGCTCCTCGTCGGCGTCATCATTCTCGCGACGAAGGTCTGCCTGCCCGCCGTCTTCCGCTACGGCCTGTGGGTCGATCGCTGCCCCGACGGTGAGCTGCGCCAGACGGTGGTGGCGAACGGCACGTTTCAGCGCGGCGGCGCCTCGCCCCTCTACGTGAGCGCGTACGCCCACTACACGACGGGCGACTCCGACTCGCAGACGCAGGTGCCGATGAACGAGTTTTCGCCCGAGGTGCAGCTGGTCGGCCTCGGCGTCGATCAGAAGCTCCAGCCCAAGAGGCCGTTCGAGAAGACGGGCGACTCGATGTGGGGCGAGCTCGAAATTCCCCGCGTGAACGACGGCGACTACGTGCTGCGCGTGAAGGTGCACTCGAACCTCGGCGAGTCGTCGGTCGACCTGCCGCTGCCCCTCTACGCGCCGGCGCGCGTTCACCTCATCACCGACCGGCCGCTGTACGAGCCCGGCAACACCGTGCGCTTTCGCGCGCTGGCGCTGAAGGCGATCGACCTCTCACCGCTCGACGGCCGGCCCGGCACGTTTCGCGTCTTCGACCCGAACGGCGAGGTGCTGCTCGAAGAGAAGGCCTCGGCCGGCGAGTGGGGTGTGGTCGAGGGCAACTTCCCCCTCGACTCCGAGGCACAGAGCGGCGACTGGCGCGTGACGTGGTCGTCGGGCTCGGCGTCCGAGTCGCGCTCCTTCACGGTGAAGCCGTTCACCCTGCCCCGCTTTCGCATCGAGGCGAGCGCGAAGAAGCCGTTCTACCGGCGCCGAGAGCGCCCCGTGCTGAAGGGTGAGGTGCGCTACGCGTCGGGCGCCCCGGTCGCGAAGGCGAAGGTCGAGCTCAACTGGCAGGTCGGGGGCGACTGGCCGCCGCCGACGTCGTGGGTCGACGGCTCGGCGCTGCCGAAGCTCGCCACCACCGACGCGAGCGGCAGCTTCACGGTCGAGCTGCCCGCAGTGCCGGAAGATCTGCAGAAGCAGGCCACGCTCACCGCGATGTTGGCCGCCGTCGACGACTCGGGCGATCGCGTCGAGGGCGCCGCCTCGATTCTGCTGTCGGAAGACGCCATCAAGGTCGAGGCCGTGCCCGAGCTCGAGGGCGGCCTGGTCGAGGGCTTCAACAACCGCCTCTACCTGCGCGCCACCACCGCCGACGGCCGCGTGCTCGACGGCGCCTCGCTGCACGTCAAGCGCCTGTGGGAGCCCTCCGACAAGGGCGTCACCGAGCCGTCTGACGAAGACGGCGTCGCCGCGCTGCAGCTCGACCCCGGCCCGCCCGTCAACGTCGTGATTCCCGCGCAGCCGTTTCGCCCGCCGCCCCGCGCGAAGCCGGTGACGCGCACGGGCCTCGAAGATCTCATCAGCGACGAGGGCGAGCCGACCCTCGGCGACCGCCTCGCGTTCGATCGCCTCGAGGCGCGCGTCGCCGAGTGCACCCGGTACGTCGGCAACGACTCGCAGGTGACGCTCGGGGTGCGCATCGCCACCAGCGGCAAGGTCGCGGGCATCGCCGCGCCGTCGACGAAGCTCGGCGCATGCGTCTCGAAGGTGGTGCAGTCGGTGGCGACGCCCGCCGGCAAAGACCGGCTCTTGACGGCGTCGTACACGTTCGACGACTCCGACCTGCCGGCGCTGTCGGCGCAGCCCGAGGGTGTGCCCGACGTGCCCGAGTCGTTGATGGCGGCGCTCAACGAGGCGTTGATCGACGTGCGCGACTGCCTGCCGCCGACGGTCTCGTCAGGCACGCTGCCGCGCATGATCGCCTGGTCGTACGCGCCCGGAGCGAAAGAGGTGGGCGTGTCGTGGATCGCGGCGACCGACGCGATGCGCGGCTTCCCCGAAGCGCCGATGCGCTGCATCGAGCAGCGGCTCGGCAAGATCTCGCTGCCGAAGCGTGCGGGCGCCGACGACCTCGAAGGCCCCGACTCGGCCGCCATCGGCTACGCGCGCCTCACCGTCGAAGCGCCCGAGAAGTACGAGTCGGTGCGGCCGCAGGCGACGACGCTCGTGGGTTACGAGTTTCTCGTCACCGCGAAGCTCGGCAACGAGGTGCTCGGCACCACGAAGCTGTTGATGACGCCCGGCACGATTCCCAACCTGCGCGTGCGCGCGACGCCGCAGATCGTGAACCCCGGCGAGCCGATTCAGGTCGACGTGCTGCGCGGCCCCGACTTTCAGGGCGACCTGCCGACCGCCGCGTGGCTGTCGCGCGCCGGCTTCGACCGAATCGAGGCGAAGCTCGACGAGAAGACGCGCCGCGCGCAGTTCGTGGCGCCTGCCGACGCCGAGGGCTGGGCCAGCATCGAGGTGAGCGGCGCCCACACGTTCATCTTCGTGCGCCCGAAGGCGCAGCTCGCCGTGAAGGTCACACCCGACAAAGAGCGCTACGCGCCCGGCCAGACCGCCGTGCTCGAGCTCGCGACCACCATCGGCTCGAAGGGGGGCCCCGCCGCCGTCGGCCTGTTCGGCGTCGACAACTCGCTCGCGCAGCTCGTCGCGCTGCCCGGCCCGGGAGAGCTGAACGGCCTTCGGCCCTCGGTGAGCGCGTCGACCGCGTTTCCCGGCCTCGACGCGCAGGCGCTCACGATGGGGCGCGTGCGCGGCAAGAACGCGGCAGCCGCCACGCTGCTCAAGGTCAGCAGCCTGCCGCCGGCGGCCGAGCTCGAAGCGCCCGTCACCGCCAGCGCCCAGACCTGGTTCGACCCGCTCGAGGGCCTCACCGACCACTTCTACGCGGTGCTGAACGAGCTGCACCGCCAGACGCGCGAGTGGGAAACGACGGCCCCCGAGACCGAAAAGATGACGCCGCAGAAGATGGCGGCGCTCTGGGCGAAGGCCGTCGAGACCACCGCCGCCGGGCCCGACAAGACCGCCGGCCGCGACGCGTGGGGCCGCCCGCTGCGCCTGCACCGGCTGCCCGCCGACCTGCTCGCGCTCACCGAGCCCCGCCAGGTCGTCGTCGTCGGCACGCGCCTGCCCGAAGACACCGAAAACTGGAACACGTTCGTGCGGAGAGAAAAGCCATGAAGACCACCACCGTTCTCGCGCTGGTCGGCACCGCCCTCGCCATCGGGCTTCTCGTCTTCGCCGGCGCCGGCAGGTCGCTCGCCAAGGGCGGGTACGCGCCGTCTTCGACCGAGAGCTCTGCGTACTACGACCGCGGCATGAAGATGGAGGAGCCCATGGCGGCCGCACCCGCGCCGCAGCCGATCATGGACTCGGCGCTCGCCGGCCCCAGCGGCGGCCTCGGCCTCATCGGCAGCGGCAAGGGCGGAGGCGGCTACGGCACCGGCATCGGCTCGCTTCGCGAGAAGTCCGACGAGGGGAAGATGGGCAAGCGCATGGTCATGAAGAAAGAGGCCATGAAGAAGCCCGCGCCCGCCGACGGCAAAGACCAGGAAGAGGCCGAAGCGTTCGGCGGCGAGGGCGGCATGGGCGCCGCGCCGGCGGCGACGCGCGCGTGGTTCCCCGAGACGTTTCTCTTCCGCCCGCTCGTGGTCACCGGCGCCGACGGCCTCGCGAAGGTCGAGGTGAAGGTGCCCGACCGCCTCACCACGTGGCACGTGCTGGCGCTCGCGCACTCGCGTGAAGGCGCGCAGGCCGGCACGACGGCCGACTTCTTGGGCACGCTGCCGGCGTACGTCGACCCGGTGGTGCCGCCCTTTCTCATCGCGGGCGACGAGGTGCGGCTGCCGGTGCAGATCGTGAACACCACGAACGTGGCGCTCAGCTCGAAGCTCGAGCTCACCGCGATCGGCGGCACGCTGTCGTCACCCGGCAGCGCGGTGAAGGTGCCGGCCGAGGGCAACGACGTGCAGTACGTGACGCTGAAGGTGCCGCGCCCCGGCATCACGGCGCTGAAAGCGACGCTCGGCACCACCGACGCCGTCGAGCGCGAGATCGCGGTGAAGCCCGCGGGCAAGCTCGTCACCCTCACCACCGGCGGCACGCTCGCCGCCCCGCGCTCGCTCGAGCTCGAAGGCCCGAACGCGCCGCTCGAGGGCAGCGAGAAGGTGCGGCTGCTCGTGTTCCCCGGCGCGCTGTCGCTCGTGAAGAGCGAGCTGTCGGCCTCGCCCGGCCGCGGTGGCGTCGCCGAAGACGCGTACACGCTGCTGCTCTCGGGCCGGGCCGCGGGCCTCTTGACCTCGCTCGGCGCCACGCCCGACATGCCGACGATTCGCGACATCGGCGTGCTCGCCGGCCAGCGCGCGATTCGCCACGCCCGCTCGCCCGACGTGCCGACCGCTGCGCTGCTCGCCGAGAGCGCCCTCGCGCACGGCGACAACCCGGTGATGGCGCGCCTCGGTGAGCGCCTCGCCGCGCAGGTCGCCCGCGCGCAGCGCCCCGACGGCACGTGCCAGGGCCAGACGGGGTGGTCGCTCCAACGCCTGCTCGTCACCACCGCCGAGTGTGTGCGCGCGGTGCGCGCGTCGCAGGGCAGCTCCGCGGCGAAGGCCCGCGCGAACGGCGTCACCATCAAGGCCGGCGCCGCGTTTCAACGCAACCTCGCGCGCGTCGAAGACGGCTACACCGCCGCCGCGATTCTCGCCTCGGGCGCCGCCGACGGTGCGCTCGCCGACGCGCTGAAGAAGAAGGTGCTCGCCGCGCTCGAGCCGCGGCCCGACGGCTCGAAGGTGCTGCGCGTCGAGAGCGGCGTGGTGCGCGCCGACGGCGTCGCGCCCTCGTCGATGGAGGCCACCGCCACCGCGGTGCTCGCCCTCGGCGCCACCGCCACCGAGTCGGCCGACCTCGGCACCGCGCTGCTCGGCGGCTACAGCCCGTACTACGGCTGGGGCGACGGCCGCGCGAACCTGCTCGCCCTGCGCGCGGTCGTCGAGCTGTTCAAGTCGCCGGTGCCCGCGAACGTGCGCATCGTGCTCGAGCGCGACGGCAGAGAGGTCGTCGCCGGCGCGCTCGACGCCTCGAAGCTGCAAGAGGTGCTCTCGCTCGAGGCGCTCGCCGAAGGCTCGGCGGGCATGCACACCTGGGCGCTCAAGTCAGAGCCCGCCGTGCCGGGCCTCGGCTTCTCGCTGACGCTGCAGGCGCACGTACCGTGGTCAGACGAAGCCCCCTCGCCCGGCCTCGAGCTGCGCGTCGCGGTGCCCGAGGGCCTCGAGGTCGGCAAGGCGGCTGAGGTGAAGCTGACCGTCGCCGCGCCGGCGAACCTCGCGACCGTCGTGAAGCTCGCGCTGCCCGCGGGCGTGCAGGCCGACCGCCCGCCGCTCGACGCGCTCGTGAGCCAGGGCCGCATCACGCGCTTCGAGACCGAAGACGGCGCGCTGAAGCTGTACCTGCCGGGCCAGGGCCCGGGCGCCACGTTCGAGGCGGTGGTGCGCGTGATCCCCACGCTCGCCGGCACGCTGCACGCCGACGCGACGACGCTGATGCCCGACGGCAAGCCGCAGCTCGCGCGCGCCTTCAAGCCGGCGGTGTGGAAGGTGAAGTGAGGGCCCGCCGCGCACCGGCCGGCTGGGTGGCACCCGGGCCCCCGGCCGCCGGCGGTGACGACGCGCCCACCGCCGACGAAGAGCTGAGCTGGCTGTGCGGCGACTGGCGCCTCTTCCAGCGGCGCCAGGGCCACCGCTGGAGCCTCGACGACCTCGTCACCGCCTTCGTCGCCTGCCGCGAGGTGCCCAGCGCCACGAACGCGCTCGACTTAGGGACGGGCCTCGGCAGCGTCATGCTGATGTGCGCGTGGCGGCTGTCGACCTGCACCTTCACCGGCATCGAAGCGCAGGCCGACCGTGCCGCCC
>JAEUJP010000455.1 GCA_016793725.1 Myxococcaceae bacterium | reverse complement strand
GCTCTCTGGCTGCGATCGAAGCGCTACAGCGCGACGGGCGTGAGCGTCGGTCGCTTCGCCGTGACGCCGGTCGACGATGACCGGCCGGTCGCGCGCCGCACCAGCCAGGGCACCAGGTATGTGCGCGCCCACTGCGCCTCGGCGCGAAGCACCTCGGCACGCGTCGTGGCCGCAGCCGCCGGCAGGGGGTCATTGTACGAGTCATCGCCCGGAACACCGAGCGTGCGCGCCAGGGCGTGCCCGATGCGCTCGTGCCCGAGCGCGCTCGCGTGCAGCCGGTCGGCCGCCCAGAGCCGCCGGTCGGCCGTGAGCGGGTGCACCGCGAGGTCGAACAGCACCGAGCCCGTGCGCGCCGCCGCTGCTCGAAAGCCCTCGTTCAGCGCCAGCGCCCGCTCGCGAACCAGCCGCCCGATCGCCATCGACTTCGACAGGTCGGGCAGGGTGAACGAGAGCACGGTCGACCCGGCGCCACGAAAGGCCCGCATCATCGTCTCGAGCTCACCGGCGACCAGCCGGTGATCGAATCGAGGCCGAATGAGATCATTCATGCCCACCACCACCGTCACCAGGTCGGGCTTCAGCGCCAGCGCCGCCTCGAGCTGCTGCTCCCGAATCTGCGTCGACGTCAGGCCTCGCACCGCCAGGTTCGCGTAGAGCAGGCCGCCCTGCACGTGGGCGATGCGGCGCGCGAGGCGGTCGGCCCAGCCGATGTACCCGCCCTGGCCGTCGGGGTCGTCGAGCCCCTCGGTGGTGCTGTCGCCGATCGCGACGTATCGCTCGAAGCGTGTCGTCATCTCAGTAGTGCGGCGGCCGGTCGTTCTGCTTCGCGTCGACCAGGCCCGGCTCTTCGACCTTCTTCGAGAGCCGGTCGACCAGCGCCCTCAACCCGTCGAGCTCTTTCTGCTGTCGGTACAGCACGTCGCTCAGCTCGTCGAGGGTCTGCTGCTGGGCCATGCTGCGCAACTCGAGCTCGACGATTCGCTCTTCCATGGGGCGCCGTATAGCCCTGCCCATCGAGCTGCGTTGGGGAATCGCCACCCGTCGCGGCCTCAGGGCCCGGGCATCGGCTCTTTGCCGCCCTGCGGGGCGCACGAATATTCGATGTCGACCCAGTTCACGAACCCGAGCGTCACCGACGAGAGCAGCGCGTAGCCCCAGTTCGTCGTGAACTTCACGTTCTGAAGCCCCGTGCCGGTCGCCGCGCAGGCGTCGGCGGCGTCGGAGTACGCGAAGGCCGGGTTCGCGAGCACGCGCTGGTGTTTCACCTGCGCGTCGGTGCCCTTCTCGTTCAGGCGGTAGTGAATGCAGCTGCACAGCGACAGCAGCGACAGCGTGATGAGCCCCCTCATGACGTCAGCCCCAGTGCGCGGGTGCGCGCGTTCGAGAAGACCTTGCCGGTCGGGCACGTCGTCTGGCGCGCCGCGACCCAGGCGGCGACGTTGCCTGCGCCGAACATGTTCTTGAGCCGCTGGGCGGTGAGCCACGGCGTGCCGTCGGCGTTCTTGCCGTGCAGCTGGCCCAGGTGCACGGTGAAGGGCACGCCCTGCTGCTCGAGCTGATCGAGCAGGCCGCCGAGCAGCTCCTCGGTGCCCTTCACCTTGAGGCAGCCGAACTCGAACGTGGTCGTCGGGTCCCACTGGGCCAGCGAGAGCGTCGCCTGCGAGCGAACCGTCTGCCGAATCGCGATGACGCCGGGGAGCTTCTGGGCCGAGCCCTGCACGTAGCTCAAGATGCGGCCGAAGACGCTGCGGGCGAGCGGGCCGGGCACCCCGATCTCCATGCCGACGGTCGGAGCGTGCGTGAGGGCGAGGGGGTACGAGACCGACATCGGGCCCTTCACGTCGCGCAGGCCGTACATCGAGTTCATGAGCTGGCCGACGAGCGGCGGCACGAGCGGCTGGGCGACTGACGCCACCTGCGCGAGCAGGGCAGCGAGATCTTGATCGTTGAGCTGCAGGTTCGAGCCGGGTGGGTCCATCACCGTCTCGGGGGGCGCCGCGTCGATGCGGGTCGGCACACACGCGCCCGGGCCGCCGCGCCACTTGCCGTTCTCGAGCGACATCGCGAACGGGTTCACCACCACCGAGTAGTCGAGCGGCGGCTGTGCGCCGAAGCTGCGGTCGAACGCGAGTGAATCGATCTGATCGTCGAACGCCGCGGCCTCGCGGTGCACGTGCACCCAGTACATGGGCAACGTGTCGAGCGTGAGCGAGTAGACGAGGCCGAACGCGCCGAGCGAGACGACGGCGTGGTTGAAGAACAGCTCGTCTTGATCGTGCACGCCGTGGCCCGCATTCACCCACGCGGCCTTCGTCGCCGCCGACAGCACCGGGCGCGAGGGTCTCTCGATCCAGTGGCGCTTGCCGTCTTCACCCACCAGGTGAATCGCCCGCACCATGTCGGGGAAGCCGGGCCGCCCGATGAACCCGCCGTGCGTGCCCGTCGCCACCGCCCCCGCTACCGTCTGGCCGCAGTTGCCGCCCATCGCGATGAGATCGCGCCCCGCCTCTTCGGCGTAGCTGATGAGCTTCTGCACCATCGTGCCACCCTGCACCTGAATCAGGCGCGGCAGGTCGGCCGGGTTCGCGAGATCGGCCGCCGAGAACGTCAGCTGCTTGCCCATCGCCCGAATGTCGAACATCGCGTTCGGGTTCAGCGCGACGTCAGAGAACGCCCACGCCGAGCCGACCGGTGAGGCGCTGCCGCCGGTGAAGGCGACGTGCTTCACCGCCCACACGCTCGCCTGCAGGCCGGTCACCGCGCTGTTGTTCGGCCCGTTCGACAGCCGGTAGAGCGTGCCGATGGGCGACGAGAGGTT
>JAEUJP010000714.1 GCA_016793725.1 Myxococcaceae bacterium | reverse complement strand
GCAGCACCGGCCCCGAGCGCGTCGCCGCCGTGTGGAGCGCCCCGGTCGCCGACGCCATCGCCAAAGACCTCACCGGCGAGACCGCCGAGAGCTTCAAGCGCGCGCGCTCGCGACTCGACGCCTGGTGGCAGGCCTGGGCCGACCTGCACGGCGAAGCCTGCCGCGCCACCCGCGTGCGCGGCGAGCAGTCAGACGAGCTCTTGAGCCGCCGCATGTTGTGCCTCGACCGCCGCTTCGCCGAAGGCCTGGCCCTCGTGAACGTGCTCAAGCAGCGCGACGACGGCGCGCTTGCCCAGTCGCCCGAGGCCGTCGACGCGCTCACCAGCCTGCACGGCTGCAGCGACACCGAGGCGCTGCTCGCCGAGGTCGCTCCGCCGGCAGGCGAGCTGCTCGGGAGCCAGGTCGAGCGCGTGCGCGCGCTGCTTCGTGAGGCGAAGGCCCGCTTCGACGCCGGCCTCTACAAAGACGCCGAGGCCCGGGCCTCCGAGGCCGTGAAGCGCGCGCGCGAGGGCACCTACCGCCCCGTGCTCGCCGAGGCGCTCGTCGCGCTCGGCCGCGTTCAAGAGCACGCGGGCGACCTGAAGGGCGCCGAGGCCACGCTCACCGAGGCCATCTCGGTCAGCGAAGGCGCGAAGACCGACGCGCTCACCGCCGAGGCCGCGACGCTGCTCACGCTCGTGCTCGGCGTACGCCAGGCCCGCTACGGCGAAGCGCACGCATGGGGGAAGCTCGCCGAGGGCACCATTCACCGCATCGGCGGCAGCCTGCCGCTGCAGGCGCGGCTCACCCAGACCTCGGGCCTCGTGCTCTATCAAGAGGGCAAGCTCGACGACGCCATCGCCGCGCACCAGAAGGCGGTCGAGCTGTTCGTGAAGCTCGAGCCCGACGGCCTCGCGCTCGCCGACGCGTACAGCGCGCTCGGCGCGGCGTACCGCGGCGGCCGCAAGGCGAAAGAGGCGATGGCCGCTTTCGAGCAGGCGCTCGTCATCTTTCGCGAGCGCGTCGGCCCGAACAGCGACCTGACGGCGACGGCGCTGAACGGCGTGGGCAGCTCGCTGATGCTCGACGGCCGGTTCGACGAGGCCCTGAAGCTGTACACCCAGGCGCACGACGTCTTCGTGAAGCGGCTCGGGCCCACCCACTTCCGCACGGTGACCGCGGTGAACAACATCGGCGTCGTGCTCGCCGAGCAGGGCCGGTACGCCGACGCCCTGCCCTACTTCGAGAAGGTGGTGAAGGTGCGCGAGGCGACGCTGGCCGCGACCGACGCGAAGACTGCCGACGCGCTCGCGAACGTGGGCATGCTGCTCGTCGAGCTGCAGCGGTGGGAAGACGCGGCGAAGCGCTTCGAGAAGGCGCGCGGCATTCTGCAGGGCTACCCGCTCGACCACTTCAGCCAGGCCGAGCCGCTGTTGGGCGAGGCGAAGCTGTTCATCGCGAAGGGCGAGCGCGAGAAGGCGGTGCCGCTGCTCGAGCGGGTGCTGAAGCTGTGCGAGTCGAAGCAGGGCTTTCGCTTCGACTACACGCGGGCGCGGGCGTCGTTCGTGCTGGCGCGCGCGCAGCGCTCGAGAGCGCTCGCCGAGAAGGCGCGCGCGGCGTTCGTGAGCTTCGGGCCCGAGCGGTTCAAGCGCGACCTGACCGAGGTCGATGCCTGGCTGGCCACAACGCGGTAGGAAGTCGTCATGCCCGTCGACGCCCAAGAGCTCGCCGCGTGGGACGCTGTCGAGACCGCCGAGCGCATCGCGAAGAGAGACGTGTCGCCGCTCGAGGTCGTCGACGCGGCCATCGCGCGCGCCGAAGCCGCGAAGCACCTGAACGCCGTCGTGACGCCGTCGTACGAGAAGGCGCGCCGGGCGACCGAGGTGCTGCTCGACGCGCCGCTGTCGGGCGTGCCGACGTTCACGAAAGACCTGGTGCAGGTCGCGGGGCTGCGCACGGCGTGGGGCACGGCGTCGAGCGGCGAGTTCATCTCGAAGAAGAACGACCCGAGCGTGAAGCGCCTCGAGTCGACGGGGCTCGTGAGCCTCGGCAAGAGCGCGACGCCCGAGTTCGGGCTGACCGGCACGACCGAGCCGGTGGCGTTCGGGCCGACGCACAACCCGTGGGCGCTCGGGCACACGCCCGGCGGCTCGTCGGGTGGCGCTGCCGCGCTGGTGGCGGCGGGTGTGGTGCCGATCGCGCACGCGAGCGACGGCGGCGGCTCGATTCGAATTCCCGCGGCGTGCTGCGGGCTCGTGGGCCTCAAGGCGACGCGCGGCCGCTTCGACATGGAGGGCTCGAACCTGCTGCCCGTGAACGTCGCGGTGCACGGCTGCGTGAGCCGCACGGTGCGCGACACGGTGGCGTTCTGGCAGGCGCTCGAGCTCGGCGTGCCGTCGAAGAAGTACCCGCCGGTGGGCTCGGCGGCGAAGCGGCCGGCGCAGCGCGTGAAGGTCGCGATGTTCACGGCGTCGCCGGTGAAGCTCGAGGTCGACCCCGAGGTGAAGGGCGCGGTCGAGAAGACGGCGAAGCTCTTGCGCGAGCTCGGGCACGAGGTGCACGAGATCGACTGCCCCGTGCCCGAAGACATCAGCGTCGGGTTCGTGAGCCTGTGGTCATACCTCGCGTGGCTGCAGCCGAACGGCGGCCTGTTCATCAAGGGCAGCAACTTCGACAAGACGAAGCTCGACCCGCTGACGCAGGCGTTCGCGAAGCGGTTCACGTCGCGGGTGTGGGCGACGTTCGGCGAGCTGCGAAGGCTGCGCACGTGGACGCAGCGGTTCGAGCAGGCGTTTCAGACGACGCGCGCCGACGTGTGGCTGTGCCCGACGCTGGGCACGCTGCCGCCGAAGCACGGGCACCTGTCGACGACGGTGCCGGTCGAAGAGGCGCTGAACCGGCTGTACGCGTACTGCCCGTTCACGGGCTTCTACAACACGTCGGGTGCGCCGGCGCTGTCGCTGCCGCTGTTTCAGAGCGCGAGCGGCCTGCCGATCGGCGTGCAGCTCGGCACCACGCGCGGGCGCGACGCGCTGCTGCTCGAGCTGGGCGCCGAGCTCGAGGCTGCGAAGCCGTGGCCGCTTTCCGCGCCGGCGCGCTGAGAAAAAAAAGGGGACAGGCTACTTTTCTGCGCAACTGACACGGGGCAACGCCAACTCAGGGGGTTGGCGACATCGCTCGCGAGGTTGCGCAGAAAAGTAGCCTGTCCCCTTTTTTTTCTCAGCGCACCGGCACCCTCAGCAGCGGCGAGCTGATGGGCAGCTCCATGCCGGCCATGGGCGTCACGATGTTCGGCGCGTTCACGGTCTCGGTCGTGCGCTGCACGACGACTCCGGCCGAGCCGGTACCCTGCGTGACCGTGCTCTGAATCAGGCTGACGCCGGCCGCGCCGGTGTCGACGAGCAGCTGCGCGCGCTGGTTCGACTCGAGCGTCACCGCGCTCAGCTCGACGTCACCCGTCGAGTCGAACATGCCGACGCCGTCGCCCACCATCACCGTCACACCCGGCGTCATCGTCTGCGCCGGAGCCAGCCTCGTCGTCGCGATGCGCCCGCCCGTCACCCGAATGCCCGTCGACGCCCGCGCGCCAAGGCCGGCGATGGCGTTGCCTTCGATGTCGCAGCCGTCGAGCGTCAGCCGCGGCGCCGCCATCGTGCCGCCGAGGCCCTGCGCCCAGATGCCGCGGCCGAGGTTGTTCTTCACCTTCGCCGTCGACAACGTCGCGCGCGTGCCGCCGGCGCCGTCGACGAGCACACCGAGCTCCTGGTTCGACTCGACGTTCGTGCCGTTCAGCGTGAGCTGCGCGCCGTGGCTCGCGACGACGCCGTAGCCCGAGCCCAACGTCGTGCCCTGGCTCTGCGAGAAGTGGCCCTGGTTCACGATCGCGCGCGTGCCCTTCACCCACAGGCCGACGCCGCTGTTCGTGACCTCGACGTCGGTGAGCGACGAGATGGGGTCGGTCTGGCAATCGTCTTCGCACCACGCGATGACGCCGGTGCCGGCCTGGCTCACGGTGACGTTCGAGAGCGTGGCGTGCCGTTCGATCAGCACCCCGATGCCGGCGGCCTGCGAGATGACGACGCCCGACAGGCTCGCGCCGGGGCCGAGGGTGACGACGGGCATCGCGCCCATCGCCTGCAGCTCGGTCGTGCTGCCCGCCGAGGCCGCGAGGTGCACGCCGGCCGGCACGGTGAGCGCCTGGCGCGACGTGCCCGACGGCAGCGCCACGCAGTCACCCGCTGCGGCCGAAGAGAGGGTGTCGAGCGTGTGGTGGCGGTTGCAGGTGACGCCTTCGGGCAGCTCCAGCGCGCCGGGGCCGCACCCCGCGAAGAGGAACCCAATGATGACGGCGAGTTGGCGGGCGGGGCGCATGGCGGTTCGGCAGGGATACACGCGAGGCGACTTTTTGTGCAACCGGGGCCGGGTGGCGACGTCGCGCGGGCATGAACACGTCAAGCGCCGCAAAGCTCCGTACCGGTCTCACCGCCCCGAAGCCCCTGCCCGTGCTGTCGCCGCGCGAGCGGGCGCAGCAGCGGTGGCTGAGCGCCGAGCGCATTCGTTCGCTGACGGGTCAGCTCTACGCGAAGCACAAGGGCGCGGTGACGGCGCGGCTGATGGCGCTGGGCCTGAACGCGGCCGACGCCGAAGAGGTCTGCACCGAGACGTTCGTGGTGGCGATGCGAAAGCTGCCGACGTTCGAGGGCACCTCGACGCTGTCGTGCTGGCTGCACGGCATCGCGCGCAAGCTCGCGGCTGATCACCGCCGCACCGCGCGGGCGCGCCACGAACAGCTCGTCGACGAGGTGCCCGATCAGCTCGGGTGGTGGTCGGTGCACCATCAGGCCGAAGAGAACGAGCGCGCCCGCGCGGTGAGAGATCAGGTCGCCGTGCTGAAGCCCGGGCAGCGCGACGTCGTGCAGAAGTTCTGCCTCGAAGAGCAGCCGATGACCGACTACGTCAGGCAGGCCGGCCTGCCGCTGCACACCGCGTACGCGCGCCTCTATGCGGCGCAGGGCGTGCTGCGCGGGGCGCTCGCCCCCGTGCAGGCGTGAACAGTCACCCGACCTTCGGCGGTTGAGGCATGCTGCCAGACGCATGGAGCGTCTGGCCCGCGACAACCGCCGCATGCCACGCCTGGTGGTCGAGCTCATCGCGCACCGCGCCGACGACGGCCGCATCATCGTCGACCGGGTGCTGAACCTGTCGGTGACGGGCGCGATGCTGCTCACGCAGCACCCGATCGCGCGCGGCCGGTTCTTCACGGTGCGGCTGGGCGACGTCGAGCCACGCGTCGAGCTCGGCTGTGAGGTCGTCTGGGCGAAGGCGAGCACGCGCTGGCCCGGCACCGAGGCGGGCGTGAAGTTCAAGGGCATCACCGAGGCGAGCGCGGCGCAGCTCGAGCTGCTCATGACGAAGCTGCTGGCGTCGAAGCAGGGCCGGCGCTCGAGCATGCGGTTCAACGTCACCCTACCCGCCATCTGGCGCAGCGCGGGGGCGTCGACGATGTACCCCATCGAGCTCATCGACCTGAGCCTCGGGGGCGCCATGATCAGCGGCGACACCGTGCCCGAATACGGCGACCGCGGGCTCTTGTCGCTCGACCTCGGCGAGGGTGTCATCGCCGCGTCGGCGAACGTGGTGTGGCGCGACATTCACCGGGTGCCGAACGCGTCGGGGCTGTCGTTCGACCCCGGGCCCGAGGTGTCTGAGTTCGTGGCGAAGATCGTGCGGGCCCAGCTGCTCGAGCGCGGCGAAGCGACGGTCAAAGAAGAGCTCGCCTCGCTGTTCGACGGCCTCGACGCCGAGAAGACCGAGCGCGTGAAGCTGCTCGTGCCGCCGAAGAAGTAATAAGAAGCGGCCGTGGAGCGGGTCGGCCAGGCGTGGAAGTCGTTCACCGAGACCTGGTGCACGGTCGACCCACGCACGCTCGGCGTCTTTCGCATCGGGCTCGGGCTCTTGCTGCTCGCGAACCTGTTCGACCGCACCGGCGGCACGAACTTCGTGTCGTTCTACACGAACGAGGGGCTGCTCCCGAACCACTACGCCCTCTTCCTGCCGCCGGCCCCCGGCTACTGGAGCGTGCTGCTCGGCTTCAGCTCGCCGTGGGAGGTGCGCATCGCCTTCACCTTCGTGTGGGCGGTCTACGTGCTCTACACGCTGGGGTGGAACACGCGCTGGCTGCAGCCGCTCGCGCTCATCGCCTACGAGTCGGTGAACAACCGCTTCATTCTCATTCAGCACGGCGGCAACGTCGTCGTGAACGTGATGCTGGTGTGGTCGCTGTTCCTGCCGCTCGGCGAGCGCTACTCGCTCGACGCGCTCTTGCAGTCGCTCCGCAACCACAAAGAAGGCGACCCGGCGTCGCTGAACGCACGCGCGTGGGCCGGCGGCGCGCCGAAGACCGTCGCCGCGCTCGCGTACTTCGGCTTCTGCTTCAACTTCGCCGCCATCTACTTCTTCAACGCGCTGCACAAGATGGGCGGCAGCTGGCGCGAGGGCTCGGTCATTCACTACGTGCTCTGGCAGAACCGCTTCGCGACGTCGCTCGCGGGCTTCGTGCGCGCGCACGAGCCGTTCTGGCTGTCGCCGATGCTCACCTGGGGCACGCTGGTGTTCGAGTGGGCGCTGCCGGTGCTCATTCTCGTGCCCATCGTGCGCTTCAAGGTGAAGGCGCGCGCGCTCGCCATCGCGCTCGTCTGGGTGCTGCACGGCAGCATCGCGCTGCTCTGCACGCTCGGGCCGTTCAGCTACTCGATGATGGTGACGTCGCTCGTGCTGCTGCAGCCCGAACACTTCACGCTCGCGCGCACCTGGCTCGCCGCGCGCAAGGCTGCGCTCACCGTGCGCTACCCCGCCGACTCGCCCCTGCACGTCTTCTGGGCGCGCGTGCTCTCGCGGCTCGACGGGTACGGCAAGCTGACGTTCGAAGCGGGCAAGGCCCTCGAGGTGGTGAGCGCAGGCAAGACGCTGAAGGGCTCCGAGGCGATCGCGGCGGCGGCGCGCGCGCTGCCGTTCGGCACGGTGCTCGCGCCGCTGTGCTCGACGTGGGTGCTCACGAAGGTGCACGCGTGGGCGTCGGGCACCGACCAGCGCGCGCCCAGGCCGCCGCTGCTGCCGGGCACCGCGCGCGTGTGGGGCGTCGTGCGCATCGTCGCGCCCGCGATGGTGCTCTGCGCGGTGGTGAGCCAGCTCTTGATGGAAAACTGGGGCGTTCACCCGAGCATCAAGCCGAAGACGCGACCGGGGTGGATGACGGTCATCATCGAGTACCTCACCATTCCCCAGGGCTGGAGCATGTTCGCCCCCGACCCGCCGCGCGACGACGGCCGCATGGTCGTCGACGCGACGCTCACCGACGGCACCCACGTCGACCTGCTCACCGGCCGGCCGCCCGACTTCGAGCCGTGGCTGCACGGGCCGTGGGGCTTCGACCAGCACTGGTGTGAGGTGCACACGCGCATGCGCAACTGGGGCCAGCACTGGCGCAACTTCCGCGACTACCTGATGCGCACGCCGGTGCGCGACGGCTGGTCGGGCAACACCGGCATCGCCGACTTCGAGGTGTTCTTCGTGGGCAACAACTGCCCGCCGCCTGGCTCGACCGAGCCGCAGCCGCTGCCCAAGAAGCGGCTGTTCGGCATGCGCGACTGGCCGCTCTAGGCCCACCTCGCGCACTTTTCGTACGACAATCTCGGGCGGCGCCCGTCCTCCGGGGGTGACCGCGACCCGCCGGCCCCCTGGGCCCCCGCTCTTCCGACCCCTGCTCGTCGCCGTCTGCCTGGCCCCCGCTCTCGCGCTGAGCGCCGAGCTGCCGCCCCCCGAGCCCCGCACCGCGGGCGCCGCCCCGGCCCCCCTGGGCATGCTGCCGCTGTTCGGCATCGGCAGCGGCATCGGCGCCGCCTCGGCGGCGGGAGGGCTGTTGTTGGGCGCCGGCCTCGGCACGCTCACCAACAGCCTGGCCGCGGCGCTGCTGCTCGGCGCCTTCACGAACCTGCTGCTGCCGCCTGCGCTGACGGCGGTCTCGCTGCTCCTTCTGGGCAACCTGAACGCGCAGGGGCGCTTCTCGCTGTGGCTGCCGCTGGCCGCGGCGTTCGCAGTGAACGGCGCGCTCTATGCACTGGTCAGCCTCGTGCTGCCGTTCGCCGTCGCCTGGAGCAACCCCATCGCCCTCATCGGCTACGCGGTGCTCGCGGGTGTGTCGATGTCGGGCGCGGCCACCGGGGTGATGGCGCTCACCGAGCGCCGCCCCCCGCTCGTGCTGAGGTCGGTCTTTGGCCCCGACGACCTCGTGGTGGCCTCGCTCGGCCGGGTAGAGCTCTGACGATGTGCGCCAACCGAGCCGTCTTCGCGCTCTGCGTGCTCGCGGCCCACGCCCAGGCACAGGTCTGCCCGCCGGGCGACGCGACGTTCCCCGACGGCGACTGGCCGAGCCGGCCCGTGCAAGGCAAGGCCGCCGAGGTCGCCGCGCTCGAGAAGTACGCGTTCGAAATTTCAGGCGGTTTGTACGGCCGGCAGGGGCTGCACACGAACGCCGTGGTCGTGATTCACCGCGGCGTGCTCGTGTACGAGAAGTACGCGCGCGGCTTCGGGCCCTCGAACCGCCACCTCTCGTGGAGCGTCGCGAAGAGCATCAGCTCGGCGTTGGTGGGGGTCGCGGTCGAGCGCGGCGTCGTGTCGCTCGACGACTCCATCTGCGTGCACCTGGCCGAGTACGCCGGGCAAGACGTGTGTCGCATCACGGTGCGAGACACCATCACCTTCGGCACCGGCCTCGACTGGGCCGAGGAATACGAGAACGGCAAGCGGCAGACGAGCTCGGTGCTGCCGCTGTTCTTCGGCTCGGGCCACCGCGACCAACTGCGCCACATTCTCACGCACCGGTTCGCGGCCGCTCCGGGCACCCAGTGGCGCTATTCGACGGCCGACGCCCAGCTCGCCGCCGCGGTGGCGAAGCGCGCGCTCACCCCTTCGCTCGGGGCCGACCCCTTCTGGCCCGCGCTGTTCGACCCCATCGGCATGCGCGAGGTCGTCGTCGAAGAAGACGCGCTCGGCACGCCGCTCGGGGGCTCGTCGTTCTACGCGACGCCCCGCGAGTTCGCGAAGTTCGGCTACCTGTTCTTGAAGGGCGGGTGCTGGAAGGGGCGCCGCCTGCTGCCCGACGGCTGGGTCGCGCAGAGCGCGACGCCGAGCGCGGTGTTCGTCAGCGGCGCGCCTGAAGGTGAGACCCGCCCGTCGGGCTACGCGTGGTGGCTGGGGCGCCCCGTGCCCGAGCGGGGCGTGCCGTCGCGGTGGCCCGATGCGCCCGAAGACACGTACGCGGCCCAGGGCTACTGGGGTCAGCGCATCATCGTGGTGCCGAGTGAAGAGCTGGTCATCGTGCGCACCGGCGACGACCGCCAGGAGCCGCTCAACACCAACGACCTCGTGAAGCACGTGCTCCCGGTGCTTCGATGATTCGGTCGCTCGCGCTGCTCACGCTCGCGGCGGCGGCCTGCGCCAACCCCGACGGTCAGCCCCGCACCTACCCCGACAGCGACCTCGTGCTCGCGGTCGGCAACGGCGCCCGCATGGGCTGCTCGTGCCTGTTCGTGATGAACATGAACGAGCAGTACTGCCGCGAGTGGGTGAAGGCCTCGCCCGACGTCGCGAAGGTCACCTTCGACGTCGGCAAGAAGCGGGTCGAGGCCTCGGCGTTCGTGAGCTGGGCCGCGACCGCGCGGTGGGTCGATGAGCGCCACGGCTGCGTTCTCGAGTGAGCGCTCAGCCGAGCAGGCCGCTGAGCAGGCCCTTCGTGACGCCGGCCCACCGCTCGGCGGCCGGCCCCGTGTCGAACACCGCGCCCGGCTTCGAGACGAGCTGCAGCTCGGGCGACGCGTTCACCGTCACCGAAAACGCGCGGCGAAAGCGCCCCTCGGCGCTGCCCAGCGCAACGGTCGAGACCACCACCACGTCGGCGCGCGCGCCGTGCTCGTCGCTCACGCGCTCGATGGCCTTCTGCACACTGTCGGCGGTCGAGAGCGTGAGGCGCCCGCGCTCTTGCCACTCGCGCAAGAGCAGCGCGACGACGCCCTGCTCGGCCTCGAGCGCGTGGGCGCCGTTGCCGCGCACGAACACGAGCTCGAACGAGAGGGCCTCGTGCGAGAGCCAGCTCGACAGCTTGCGCACCGCCGCGGTCACCGCGGCGAGCGCCCACAAGAGCCGCTGGTGCCGCTCACCCTCGTCGAGCAGCCGCGCGTCGTCGAGCGACGCGTCGAGCACGACCGACAGGGTGCGGCTCTTGCGCAGCGCCACCGACTCGTCGCGCGCGTAGTAGAGCAGCTCGCCCTCGACGAACCGCACGTCGAAGAGGTCGGGGCGCTCGTTCTCTTCCATATAGATGAGCTCGCTCGTCACCATGCTCTCGGGGCTGCCCGAGTTCGACAGCGACGACCACCCACCGACGGGCAGCGCGCTCTCTTGCTCGAGCGCGGTGGGCGCCTCACCCTCGTTGCGCGAGCTCATCTTCATGCGCGCGGGCAGCCGCTCTTCGACGGCCTGCGCGGCGTCGGCGAGCTGGCCCAGCGCGACCCGCGGCCCCAGGCCCTCGAGCGTCGCCACGTTCTCGAGCAAGAACACCTCGGCGTCGGACAGCAGCGTGCGCTCACGGCGCGCGGCCTTCGCGAGCGCTTCGAAGACGCCCGTCAGCGCGGGCGCGAGCTCGGGCTCGGTCACGAGCGCGGCGAGGCCCTCGTCGACGAGCTCGCGCGGCGTGCGCGTCTGCAGCCGCCGCACGGCCGCCTGGCTGAGGCGCCCCGCGTGCGGCACCTGCAGGCGCCGGCACAGCCGCTCGATGAGCAGGCCCGCGGCGGTCGGCCGCACCGCCGCCGGAGCCGCCAGCCACGCCTCTTGCAGCTGCAGCCAGCGCCGGTCTGACACGAGGCGCGCGAGCAGGTGGTCTTCGTAGCCGCGCAGCGCGGTCGCGAGGGCGCCGCCATGCGTCTGCTTCGCCGGCAGAAGGCGCTCGCCCGAGAGCAGCAGCGAGACGTCGAGCGCGAACGTCGCCGACTCGAGGTCGGGCAGCTCGACCAGCGAAGCCGAGAGCCCGAGCACACACGGCACGAAGTGCTCTGCGGTCGCGACCTGGGGGCGCGCGAGCGCGATGGAGGCGGCGATCAGCGTGTCTTGCGTCACGTGTGTCGGTTACTGCAGGCCCAGGAGCCGCGGCACCTTCTCTTCGAGCAGGTCGACCTCTTCGCGGGTCTCACCGAGGTACGAGAGCAGCCGCAGGTCTTCGCGCTCGACGGCGCCGCCGTGGAAGATCCACGCGCGGGTTCGCAGCAGGCGGTACAGCTTGATGAGCTTGCGGTCTGACACGAAGACCTCGTCTTCGCGCTGCAGCGTGCGCACCACCCGGCGGAACTCGCGCAGCACCTCGTCGCGAAAGAAGCGCTCGCGATCGCGCGGCTCTTTCTGCGCCATCAACAGCGACAGGTACCGGTGCGCCTTCAAAAAATCTTCGAGCGACGCCAGCCCCTCGACCCACGGCTTCTGCTGCAGGTCTTTCGCGATCTGCGAGTCGAGCCCGCAGTCGAGCAGCTCGACGAAGTGCGTCTCTTGCACGGGGCGACACGCCGCCTTCAGGCAGAACCGGTCTTTCAGCGCCCCCAGCTCGGCGTGCTCGGGCACCTCGTTCGTCGCCGCGAACAGAATTTTCAGCCGCACCGGCACCGGCACACCGTCTTGGTAGAACTTGCGCTCGTTGATGACCGTGAGCATCGAGTTCAGAATCGCGCTCGACGCCTTGAACACCTCGTCGAGGAACACCAGCCGCGCGGTCGGCAGCTTGCCCTGCTCGCGCCGCAGGTAGCGCCCCGACCGAAGCTCGTTGATGTCGATGGGGCCCAGAATTTCGCTGGGCTCGGTGAAGCGCGTCAGCAGGTACTCGAAGTAGTCGGTGCCCGCGAGGCCCATCGCGTCTTTGAACTTCACCACCAGGTCTGACTTCGCAGTGCCCGGCGGCCCCACCAGCAGCAGCGGCTCTTGCGCCGCCGCCGCCACCGTCATCAGGTCGATGAGGTTCTGCTTGTCGACGAAGTACCGACCCAGCGCGAGGCGAAAGCGGTTCAGCCGCTCGCGCAGCGCCTGCGACTCGGCCTGCAGCTGCTGCAGCGTCAGCTCGTTGACGGCGTCAAGGGCGTCTGCGGTACGGGGGAGCTTCGTCACGGCGGCTCGTTCATATCAGGCTTAACGCGCCGCGAGCGCGAAGCGCGCGCTAGATTCCACCGGCATGCGCACCCTACCCGCCCTCGTGCTCCTCGCAGCGTGCAGCGGCGCTGGAGCCGGAGGCACCGCGGGCGGCTCCGCCGGGGGTGGCACCGCCGGGGGTGGCGACACCGCGGGTGGCTCGGCAGGAGGGAGCACGGCCGGCGGCGGCAGCACCGCGGGCGGCGGCAGCACCGCGGGCGGCGGCAGCACCGCGGGCGGCGGCTCGACCTCGTCCCCCGACGGCGGCACCGCGGCCGCGTGGATTCGCGCGAACCTCACCGGCGCCCAGCTGCGCACGGGCAGTTTCACCTCGCGCACCACCATCGAGACGCCGGCCATCGTGCACGACGCCACGGCCAGCAACGCGAAGTACGCGTTCGACCTGCGCGAGACGGTGATGCCGGTCGACCCGCGCGCCGGCTTCATCAACGTGCGCATCTCGAACCTGGTCAGCGCCGACGCGTTCGGCGGCGGCATTCAGACGGCCTCGGCGAACAACGCGACGCTCTTCATGTCGAACGTCACCGTCGAGCCGAACTGGCCGAACTGGGTCAGCTACGCGGCCACGAACTACGACGGCCTCGTGCTCGACAACTCGGCCGCCATCTACGCCGAAGACCTCACCATCAGAAACTGGAACGCCGACGGCGCCATCGACAACAAGGCGCCCATCTCGCAGTTCGTTCGCCTGCGCATCGAAGGGCGCGGCAACCGCGGCATTCGCTACTGGGAGCCCGGGCCCCACTACCTCGTGCTCTCGTCGCTCGAGAACACCGGCGGGCTCGGCGAGGGCTCACTGCTCTGGTTCCAGAACTGCACCGGAGCCGAGGTTCGCATCTGGCAGTCGACCTTCAACGGGTCGGCGACGGTTCCCGCGAACAAGGTCAGCTGCGACAACGGCAGCAACCCGCAGCTCGTCTACCTCACGGTCGACCCGCGAACGACCGGCGAGCTGCACCCGATGTTCGCGCCCTGACCGTCTTCGCCCGCTGCAGCCGCTCGGCCAGACGGGGCCGATGACGCTCAGCCCGTCGCTTCGCGGTGAATGCGGCGGCGCACGCGGTACTCGTCTTCTTCGAGAAACGTGCGCGTCACTTCGCTGAGCGTCAGCTCTTCGCCGACGTGACCGACCGCGATGATGTCGGCGAGCTCGACGACCGACATGCAGAAGTACGTGTTCGACGAGCTCATGTCGGTGAGCCACGGCAGCGGCGCGATGAGGCGCCGCAGGCCTTTCAGCGCGAAGTCGGCCGGCCCCATCGAGATGGCGCGCGCCATGACGCGCGCGAGCCGGGTGAGGTCACCGGTCGGCGTGCCGCCGCTCAAGCGCCGCAAGAGCGGGCTCGACTGGTTCGACAGGTGACCGAACGCCTCTTCGAGCGCCGGCGTCGCCAGGTCGACGCGCCCCAGGTACGCGAAGCCCCCCGCCACCGCCACGCGCGCCATCAGGTGGTCGCGCGTGTCGCCGCGAAACGCCTGCAGCGCCCGGCTCAAGAGCGTGCTCGCCTCTTCGCGCAGGCCTACGCGCCGCAGCATGCGCACCCCCGCCGCGAGCAGCTCGGCAGCGCCGGCCGAGTCTTCGTCACCCACATCGCCGCCCGTCGCCGGCGCCGTCGCGAGCTCGGCCATCAACGAGCCGATGGCCGCGATGAGCTGCTTCACGAGGTCAGACCGGCCGAAGTGGCCTGCGATCTTCACCGCGTCTTCGAGCACCGCCGCCTTCTGCCGCGGCGGCAGCGGCTGCGCGGCACCGATGATGCGATTGAGCAGCGGCAGCGCCACCGACTCGGGCAACAGCAGCAAGAAGTCGAGCAGCCCGTCGGCGACGCGCGCGCGCTCGTTCGCTTCGAGCTGCTCCGACTCGACGTCGGCGATGCGCAGCTCGATCTGCCGCGCGAGCTGCGCCACGTCGGTGACCGTGCGCAGGTCGGCCAGGTCTTCGCGCGTCACGCCCTGCGCCGCGCGCGCGAACCCCAGAAACGGCGTCAGGTGCTCGTGCGGCTCGAGAATGTACGAACGCTGGCGCAGCCGATCGAACGCGTAGCGCTCGTCGCGGCCCAGGCCCTGCGCGATGGCGCGCAGCTCGGTCGCGAGCGGCGTGTCGTGCGGCACACCCTCGGCCGCCTGCTGTATGCGCGCGCGGTAAAGGCTCACGAACGCAGCGTTGACGCGCTGGTTCAGGTCGATGGCCGAGCTCGCCTCGGCCTCGAGCTCGCGGGCGCGGGCGACGTTGCCGACGCGCGCGAACGCCCACGCGAACGTGATGCGCACGTACGCCCGCGTGAACGCCTCGGGGGCCTCGACCAGCGAACGTTTGCGCTGCGTGGTGAGAAACGCCTGCAGGAGCTCTTCGAGCTGCTGCACCACCCGATCGACGCGCGCCGCGTCGCGCGCCATGCCCGGCCCTGCGCTGCGCACGAACCGCGGCACGTCGCGCTCGAGCGAGAGCCCACGCCGCAGGCGCGCGAGCACCCGATCTCTCGCCCGCGCGAGCCCGAGCGAGTCACCGCCCGACAACATCGACAGCGCCACGCGGCCGAGCCAGAGGCTTCTCACGTCGAGGTTGTCGTCGTGCCGGTCGAGCCACGCCTGCGCCTGCTGCAGCCGCGCCCGCGCCGACGCGTCTTTCGCGAACGCCGCCGCGATGAGCTGCGCCACCACGGCGCGCGTCTGCGCCTCGCTCGGCGTCGTGTTCTCGAGCAGCAGCGGCAGCGACGAGCCCGCGCTCTGCGCCCACTGGCGCGCGACGCCGAGAGCCGCCTCGCCGGGCGGGAGCTCCCACAGCGAGTGCGCCCACGACAGCCCGCTCTCGCGGTGCCGCTGCAGCACGCCGTACAGACCTGCGAGCCGGCCCCACGCGCCGATGCGCTCGCTCGAGTCGGCCGACGCGTCGAGCGAGAGAAACGCCGCCTCTTCCGCCGCGAGCCGCTCTTCGAGCTCGGCCACCGGCCGCGTCACCACCTCGGCCTGCTGCAGCGTCAACGCCGGGGCAGGCTGCGCCTTCACCTTCGCCATCTCGGGCTTCGAGCTCGTGCGCCGCGCGGGGCTGCGCCGCGGGCGCGGGGCCTCGTCGTCCGACACGGCGCCGTCGCCGCGCTCGTCGCGCTCGACGACGACGGGGGTCGGGCCCTCCCACGCCTGAAAGTCGAACGTCGCCGACTGCACCCACGCCTGCAGCTCGGGCGCCGACGTGTCGATGACGAAGTCGACCCACTAGGCCAGCGGGCGAAAAGCGCTCTCGGCGATCGAAACGCGCCTCACTCCGTTCTTCTCGTCGCGCTCGAGCAACAACACCGTATCTGAGTCGGGACCAA
>JAEUJP010000374.1 GCA_016793725.1 Myxococcaceae bacterium | reverse complement strand
CGTAGACCACCCCCATGCCACCCGCCCCCACCTGCTCGAGCACCAGGTAGCGACCCAGCGAGCTGCCGCGAACCAGCGGCCTGACCGGCACACGGTGGAGCCCGGGCTCCAGCTCGGTCTGCGTGTGCTGCCGCGCCACCTCGGACAGCACGATGCGGCAGTCGGAGCACGAGTCGACGTGGTCACTGACCTCGCGCGACCGTGCGGCATCGAGCGTGTGCTCGCAGTACGCCAGCAACACCCCTTCGTCGTAGCAGCCCGTCGCCAAGGTGGTCACCGCCACCGAGGTCGTATCGCGTCGACCCGCGCCGGGCACGCATTGACGCGACCCGGGTTCTGCCGCCGCTTCGAGCAGAAAGCCGAGCGCGCGCCGCCGCAGACCTGCCCGGGTTGTGCTGAGCTGGGCGCGATGAGCGTGCCCCTGGAGCAGCGGAAGGTCGTCGACGCGGTGTTCGAGGGCCTGTTCTCGAAGGCGCTCAAGCTCGAGGTGACACCGCACCTCCGCCGGAGGCTGCTGGAGCTCGGCGTCGACCTGACGGCGTTGAAGCCGGTGTACCCCCATGCGGTGTGGCTGCAGGCGCTGACGGTCGCCGCCGAGGAGCTGCACCCGGGGCGGCCGCTGCCGGAGGCGCTGCGCGAGCTCGGGGCGCGCGCGGTGACGGGGTACTTCGAGACATTCTTGGGGAAGGCGCTCAAGCAGCTCTTGCGGGCGCTGGGCGTGCGCCGCACCATCGGGCGCATGACGCTGAACTTCAGCTCGACGAACAACTACACCGAAACTCGGGTGAAGGACCTCGGCGAGCGCCACGTGGAGGTGTGGATGAACGAGCTCAGCCTCACGCAGCACAACATGGCGGGCATCATTCAGACCGGGCTGACCATCGCGGGCGGCAAAAACGTACGCGTCGACATTTCGAGCAGTGACGCGGTCGGGTGCACCTACGAGGTGTGGTGGGAATAGGGGTCGCCTGTCGACGGTCAGTCGATGACGCGGCGCTCGAGGTGGGGCCCCAGCCGCGCGACCACCTCATAGTTGATGGTGTCTGCCCACCCGGCGAGCGCGTCGGCCGAGAGCGTCTCGTCGCCGTCGTGGCCGATCAGCGTCGCCACCACCTCGGGCGCTTCAGGCGCGGCGCGCGTCACGTCGAGCACGACGTGGTTCATCATCACGCGGCCCACGAGCGGGCAGCGCCGCCCGTTCACCAGCGCGTAGGCCTTGCCCGAGGCGAGGCGCGGGTAGCCGTCGAAGTAGCCCATCGGCAGCACCGCGATGCGCGTGCGTTCGGTCGCGCGCCAGGTGCAGCCGTAGCCGACGTAGGCGCCGGCCTCGAGCCACTTGACGGCCTGGCTCTTACAGCGCCACGACAGCACGGGCTCGAGCACCGGCGCTTCACCGAGCACCACGCGCGCCGAGAGCCGGGTCTGCGCCGACGGCCACAGCCCGTACAGCGCGATGCCCGTACGCAGCACGTCGAAGCGCGCCTGCGGCAGCACCAGGCTCGCCGCGCTCGCCGCCATGTGCCGCTGCAGCTTCACGTTTCCGAGCGCCGCCTCGAGCGTGGTCGCCCCGCGCTCGAACGCCGCCACCTGCTGCAGCGCGTAGCCCTGCTCGGTCACGTCTTCGACGTTCGCGAAGTGGCTGAGCACGCCGGCCGGCTTCAAGACACCCGCGTTCGTGCGGAAGAGCTCGACGACGGCGGGCAGCTCGGGCTGGGAGAAGCCCTCGCGGCCGAGGCCCGTGTCGATGTGCACGTGCACCTCGAGCGGCTCGTTCAGAGCAGAGAGATGAGTGGCCCACGACAGGTCCGACAGCACCACGCCGACCTTGGCCCGGGCCAGCTCGCGCAGCTCGCGCGGGCCGACGGCGCCGAGCACGAGCACGTCGCGGCGCTCGAGCTTCTCGTCGCGCTCGCGCTCGCGAATGCGCAGGCCGTCTTGCGCGCTGATGACGTACAGCACGTCGGCGACCTCGTGAAGCAGCGGCAACATCGCCTCGAAGCCGTGGCCGTAGGCGTTGCCCTTGATGACGGCGCCGAGGCGGCGCGGAGTCTTCGCCGTGGCGTCGATGCCGCGGAAGACGCGGGCGTTGTGCCGCAGCGCGCTCGCGCTCAGCTCGATGAAAGAGGCCTGCTCGGGGAAACCGTGGCTCACGACCGCACTGTAGAAGCGGAATGCGTGCCAGCGCGCCCCGAAATCAAAGTCTGTCAGACCCTCCTGGTAAGAGGGCGCATGGCGAAGACGCGCACCCACTTCAGCTGTCAGTCATGCGGGCATCAGACTCCGAAGTGGCTGGGCAAGTGCCCCGAGTGCGGCACGTGGGGCTCGCTGGTCGAAGAGGTCGAAGCGAACAACGACGAGCAGCGGCCGGCGTGGGGGGCGGGCGGCTCTTCCGAGAAGCCGGTGAAGCTGTCTGACGTGCGCGGCGACGCGACGACGCGGCGGTTCACGGGCATCGCCGAGCTCGACCGGGTGCTGGGCGGCGGGGTGGTCGACGGCTCACTGGTGCTGCTCGGCGGCGACCCGGGCATCGGCAAGTCGACGCTGCTGCTCGCGGCGCTCGACCGGCTGGGGCGTGAGGCGCACGCGCTGTACGTGAGCGGCGAAGAGTCGCTGCAACAGACGCGCATGCGGGCCGACCGGCTCGGGGTGAAGAGCGAGGGCGTGCACCTCTACGCCGAGACCGATGCGGGCAAGGTGATGGCGGCGGCAGAGAAGATGATGCCGAAGGCGCTGGTCATCGACTCGATTCAGACGATGTTCCTGCCCGACCTGGGCAGCGCGCCGGGCAGCATCAGCCAGGTGCGCGAGGTGGCGGGCCGGTTCATGGCGTTCGCGAAGAAGAGCGGCGTACCGACGTTTCTGGTGGGGCACGTGACGAAAGAGGGCAGCATCGCGGGGCCGCGCGTGCTCGAGCACATGGTCGACACGGTGCTGTACTTCGAGGGCGAGCGCGGCCACCCGTTTCGCATCTTGCGCGCACACAAGAACCGGTTCGGGTCGACGAACGAGATCGGCGTGTTCGAGATGAAGGGCTCGGGGCTGGCCGAGGTGCCGGACCCGTCGGCGATGTTCTTGAGCGAGCGGCCGGCGGGTCAGGCGGGCAGCGTCGTGACGTCGACCTTGAACGGCACGCGGCCGCTCCTGGTCGAGGTGCAGGCGCTGGCGGCTCCCACCGGCTACGGCACGGCGCGGCGCACGGCGATCGGCGTCGACGGCAACCGGGTGGCGCTGCTGGCGGCGGTGCTCGAGCGCAAAGAGGGCGTGCAGCTGATGGGCTGCGACATCTTCGTGAACGTGGCGGGCGGCATGCAGCTGACCGAGCCGGCGTCTGACCTCGCGGTGTGTGCGGCGCTCGTGTCGTCACTGCGCAACCGGGCGGTCGACCCGCAGACGCTGATCCTGGGTGAGGTGGGGCTCGCGGGTGAGGTGCGCGCGGTGTCGCAGGTCGAGCCGCGGCTCGCCGAGGCGGCGAAGATGGGGTTCAAGCGGGTGGTGATGCCGAAGAGCAGCGCGACGCGGCTCGAGAAGGGGGCATCGAAGCTCGAGGTGCTCGGGGTGGCGACGCTGGGTGAGGGCCTCGCGTACGTGATCTGATGGCTTGCTATAAATGCATCCCATGGAGCTCACCGCCTTTCCCCCCGACGTGCCCCAGCGC
>JAEUJP010000336.1 GCA_016793725.1 Myxococcaceae bacterium | reverse complement strand
CCAGACGTAGACCTTGCCGTTCATGAAGGTCGGCGACAGCTGGCGGCCGCTCTCGGCGACCGTCGGAGCCCACGTCGACACCGTGTGCGCCTCGTCGTTCGCGACCCTGCGAATGCCTGCGTTGTCTTCCTCGGTGAAGTAGACGTTGTCTTTCGCGTCGATGGCCAGGCGCTGCGGCGTGCCCAACTTCGCCTTGTCGCCAGGGCCGTCGACGTTGCCCGCGTTCGGCCGGCGCGACGGCGAGATGCCGTCGGTGATGTCTCTCGCCGCGCCCGCCCAGCGCACGACGGTGCACTTGTCGCCGAGCGGGTCGGTGATCTTCAAGATCGCGTTCGCCGCCTGGTCGCTCAAGAACAGCGAGCCGTCGGAGGCCACCACCAGGTGCGCCAGGTTCGCGAACTTCGCCTTCGCGCACGGCCCGGCGACCAGCTGCATGCTGCCCTCGGTGCCGGCGACCTTGTGGAGCTTCCCGTCGGCCAGGGCCGCCCGCCACACCTCTTGCCCCGAGTGCGTGATGAGCTGCCCCTTGCTGAACGCGACGGTTCGGTAGGGGAAGGGGGGGCCCTCGAGCAGCTTCGTGCCGTCGGCAGGCCGGTCGGCGCCCGACGACGACGTCGGGTTGCCGGCGAACAGCGCGCCCTTCGTGCAGGTGAAGGCGAGGGCCGAGCTCGAGACGAGACACGTGGCGATCAAGATCGAGGCGCGCATGGGCGCGGGAGCGTAGCCCGTCGTGCCCGGGTAAGGCCGCTGATCTCCTCGAGCCGATGGGGTGGCAGCCGGGCTGACCCCGGGTGTACTGTTGGTGCGTGCGTTGGCTTCTGCTCACCGGTCTCGTCGCTGGCTCCGCGTTCGCGAATGGCCGCTTCGGCGCGTCGGTGGGCCTCGGGCCGGCGTGGGGCCACGCCGGCAACTTCCCTCCGGGCCGCGCGATCCCGCTCGTGCCGACGACGAACTACACGGGCGCGGGCTACGGCTACAACTATGGCCCCGTGATGCCAGTCGTCTACCCGGTGTACTGGTATCAGCAGGCTCCGCAGCCGCCGCCTCCTCCGCAGCCGCAGGTCATCATCGAGCGTGAGGTGATCATCGAGCGCCCGGCGCCCGCGCCGGCTCCGACGCCGCCGCAGGTGATCGTGATCGAGCAGCCGGCTCCGGTCGCGGTCGCTCCGGCGCCGCCTGCGCCAGCGCCTCCGCCTCCCGAGCCTCCGAAGCCGCTCGCGCCGCGTACGCCGGGCCCCGACGTCTACAGCTGGACGGACGATGACGGCGTGGTGCACTACTCGACGCGCGCGCCCGCCCCTGCGGTGAAGGCGAAGAAGCTCGCGACGCTCGCGAAGTAGCTTGCTACACGAACGGTCGCTTTGAAGATCACGACCTGGAACGTGAACGGCTTGCGCGCCCGCGAGGGGCAGCTGACCGAGTGGGTCATGCGCGAGAAGCCCGACGTGCTGTGCCTGCAAGAGATCAAGGCCTCGCTCGCGCAGGTGCCCGAGTCGGTGTGCCGGCTCGACGGGTACCATTGCTTCTGGCACGGCGGCGGAGGCGGCTATTCGGGCGTGGCGCTCCACGTTCGCAGAGACTTCGCTCCGAAGCGGCCGGTGTTCACGCACCCAGGGTTCGACCACGAATCGCGCATCGTCATGTGCTCACTCGGCTCGCTCGACCTCGCGTCGATCTACGTGCCGAACGGCGGCAAAGACGTCGCCGCGAAGTTCCGTTTTCTGCAGGCGATGGCCGCGTTCGTCGAAGAGTCGCACGCGCGCGGGCGGCGGCTCGTGCTGTGCGGCGATCTCAACGTCGCGCTCGAGAAGCGCGACGTGCACCCGAAGCTGCAGAACCCGAACCAGATCGGGCAGACCTCAGACGAGCGGGCGCTGCTCCAGCGCATGCTGAACGCCGGGCTGCACGACCTGTTGCGCGAGCAGAACGCCGCCGACGACGAGCTGTTCACGTGGTGGGCGCCGTGGCGGCAGCACAAAGAGCGCAACATCGGGTGGCGGCTCGACTACGTGCTGGCCTCCGACGCGATCGCCGGGCAGGTGAAGAGCTGCCGCGTCGAGCGCATGTTCGGCACCAGCGATCACGGGCCCGTCACCGCGATCTTCGAGGGCGCGCTGTTCGATCGCGAGGCCATCGTCGAGGGCCCCGAGCAGGAGCTGCCGAAGAAGGACGAAGCGCCCAAAGAGGGCGGGGCGCCGCAGCTGAGCCTGTTCTAGAGGCGAGCAGCAGTGATGATGATCGTTCATCCTGAGCGGAGCGGTCGCGAAGCGAACGCGGAGTCGAAGGACGTTGCGCGCCGCCTGCACGGGCCCGCTTCGACTCCGGCCTGCGGCCTCCGCTCAGCGTGAACGAGCAATGTGGTCAAACTCCTGCGGCCAGGGTCAGCCGAGCAGCAGCTGCGCCACGTTGGCGTGCGCCTCGGCCGGGTCGACCGCGCCGACGATGGTGCGCTTCTCGTTCGGCGCAGCGAGGTCGACCGGCTGCCCCGCCGGCAGCACCTTCACGCGAGGCTTCGCCACGAGCTCGGCGTCGCCCGCGGTGTTTACGACGAGCGCGAGCTCACCCGACGAGAGCTTCACGACGGTGCCCGCCGGGTAGGGCCCGAGCACGCCCGCGAGCAGCCGCACCACACGCTCGTCGAAGCGAGCGCCCACCTGGCTGAACAAGAGCTGCAGCGCCTGGTCGGGCAACATCGCCTTGCGCGGCGCCTGCGGCCGCGTCAGCCGGTCGTAGACGCACGGCACCGCGATCAGGTGCCCGAACGCGGTCGCGCCCGGCACCACCTTCGCCGCCACCTCGTAGGTCGCTGCCAGCCGCTCGAGCCCGTCGCTGCCGAGCGCCACCTCGGCGAGCCTCAGCAGGGTTCGAAGTGGCACGCGCTTCTGCGCCTCGAGCTCTTTCGGCGTCACCTTGTCGCCGGCGGGCGGCGGCAGCTCGTCGAGCGCGAAGTCGTGCAGCGCCGCCGCCATACACGCCTCGGCCAGCGCGCCGCGACCCATGCGCATGCGCCGGCACATCAGCAGCGTCAGCGCCGTCACCGCCGCGAGGTGAAAATGAACCGCACCGGCGAACGTGTCGAGCCGCGTGAGCGCGATGAGCAGGGGCTCGAGATCTTCGGCCGCATCAGACAGGCCGTGAATCGCGCGCCGCACCCGCGCCATGCGCGGCTGCCTGCCCTGCTTCATCAGCGCGAGCTGCCCCTCGATGACGAGGGCGACGTGCGCGTACGCGCGCAGCAGGGTGCGCTTCGCGTCGAGCGTCGGGGCGAGCGCATCTTGTTCGGCCTTCGAGATGGCCCGCAGGCGAAACACGCCCAGCTTCTCTTTCAGCATCGCCGCCGGCTGCGCGCTGCGGGCGTGGGTCTGGTACCTGCCGAGGAAGTCGCGCATCGCCTCGGCGCTCGGCACATCGAGGTACGCGAGCTCGTGTGCGCCCACGCGCAGCAAGAGGCCCTTCAGCGTCTGGCCCGCTTCGTAGCTCGAGAAGTCGAGCTTGATGACCTCGCCGTTCAAGAAGAAGTTGTCGCCGGCGAGCTGCAGCACGAGCGTGCCCGACTCGTGCACGCCTTCGGTCACGCTCTCGACGAGGTTGCCGATGGGCCCGCTCATCGCCGCGTTGTCGAGCGCGTGCATCGTGCTCAGCTTCAGCGCGATGGCCGTGCGCGAGAGCAGCGCGCGCGCGAACCGCTGTGGGGCGTCAGCGTCGTCGGCCGCCGCCTTGAACAGGAGCTCGGCCATCAGCTGCCGCCCCTGCTCTGGGCGTCGAGCCGCTTCAGCGCGTCTTGCGCCGCCTTCTTCAAGGGGCCACCGAACAACATCTTGGTCGCCGCCGCCTCGAGCAGCGGCCGCGCCTTCTGATCGTTCGCGTTCGCGAGCGCGCCGGCCGCGAGGCACTTCAAGTCGACGTTGGGGTCGGTCTCGAAGAGCTGGCGCAGCGCCACGCAGGCCTCGGGGCCGCCCAGCGTGCCGAGCGCGATGATGACGCGCTTCTTCTCGGCGTCCTCGAGCTTCACGCGGCGCAACAGCGTGCACAGCGTCGGCGCGACCGCGCGGTCGCCGCTCGCCACGAACGTGCTGAAGAGCGCCGCGCGAATCTCTGCGGCCGGCGACAGCAGCAGGGGCATCAGCTCGGCCCGGTGGGTCGTCAGCGCCGACTTGTCGAGCCCCTCGAGCGCCGCGGCCTGCACCGACGTCACGCCGTGCCCGAGCGCCGCCTTGCGCACCACCCAGCCGTTGGCGCCGAGCCTGGCCGCGAGCCGCAAGAGCTCGAGCGCGAGCGCGGGGTCGGCCCACCCCATGCGCGCCGCGAGCTCGTTCGGGTCGAGGCGCATGGTGGCCGCCTGATCGCCGAGCACCTTCTTGCCTTCGGGCGTCTCGGGCACCCCGAGCCAGTCGAGCATCACCGAGCCCGCCTTCGTGGGCAGGAACCGCAAGATCGTCATCACGGCGTCGCGCTTCGTCTCGTCGTCGAGCGCCGTGATGAGCGGGTCGAGCAGGGTCGGCCGCTCGAGCGCCTTGAGCAGGCGCGCGAGCGTCTGCATTCGCACGTCGATGACCGTCGGGTCGCCCGTGCGCGCTTCGTTCACCTGCCGCATCAGGTTGTCGCGAATGCGGTCGATGCGGCCCGCCCGCGTCATCGCGATGAGCACGATGGCGAGCGCGTTGGCGAGCGAGTCCTGCTCGGGCGGAGTCGACCCCGTCGAGATGAGGAAGAGGGCGTCGAACACGCGCTCGACGACGCGGTCGTGCTGGCCGAGCAGCTCCTGCACGAGGCCGAACAGCTCGTGATCTTCGAGCGCCGCGACGTGCTGCCGGCCACCGGCCGAGAGGCTCGCCAGCGCGGCCTCGGTCAGCTGCGGCAGGCCCGCGGCCTTGAGCTGGCGCAGATCGTCGGGGGTCACCTGCGTCATGCGCTTCAGCGGAGCCGCCGACGCGGCGTCGTAGCCGCCGGGTCGCACCGCGTCGGGCGGTCTGCCCGACAGCGCGTCGATCACCGACTGCAGCCGCTCTCTGCCGGTGCGCCCATCAGGGCCCTTCGCCCCATCGCCGTAGCTCTCGAGCGAGACGACCTCGATGTGCTCGTAGTCTTCTTCCCACACGCGGGTCGAGAACGTGTGCGTGTCGCCGAGCTGCTCGTCGAGGGTCTCGCGCCACACCTGCATCAGGCGCGCGAGCTCTTCTTGCAAGAGCCCCTTGCGCAGCGTCAGGCGCTTCACCCCGTCGAGGTAGAGCGGGTGGGTGATCGAGTCGCCGAGCACCTCGGCCCGATTGAGAATCGTGCCGCCGACCGCGAAGCCGAGCGGCGTGACGTCGAGCGCCACCTCGTCGTGGCCCGGGCCCAGCGCGGCGGTCAGCTTCTCGAACAGACCCTGCTGGTACCCGAGCAGCGTCTTGTGCCCCTTCGGGTAGATGCGCATGCCGTCGAGCACACGCTTGAAGTGGGTCGCCTGCTCGGTGGCGAGCTCGAGCGCTCGCGCGGCTTCGGGGTCGTCTTGCGTCGGCTTCTCGGCTTCGGCCACCGGCCGCCATCATAGCCGAGCGCCTTCAAGGGGCCGGTACGGCGACCTGGCCCGTGCCGAGCGTGGTCATGTTCTCGTCGAACGCCGTCGACGTCGTGACGGCGACGTCGCGGGGGCCCCGCGTCGCGGGCGCTGCTTGCACCTCGAGCAGCAGCGCCCCGTCTTGCAGGTGCAGGCCGACGGCGTTCTTGAAGACGCGCACCCCGTCGAGCAGCCCCGAGGCCTCTGCGAAGACGGCCGCCGTGCCCGCGCTGCCCTCGAGCGCCCCGCCCGTCATGGCGAGGTCGGCGTCGCCGAGCGACTCGACGCCGTTGCCGTAGGCGCCGCCCGGGTCGGCCAGCGTGCCGCGCACGAGCACCCGCTCGAGCGTGGCCTTCGCGCGAAACGTGAAGACGCCGACCTGGCGGTTGTCGATGAGGGCGCACTGCGTCGCCGTGAACACGCCGCCGCTCTGCACGTTGGCGCCGCGGCCCCGCGTGCCGTCGGGCAGGGGCTGCGTGTCGCGCACCGTGACGGCCGTCGCAGCCAGCCGACTGCCCGGGTCTGAGACCTGAAGGCCCGAGACCCGGTTCAGCTCGAGCAGCGCGCCGGTCAGCGACAGGCTGCCGGCCCCTTCGACGACGGCGCCCTGGCCGAAGTCGCCCGAGGGGAGCGCCAGCGTGTCGCGCACGATCACCGAGGTCGCGGTCAGCGCTCCGCCCTTCGAGTAGAGCCCTGCGGCGCGGCTCGCCTCGAAGATGCAGCGGTCGACGGTGAGCGCTCCGCCCAGCTGCGCGAGCCCACCGTAGCCGACGACGCCGGCATCGACGGTCTCGGCGAGCCCCGTGTCGCGTACCCGGCAGCCCGAGACGTTCACCGTCGCGTCGGTCAGCGCCGCGATGCCCGCCCCGGCGGCACCATCGACCCACACGTTCGCGGCCGCCACGCGCGCGCCGGTCTGCGCACGAACGCCGGGGCCCAGCAGATCGAAGAAGACGACGTCGGTCAGCGTCGCCTCGCCCCCGAACGCGTCGAAGCCGGCGGTCGCGATGTGGGCGAAGGCGACGTCGTCGAGGGTGAGCGTCGACCCGCTCGAGAGCTCGATCGCGCGCGAGGGCTCGAGCCGGGGCACGAGATCGCGCACGACGACGCGGGTGAGCACGCCGCTCGAGCCCGCTCCCTTCACCGAGACGCCGAGGTGCGCGAGCCCGGCCAGCGCGACGTTCGTGAGCACGAGCGCGCCGCCGGCCTGGGCCGCGGCGCCGAACGCGATCGGTATGTCGCCGTTGTCGAGCCCAGGCCGGGTGCGCGCGATGACGGCGTTGGTGAGCACGGCGCGGCTGTCGGGCTGCGACACGAGCAGCCCCGTCGCCTGGTTGTCGACGAGCGCGGCGTCGGTCAGCTCGAGGCCCGCGCCGCCCTGCACGCCGACGCCCCAGCCGAGCCGGCCGGTCGACATGCGGGGCAGGGTGCCGCTGACCACGACGCGCTCGCCCACCAGGCGGGTCGCGGCGCGGTCCAAGAAGATGCCGTTCTCGCGGTTGCCGGTGAGCGTCACGTCGGTGAACGTGAGCTGCGCGCCGAACGAGGCCGCCACGCCCTGGCCGAAGCTGTTGGTCGCGGGGTCGGGCACCGTGCCTCGTACGACGGCGTCTTCGAACGTGACGCGCGTGGCCGAGTCGACCGCCTGCACGCCCGAGCGCCGGTTGGCGTCGAGCACGACGTGTCGCGCGGTGATGCGGGCGCCCCCTTCGGCGCGAATGCCGACGAGCCCGTTGGTGAGGGTGACGCCCTCGAGCTGAACGTCGAGCGGGGTGGCGACGAGCAGGGCGGGGGTGGTGCCCGCCGCGGTGATGGTCACCTGGGCCGCGCAGCGCCCGACGAGCGTGACCGGGCGGGGCGGGGCGAGCGCCTCGGCGTAGGTGCCCGGCTCGATCGCGATGGTGGCGCCCGAGGGCGCGGCGGCGAGCGCGGCGCCGATGGAGCGGAAGTGGGTGGCGTCGACGGTGGGGTACGAGTCGTCGACGAAGATCGTGGCGGCCGCAGGGGGGAAGCCTGGTGTCGCGCAGTCGCCGATCGGCACGCAGGCGGTCGAGCCGAGCGCCTCGCGGGTCGCGCCGGTGCAGCCCGAGCCGAGCACGGCGTCGCAGCCCCAGCCTGAGTCGTGGGGCGCGAAGCCCGCGTCGCAGGTCGACCCGCCCGCGGGGTGGCAGCCGGTGTCTCCGAGCCGGGGAGCGGTGCCGGCCGGGCAGCTCGCCGCGATGATCGGCAGGCACGCGAAGCCGCGCGGGTCGGGGGCAAAGCCCTGCGGGCAGTCGCTCCAGCCAGTCGGTTGGCAGGCGCCGTTCGCGTCGCGGTACGTGCCGGCGTCGCAGCTCGTCGTGGCGGGAGCGCACGTGCCGCCGTCACATGCGCCCTTGGGGGGCGGTGGCGGGCTGCTGCACGCTGCGCAGGCCAGCGCGGCGATGACGGTGAGTCGGCTCGCGTCACGACGGCTGCAGCTCATTGCGAGACCGGAACCGCAGCGCTCTTCGTGGCGAGCTCGCGGCCCGGGGTGTCGATCAGCGCCGGCGGCACCTCGAGCGCCGTCGCGCCGCGCTGCACGACGACGCGAAACTGACCGCCCGAGACCTCGCTGGGGTTCACCCGAACGCCCGCGCCGCTGCCGTCGGCGAGAATCTGCGCGCGGCCGTTGCCCGTCGTGCGCACGAGATCGAGCACGATGTCGCGCGCGCCCTCGAAGAGCCCGACGCCGTCGCCGACGTTCTCTTTCGCGCCGACGCCGACGGGCACCTCGACGAGCTGGGTGGCCGAGATCTCGACGCTGGTGAGCGTGAGGCCCGAGCTGTCGCGCACGCCTAAGCCGACCAGCCGATTTTCGCTGATGGTGCCGCCCATGATCTGCACTCCGCCGTCGGGCGCGTTCTGCACCCAGACGCCGCGCTCGAGGTTCGCCCTGACGTGCGTCTGGTCGAGCGTCAGCGCGGTCGCCTCACCGTCGACCAGCACGCCGGCCTGCTTGTTGCCCTCGACCGTCACGCTCTCGAGCGTCACGCGCGCCCCTCGCGACGCGACCACGCCCGAGCCGTCTGAAAGGCCCGAGCCGCCCATCTCGGCGACGCGGCCACGCACCATGCGCACGACGCCGCCCGCGACGAGCAGCCCGGTGCTGCACTTCACGAGCTCGGTGTCTTCGAGCGTCACCTGCTCGCAGGTGCCTTTCGTGCACGTCGAGGTGAGCGCCGAGCGCGAGGTGTCGCCCTGCACGGTCACGCCGATCAGGTTCACGGGGCCCGGGTCGATCGCCACGCCGTCGCCGCGGCTCGAGTCGATCTTGAGGCCGCGCACCGTCGAGCGCAGGCCCCCGCGCACGGTGAGCACCGGCTTGCCGCTGCCGTCGCCGGTCAACATCACCATCGCGCCGTTCGCGGCCGCGAGGCTCACGTCAGACGGCAGCTCGAACGCGCCGGCGTACGTGCCGCTGAGCAGAATCACACACTCGTTCGGCCGCGCCGCGGTCAGCGCCTCGCTCAGGCCTTCGCCGATCACCGTGAAGCTGTCGCACACGAGCCCCGCCGGCGGCTTCGCAGACTGGAGGCCGCACGCGGTGGAGGTGAGCAGCAGGGCGACGGCGAGGGCACGCACGGCTAGAGCTCCTTTCTAGACAGATGACCGCCCGGTCTCAAAACGGCAGCGACGCAGGGTCTGCCACCAGGTGCGCGGTCTTGAGCTGGGCCTCGGCGCTGCCCTCACCGACGCGGGCCTGGCGCACGCGGTCGTAGCTGCCCGGGGTGAGCAGCTCGAGCTCGAGCGGCGTGAGCTGGTTGCCGGCGCGCAGCCGCCCGTAGTCGAACGACGCCGCGGCGAGGTTCTCGTCGACCTTCGCGCGCAGGGCCTCGAGGCGGTCGCTGCCGGGCTGGCCCATCGGCTCGAAGTAGAGCGCGTACGCGGGCCGCTCGCGGCCGAGTCGCGGCGCGAGGGTGAAGAACGTGGCAGCGATCTGCAGCTCGGCGAGCGCGTCACCGACGGCGCGGTTCACGTGCTCTTCTTCGAGCTTCTCGCCGGCGAGGTTCGAGGCGGCCCCCAGCTTGCGCACGAAACGAATGCGCGGCGTGTGGTGGTGAAAGCCGCAGACCTCGACGATGTCGCCGAGCACGTAGCGGTGCAGGCCCGCGCCGGTGCTCATCACGATGAGGTAGCGCTGCTTGTCTTCGAGGCCCCAGGCCGGCACCGTCTCGCGCCTGCCGTTCAGGTACGCGGTCTCTTCGATGAACTCGAACCAGACCGACTCGATCGCGAGCGCGCCGCCCGGCGCGTCGTCGCCCATGGGTATCGACGCCCAGCCCTCACACGCCGAGTAGATCGCGTCGCGAATGGCGACGTGCGGCAGGCGGCGCTGCAGCTCGGGCACGTACAGCGCGGCGGTGGCGGTGACCCAACAGTAGACGAGCCTGAGTGACGGCCACGCCTCGACGGCCTTCTCTTCGAGCGAGGCGGCCGCGGCGCGCTCGAGCCTTCGCCCGGCCGTCGCGTTCGGCTGCAGGCGCTGCGAGAAGAACGCCCGCTGCGCGTCGTCGAGCTGCAGCCACCCCGGCAGGCGCCCGTCGCGCGCGCTCTTCGCGAGCTGGGGCGCGAGCTCGGCGAGATCTCTCAGCAGGTAGACGATCGGAGCGGGGAAGATGCCGGCCACGATCGAGATGTCGCCGACGGTCGCGAGCCAGAGCGCGAGGTAGGTGCGCGTCTTGAGATCTTTCACCTCGAACAGCTCGTACGGCCAGGCGTAGAGCGACCGAACCACCGGCGGCATCTCGGTGAACGCAAAGCCGCTCATCGTGCCGACGTCGCACCCGTCGGCCGCCTTCGCCACGCGGCGGCTGCCGACGAAGTAGAGCGCCGTCGACGTGAACGCGTCGGGGAACTTGAGGAAGAGGTGAAACAGCGCGACCTGCACGGTCTTCTGAAACTCGGCGCGGTAGCTCGGCGTGATCGGCACGTGCTTCGGCGCGCCGGTCGAGCCGGTGGTGCGCACGTAGTAGACGGGCTTCTCGACGGTGAGCACGGCCGACTCGCCGCTCATCTCGCTCGCGACCCAGGGCGCGAGCTCGGCGGCGCTCATCAGCGGCACGCGCTGCGCGTACTGCTCGGGCGTCAGTCCCGGCTCGAGGCCGTGGGCGCGGCCGAAGCGGGTGTTCGACGTGCGCTCGAGAATTTCGCGCAGGCGGCGCCGCTGCGTGCGCTCGGGCTGGTGAACGGCGAGGCCGAACGAGGTGGCGGCGGGCAGGCGCTGCAGCTGGGCGGCGACGTGCATCAGCGCGGGCTTCAGGCGGGGCACGCGCCCCAGTGTCGGCGCGCCCGGGGCCGACGGGCCAGCGAAAAGCGCCGTGGGGCGGGCACGCGCGGGTAGGCTCGCGGGCGTCGTGGCGCTCCCGGTCTTGAGCCTGTTCATGGTGTCGCTCGGCTACGGCGTCATCGTGCCGCTGTTGCCCGAGCTGTCGGGCGGGGCGGCCAGCGTGACACCGGGCGTGATGTCGCTCGTGTACGCGACCTACGCGGCGGCGAAGATCGGCATTCAGGTGCCCGCCGGCGTCTGGGCCGATCGGGTGGGCGGCACCAAGGTGCTGCGCGTGGCGATGCCGCTGTTCGCGCTGTCGCTGGCCGGCTTCCTGTGGAATGGGGGCTCGGCGTGGTTCGCGCTGGTGCGCAGCGTCGAGGGGGCGGCGACGGGGCTCGTCTACCCGGCGGTGTTCGCGCTGGTCGCGCAGCGCGGCGTCGAGGGGCAGGGCAAGCGCATCGGGCTCACGGTGGGCCTGGGCTCGAGCGGCCTGTTGCTCGGGCCGGCGCTGGGCTGGGTGCTGGCGCCGGTCGACGTGCGCGCCCCGATCTGGGCGGCGCTGGCCGTGGCGGTCGCGCTGTCGGTGTGGCTGTTCGTGGCGCCGCCGCCGTCGAAGGGGGCGGTCTCGCCGCGCACGCTGAAGGGTGAGCTCGAGCTCATCGGCAGGCTGGCGGGCAGCGTCGTCTTCATCGGGCTGATGCTGCCGATCGCGTTCAACAAGCTGACGTTCACGGCGTTTCAGGGGCTGATCCCGCTCCACCTGCCGAACGTGCTGCACCTCGGCACGCGCGAGGTGGTGGCGCTGTTCGCGATGACGGGCGTGCTGTTCGGGGTGTTTCAGGGCGTGGGCGGAGCGCTGGCAGACCGCTTCGCGCCGCGCGCGGTGGCGATCGTCTTTTCGGTGCCGCTGCTGGTCGCGCTCGCGCTCTTGTGGCGGGCGGGCACGGGCGTCGAGTTCGCGGCGGCCTACGGCAGCTACGTGTGCTGCTCGTCGGTGATCTTCACGGCGACGCTGAAGCACGCGGCGCGGGCGTTCGGCACCGAAGACACGTACGGCGGCGTGTTCGGCGTGCTCGCGACGCTGACCGACCTCATGACCGTGGTCGGGCCGCTGCTCTTTCTCGGCGTCTACGGGGCGCTGGGGTCGAGCGTGTTCCTGCTGATGACGGCGATCGGCGTGCCGGCAGCCATCGCCTATGCCTTCTTGAGCAGGAGCCAGACCCCGCGCTTCGGGTAGTCCTTGAACTTCCACACGCGCGCGTCGACGAAGTAGTGCATCGCGACCACGAACGCGATGGGCAGCTCGCCGAGCTTCGTGGTCTGGAACAGGGCGCGCGGGGCGAACAGCGCGATGCCGTAGAACAGCGAGACCGCCGCGTAGAGCGCGGCGCGGCCGCCCGCGAGCCACGCGATGGGCACGTTGCCGCGGGTGTCGCCCTGCGCCGCGCGGTTGCGGTTGTGAAAGAGCACGAGCCCCAGGTACTGCAGGTTGTGAAACGCCGTCACGATGGCGATGGCGACGATCAGGTCCGAGATCACGACGGCGGCGAGGCCGAAGCAGATCGTGACCGAGGCGAGCAGCAGCGCACGCGGCAGCAGACCTCGACGGCCCTTCGCGTAGGCAACGACGTGGTGAACCACGGCCGCGGCGATGACGGCCGCGTAGAGTGCGATGACCGCGGTGACGGCCGGAGCCGGCAGCACGGGGTGGTGGATCCACGATCTCGCCGGCCCGGCCTGAATTGTCATCAGGTCGGGGTCGCGAAAGCGAATGAGCAGCGGCAGGTAGCTGACGGCGTCGAGGTAGCGGCCGTACCAGAACGACTCTCGATCGGTGACGCCGCCCAGCTTGCGCTCGTACATGCGCTGGAAGCCGTAGTGCTGCCGCACGAGGTGGTAGTAGCCCCAGTAGATGAGCGCGTCGCGCACCCACGGGTACACGCCGTCGGGCGAGACGATCATCGGCACGCCGAACACGAGCAGCGTGACGATCGCGGCGACGACGTAGGTGCGGCCGTTCTTCGCCCGGTCGTCTTCGTCGAGCACCGACATCGTCCACGTCTGGAAGTTGTGGGGCAGGTTGAACAGCAGCTGAAACGCGACGTACACGGCGACGCCCGTCATCAGCCCGTGCGCGAACGCGGCCCACATCGCCATCGGCACGGCGAGGCTCGCGGTGAAGAAGAGGGTGTCGTAGCGGGGGCCGACGATCCAACCGGAAGACTGCACGCTCCGGGAGGATACACTCTGCCGCGCTTGAGCCCGCTCTCGGTCGACGAGGTGCTGCGCGGTGCGCCCGAGGCCGCCGCCATCGGCTTCCCCGACGGTCGGCGCGTCTCGTATGCCGGGCTGCGCGCCGCCGTGCTCGCGCGCGACGTTCAGCGCCCGTTCATGCGGCTGCCGGCCGAGCCGTTCGAGGCGCTCGTCGCAGCGCTCGCCGCCTGGCACCGAGGGGCCGTCGCCGTGCCGAACGCCCCGCCTGCGCTGCCGGCCGAGGTCGACCCGCGCGCGGCGCTGCTGCTGTTCACGTCGGGCTCGACGGGCGGGCCGAAGGGCGTGCTGCTCTCGGCCGAAGGCCTGCGCGCGAACGTCGACGCGATTCTGTCGTACCTGCCGGTGCGCGAGGTGCCCGACACCGCGCTCGTGCTGCCGCTGCACTACAGCTACGCGCTCGTCGGTCAGGCGCTCACGACCCTGCGCGCGGGCGGCACGCTGTGGCTGCTCGGCTCGCTCGAGTACCCGAACCAGAAGCTCGTGGCGATGGCGGCGATCGGGCGGCCGGTCGGGCTCTCGTCGGTGCCGGCCTCGCTGCGGCTGCTCGCGGGCGCCGAGCTCGAGCAGAAGAGCGGCGCGCGCCTCGGCTACGTGGCGTCGGCGGGCGGCCACCTCGCTGCGCCCGTGATCGCGCGGGTGCGGCAGGCGTTCGGGCAGGTGCGGTTCTTCAACCAGTACGGGCTCACCGAGGCGTCGCCGCGCGTGACGGCGGTGAGCGACGAGCACCCGGCGTTTGCGTTCGGGTCGGTCGGCCGGCCGCTGCCGGGGCTGTCGGTGTTCGCAGTGGGGCCGAGCGGCGAGCGGCTGCCGACCGACGCGAGCGGCGAGCTGGCGGTGCGCGGGCCGTCGGTGATGTTGGGGTACCTGGGCGACGCGGCGGCGACCGCGCGCGTGCTGTCGGTCGACGGCGTCTTGCGCACCGGCGACTTCGGGCACGTCGATCGCGACGGCTTCGTGTTCGTCGAGGGGCGCAGAGACGGCGTCGTGAAGGTGGCCGGCGAGCGTGTGTCGCTCGAGGGCATCGCCGACGCGTTTCGAGGCGTCGCCGGCGTGCGCGAGGTGACGGTGGCGGCGCTGCCCGACGAGGCGCTCGGGGCGCGCCTGGTGGCCGTGGTCGAGGGCGCGGTCGATCTGAAGACGCTCCGCGCGCGGGGGCGCGAGCTGCCACCGCAGCAGCGGCCGACGCGGTATGTGATCGTCGACGTGATGCCGCGCACCGCCAACGGCAAGATCGACTTCGTCGCGGTGCGCACGCTCGCCGAAGGTGGCGCATGAGCATCGAGGCGCAGGTGCGTGAGCTGGTCGAGCAGCACGTCGAGGTCGCCGGGCCCGACGCGCCGCTCGGGCTTCAGTCGCTCGAGCTCGTCATGCTCGCCGAGGCGATCGAAGACACGTTCGGCCTGCGCGTGACGGCGGCCGACGTCGTCCCCGAGAACTTCGGCACGCTGGCGAGGCTGGTCGCGTTCGTCGGGCGCAGTTCACAGAAGAAGTGAGGGCTGTCTCCACTCGCGGGTGATGGGCATGAAGCGGTTCGACCCGTCGGATGAGGCGCGCGACAGGCTGCAGGCGTTCACGAAGGCGCTGGGGGACGCGCTCGTGCCCGACTCGGGCGAGGCCGAGTCGCTGCAGGGTGAGCGGGTGCGCACGAACGAGCGCCTCAGGTCTCGAGCAGGGTGGCCGCAGGAGCGTGCACGAGGTCTTCGAGCCGCGGCCTCGCCGGGCGAAGTGCTCGCTCTGCACCGGTCGCGGCTTCGTTCAGCCGGCTGACGAGCGCAGCGTTCCGAAGCGGTGCTCGTGTCAGACCGGCAAAGTCTGAATCAGCGAACGACCTCGCCGACCTCGACGCGGGTGCCGGGGGGCACGGTGACTCCGGCGCGAACGTGAACGCGGTGGCCGAGGTCGGCGCGCGCGCCGACGCGCGCGGCGATGTCGATGAGGGCCTCGCCGCCGATCTGGGCCTCGTCGCCGATGACGCAGTCGGGGCCGAGCGACGCGAGCGGCTTCACGATCGCCTTCGCGCCCACCGTCACCCCGGGAGCCACGTTGACGGCGGCGGCCAGCATGGCGCCGGGCCCGACGCGGATCAGGCCGAGCACGAGCTGCCCGCGGTCGACGTAGTGCCCCGACGTGAAGCACCGCGCGCCGATGATCGCGCCGGCGCCGACCTCGAGCAGCGACGGGTCGAGCACGTCGACGTCTGAAGACATGTTCGCGGTGAACGCGACGCGCGCGCCCATCGCTCGCAGCGCCAGGTAACGCAGCACGTTCGAGCTGAACAGCACCCACTTCACGCCCGGAGCCATCAGCAGGCGGCGAAGCAGGGTTCTCGAGATCCACCCCCAGAACACGCGGCCCTTCATCATCGGGTAGCGGCCCGGCGCGAGCCGGGGGCAGAAGAACGTCAGCACGGCGACCTCGGCGACGAGCACCACGAGCCCGGCGACGATGGCCGGCACGACGGCGATGGGCCACGGCACGTGTGCCGACAGCCAGCCGAACGCCCCGGCCGAGGCGCGCAGGGCACCGGCGTACGTCACGGTCGCCAGGGCGAAGAAGACGAGATCGTAGACGAGAAGTCCCGGCGCCACGGGAGCGGCAGTATAGAGTCTCGAGGCGAATGACCCAGGAACAGGTTCTCTCGCGACTCCGTGAGATCCTCCAGGCCGACTTTCGCATCCCCCCCGACAAGGTGACGCCGCAGGCGACCTTTCGCGGCGAGTTGGGGATGGACTCGCTCGACGCCGTCGATCTCATCTACCTCGTCAGCCGCGAGTTCGGCCTGAAGGCCGACGTCGAAGCCTTCAGCAACCTCGACACCGTCGAGAAGGTCGTCGCCTACCTCGTGGCGAACCAGAAGAAGGGCTGACGGTGGCCGAGCCGACGCTCGACGAGCTGCTCACGCAGGTCGCCGCCCGCGACGCCCGCGCCTTCGAAGGCGGAGGTCGCGCTCGCCTCGATCGCCAGCGCCGCCTCGGCCGGCTCACCGCCCGCGAGCGCGGCGAGCAGCTGGTCGGCGCGGGCTCGTTCGTCGAGCTCGAGCGCCACGTGCTGCACCGCCACTCGCACGCGAGCGAGCAGCTCGCGACGAACGTGCACGCCGGCGACGGCATCGTCGCGGGCCTCGGCACGATCGCGGGGCAGACGGTCTGCGTCTACGCGCACGACCCGACGGTGCTGCGCGGCGCGCTCGGCCGCGAGGGCGCGCGCAAGGTGTGCCGCGTGCTCGACCTCGCCGCCGAGAAGCGGGCGCCGGTGATCGCGCTCGCCGACTCAGACGGTGTGCGCGTCGAAGAGGGCACCGACGCGATCGGCGCGTACGGCGAGATCATTCGCCGCTCGATTCGCCTGAAGGGCAGGGTGCCGCAGCTCACGCTCATCTGCGGGCTGTGCGTGGGGGCGGCCGCGTACGCCGCGACGCTGACCGACGGCGTCGGCATGATCGAAGGGCAGAGCTGGTTCTTCATCACCGGCCCGAAGGTGACGAAGGTGGTGACGGGCGAAGACGTGACACTCGATCAGCTCGGCGCGCCGGCGCTGCACGCGAAGAAGACCGGCGCGTGCCACGCGGTGTTGAAGAGCGAGGCCGAAGGGCTCGCGTGGCTGCGCGCGCTGCTCGCGGCGATGAAGCCGGCGGTGGTGGCGAGCGACCCGGCCGACCGCGCCACGCCCGAGCTGCAGAAGCTGGTGCCGGCGTCGCAGAAGCGCGCGTACGACATGCGTAAGGTGCTGAGCGCGGTGTTCGACGAGGGGTCGGTGCTCGAGCTGTCGGCGCAGCACGCGCAGAACCTCGTGACGGCGTTCGGGCGGCTCGGCGGGCGGGCGGTGGCGATCGTCGCGTCGAACCCGCTGCACCTCGCGGGCTGCCTCGACATCGATGCCTCGCGAAAGGGCGCGACGTTCGTGACGTGGGCGGCGCAGCTGGGGCTGCCGGTGGTGACGCTGGTCGACGTGCCGGGCTACCTGCCGGGCCGCAAGCAGGAAGAGGGCGGCATCATTCCCCACGGGGCCACGCTGCTGACGGCGTACGGCAACGCGAACGTGCCATTGGTGTGCCTCATCGTGCGCAAGTCGTACGGAGGGGCGAGCGTGCTGTCGTTCGCGGCGGGCGTGCGGCTGGCGCTGCCGACGGCGCGGGTGGGGCCCATGGGCGCCGACGCGACGATCGAGGTGGTGCTCGGGCCCGAGCCGAAAGATCCCGATGAGAAGACGAAGGCGGTGCGGGCGGCGAAGCGCGAGGCGTTTCTCGCCGCGAACGATCATGCGTGGGCAGCCGCCGAGTCGGGCTATGTCGACCGTGTGATCGCGTTCGCCGATGCACGCAGAGCGCTGTGCAAGGTCATCGGGCAGGTGGGCGGTTGAGGCATGACGCGCACTGCGCACCGTCGACCGCCGTGCAGGTGGTGCACATGAAGGCGCCGCAGCGCGAGCACACGTGGGTCGCGACCGTGTCGGGGTGGCTGACGCACTTCGTGCCCGCGGGCGCCTCAGAGGCAGGCCCCAGCGGGCGCTCTCGTAGTCTGCGCAATCGGCGGTCGACGAGCACCGCGCAGACGATGAGCGGCGCAACGACCACCAGCTCGAGAGCTGCAGTGTTCAACGTCTCTGAGATGACGGCGGCCACGATGGTCGCCTTGTCGGCCGGCGAGACGTGGTCGAGGCTCCGCACCGCGGCGAACATGTCGCCGAGCGTCAGAATCAGCCACCAGACGCCGAGCGCTCCGATCGCGGTGACGGCGATCGGCACTGCCGTCGACCGCCCGGCCCGCCGCCGCCGCGTGAGCAGCACGAGCCCGACGAAGAACACGATGCATGCCATGGGGCCCCGTCAGTGAACCGCAAAGGCGACAAAGAAGACACCGACGTCTCGGCCGAGGTCTCGGTCTCGGCGGTCTTCCGCTCGAGCTTCCCGGCCGAGAACGTCACGGGCGGCTTTCGCACCGGCGCGTGGCGCCTCGGCGTCGCGACCACCGCCGAGCAGCTGAAGCCGCTGTACCCCACGCTGCTGCACGCCGTCTCGACCGCGGCGCGCCTCTCGCCCGATCGCGGCATCACGCTGCTCGCCGACGACGAAGACGACCCGCCCATCGAGCTCACCTACTTCGACCTCTACCGCCAGGCGCGCGCCGTCGCCGGCGGCCTCATCAAGAAGGGCTTCAAGCGCGGCGATCGCGCGCTGCTCGTCTTCCCCACCAGCGCCGAGCTCATCGTCGCGTTCTTCGGCGTTCAGCTCGCCGGCGGCGTGCCCGTGCCGTCGTACCCGCCCGCAGCGCTCGAGAAGACCGAGCTCGGCCTCGCCCGCCTGAAGCACGTCGCCCAGCACTGCACCGCCAGGGTCTGCCTCGCGAGCCGCCAGCTCGTACCGCTGCTCGGCGAGCTCGCCCTCGACGTGAAGTCGCTGCGCCACCTCGGCACCGTCGAGAGCCTGCTCGACGAGGGTGCCCAGCCGCCGAAGCCCCACGCGCTGTCGTCAGACCCCGCGTTCATTCAGTACACGTCGGGCTCGACGGGCAACCCGAAGGGCGTGCTGCTCACGCACAAGAACCTGTGCTCGAACATTCACGCGGCGGGGCAGGCGTCGAAGATCAACTCGAACGACGTGACCGTCTCGTGGCTGCCGCTGTACCACGACATGGGCCTCATCGGCGGGCTGCTGTTCTCGATCTATTGGCGCATTCCCGTCGTGCTGATGTCGCCCACTGCGTTTCTGATGCAGCCCGCGCGCTGGCTGCACGCGATGTCGAAGTACAAGGCGACGCTCACCGCCGCGCCGAACTTCGCGTACGCCATGGCCGCCAGGCGCGTGCGCCCGAAAGACCGCGAGGGCCTGGATCTCAAGACCGTGCGGCTCGCGCTCAACGGCGCCGAGCCCGTCAACGTGCGCAGCCTGCGCGACTTCGTCGAGGCGTTCGGGCCGTACGGCTTTTCGCCCTCGGCGCTGTACCCGGTTTACGGGCTCGCCGAGGCGACCGTCGCCGTCACCTTTCCCGACCTGCACGAGAAGAAGAAGGGCAAGGCGAGCGAGATCGGCGACTTCGTTCGTTACCTCGTCGTCGACCGCGCCGAGCTCGCCATGGGCCGTGTCGTCGAGAAGCAGGGCCAGGGCAGCATGGCCGTCGTCAGCGTCGGCCGCGCGGTGCCAGGCCACGAGATCCAGATCGTCGACGACAAGGGCCGCTGGCTGCGCGAGCGCACCGTCGGTCACGTGCTCGTGCGCGGGCCCTCGGTGATGAAGGGCTACTTTCAAGACCCCGAGGCCACCGACAAGGTGCTGCGCAACGGCTGGCTGTGGACGGGCGACCTGGGCTTCCACGACCGCGGCGAGCTGTTCATCACCGGCCGCTCGAAAGACATGCTCATCATCCGCGGCAAGAACTTCTACGCGGAAGATCTCGAGCGGCTCGCCGAGCGCGTCGACGGCGTGCGCCCCGGTGGCGCCGTCGCGTTCGGCGTCTACGACGAGGCGAAGGCCGCCGACCTCGCCGTCATGGTCTGCGAGACGAAGTTCGACGACGACGCGAAGAAGCAGGTGCTCGCCGGCGCCATCAGCGAGGGCGTCGCCACACACTCGGGCCTCATTCTCGACGAGGTGGTGCTCGTGCCGCCCGGCACGATTCCCAAGACCTCGAGCGGCAAGCGCCAGCGCGCCGGCACCCGCCAGCTGTACCTCGAGGGTGAGCTCGTGCCGAAGAAGACCGGCAAGCTCAAGCTCGCGCTCGTCTTCGCCCGCTCGGGGGCAGGGCTGCTCAGCCTGTTCAAGCGCAAGCTCACCGACCGCCGCGAGCCCGACTGATCTCGTGCGCGGTCACGCCGATCGGCTCAGCTGCTCGCACAGCGCGCGCGTCTCGTCGTCGAGGGGGAAGCAGCTCTCGATGCGCACCTCGTCGAGCGGCAGCTGCCGCGGCCCCACGAACGTCGTCGCGGTGACGAGAAACGCGGCGCGAACGGCGCCCTTTGCGTACCGCACCTGCAGCGTCGGCGCCGTGTCGGTCAGATCGGGGGCGCGCCACTGCTCGGGCACGCCGGGCAGCGCCGTGAGCGCGTCGAGCCGCGCGCGCAGCTCTTCGCCTCCGCGCTGCAGCGCCTCGTGGTGCAGGCGCGAGAGCATGCTGCGGGCGAGCGACTCCCAGCCGACGACGGCGGGCTTCAAGAAGCGCTCGTCGAAGTGCAGCGTGTAGATGTCGGGCCGCGCAGGCAGCGCCGAGGGCTCGGCGAGCAGCCGACCGAAGAGCGCCGTCGCGCCGCGGCTCTGCCGCAAGATCGTGCCGTCGAGCGACAGCACCACGAGCGGGTAGGGCTCGTGTTGCCCGGTCATCTGGGTCAGCGCGCGGTCGATCTCGGGCGGCAGCTCTCGCGCCTCGGGGAGCCGGGCCTCGAAGCCGGCGGCGCGCAAGAGATCGTCGCGATCGCGCAGCGGCACGCCGAGCACCGACGCGAGCCGCAGCACCATCTCTTCGCTCGGCTTCGCGCGCCCCGACTCGAGGAAGCTCAGGTGTCGCGTCGAGACGTCGGCCTCGAGCGACAGCGCGAGCTGCGAGAAGCCCCGCCGGTCTCGCCAGAACCTGAGCAGCGCGGGGAAGAGGCGGTTCGCCACGCACCGCACGGTAGCCGGCCGACGCCCGACCGCCCATTACCTCTGCAGGGAATCGCGCCGGCGCCGCCGCCCCGGCAACCTGTCGCGCATGAAAACGTTTCTCACCGTCGTCGGTCTCATCGCGCTCACCGTCGGGTCTGTCGCGCTGCTCTCACCGCTCGGGCTGCTCGCCAGCAAGGGGGCGACACCTTCGCCCGCCACCGTCGTGTGGGTGCGCGAGGTCGGCATCAACATCATCGCGCTCGGCGTCATGTCGCTGTCGATGCGCACGCATGCCCCGTCGCCCACGCTGCGCGCGTTCTTCGCGGGCAACGCGGTCGTGCAGCTCGGTCTGTTGCCCATCGAGATCCTCGCGTGGCGCGACGGCACGCTCACCCAGGTCTCGGGCATCGTGCCGAACTCGGTGCTTCACGCCGTGCTCGGCACGACGTTCGTGGTGCTGGCGCTTCGCATGCGCCCGCTTCACGATGCGGCACGATGACGCCCGACGCCAACGCCGCCGCCGTGCTCGAGCAGGCACTGGGCGACGCCGCCGACCCGAACAACCCCTTCGGCTGGCACCAGGCGCTCGCCCTCGACGAGCGTGAGGCCTTCCCCGAGACGCTCGCGGCCGAGCTCGCGCGCCAGGGGTTGTTGCTCCACTTCATTCCGAAGGCCGACGGAGGCCGCCTCGGCTCGATCACCGAGGCCGCGCTGCTCATGCGCGCGGCGGCCCGGCGCGATCTCACCGCGGCCATCGCCCTCGGCCAGGCCTTTCTCGGCAGCGTGCCCGTGTGGTTGCGGGGCAGCGCAGGCCAGCGCGGCCGTCAGGCCGAAGCGCTGAGCGCAGGCCGGCTCGCTGCCCTCGCGCTGACCGAAGAGGCGCACGGCAGCGATCTGCTCGCGACCGAGACCCGCGCCCGCGACGGCCGCCTCACCGGAGCCAAGTGGCTCATCAACAACGCCACCCGTGCCGAGCTCGTCACGGTGCTCGCGCGCACGAACGATCGTGAAGGTCTCGGAGCCCTCACGCTCGTTCACCTCGACAAGCGCGTCGCGCGCGGGTTCACGCCGCTGGCCAGGCTCGCCACCCACGGCATTCGTGGGGCCGACATCTCGGGCCTCGCCTTCGATGGCGCCGGCCCGGTCAGCCACATCGGCAACGACGGCAGCGGCATGGCGCTGGTGCTCGAGGCACTGCAGGTGACGCGCATCGGCTGCGCGGCGTTCTCGCTCGGCGCCGCCGACACGGCGCTGCGGCTCGCGCTCGACTTCGCGCAGGGCCGCAAGCTCTATGGGGCCACCGCGTTCGAGATTCCCCACGTGCGCGCCGTGCTGACGACCGCCTTTCTCGATCTGCTCATCGCCGAGGCCGTCGCGGTCGGCGCCTGGCGCGGGCTGCACACCGACCCCGGGCAGATGAGCCTCGCCTCGGCGGTCACCAAGTACTTCGTGCCGACGCGGTGTGAGCAGCTCATTCGCGACGTCGCCGTCGTCTTCGGCGCGCGCCACTGGCTGCGCTCGGGGCCCTTTCAGAAGCTCATGCGCGACGCGTCGGTCGTCAGCCTCTTCGACGGCAGCACCGCGGTGAACCTCGAGGGCATCGTGCTGCAGCTGTCGCGGTTGAAGCCCGCGACCGGCAGCGCGGCGCGGCTCGCCCGGCGCTTCGACACGAGCTCCGCCCTCGAGCCCTTCACCGGAAACGGCCTCGAGCTCATGGGCCCGGGCTTCGACGACGTGCTCGACGCGCGGCTGCCCGAGCTCGAGGTGCCCGACCGCTCTCAGCGCCGCACGGCGGCCGCATTCGAGCTCGCGCAGCGCGCCGCCTCGCTCTACGCCGCCGAGAGCTTTCGGCACCTGCACCCGGCCTGGGCCGAGCTCGCGGCCGAGCGGCTCACGCAGGGCAGGCTGATCGACGCCGCGGCGCCAGGCGATCGGCTTCTCGCGCTGCACCGCGAGAAGCGCTGGTTTTCGCACTTCGCGATTCCGCTACACTGACGCGCGGTGGGTGAACCGCACAAAGGGGCTCCGTCGCCCGACGTGACGCTCGTCGACCCCGACGACGCGGGCCCGACGCCGCACGAGCCGGTGCCGGCCATACCCGTCGGCAAGCGGCCCACCAGCGCCGACCTGCCGATCGCGAACGACCCCACCGGGCCGATCACCAACGCGCCGACGACGCCCGGCAAGCGCGCGACGCGCTCGGGCCTGCCGGCGCAGAGGTCGCCCGAGACCGAGCCGGTCTTGCCGTGGGTCGACCCGCCGGCCGACCCGCCCCCGCAGGAGCGCAAGCGCGTGACGGGCAAGCGCGCACCCTCGGCCGAGCTGCTCGAGGCGCCGACGTCGCTCACGCCGATGGCGCAGTCGAAGCCGCCCGCGTCGAAGCCGCCCCAGCCGAACGTGGGCCCGAGCGGCACGCTCGACACCGACGTGAACCCGATGGGTGATGCAGCAGAGGTGACGCTGACGGGTGAAGAGCCGCCGCCGCCGGCGCGCGACCTGCGGCTCGACTCGTTGACCCCCGGTGGGCCCGACAGCACGCACGACTACAAGCCGCTGACGCCGACGAAGCGCTTCGTGGGCCTCGATGAGGCCCAGTTCCGCCGGGCGATCTGGGGGCTGGCGCTCGGGGGGCTGGCGCTGGTTTGCCTGACGTTCGTGTGGGTGATGGTGAAGTACGACGACGCGCCGCTCGACCCGGGCGCGGCGAGCAAGATCGAGCCGCCGCCCGGCACGCCGCAGCCGCAGAAGGCGGCGCCGGCGCCGCTCGTGGCCGAAGTGAGGCCGGTGATGATCGAGCAGACCGTCGATGCAGGGGCGGGCACGACGAAGACGGTGCTCGCCGAGGCCGGCACGATTCGCATCGTGAGCGACCCCGAGGCGAACGCGTCGGTCGACGGCAGGCAGCTCGGGGTGACGCCGGTGCTGGTGACGTTGCCGGCAGGCAAGAACCTGGTGCAGCTCGAGAACGTGAAGCTGGGGTTCAAGCGCACGGTGACCGTCGACGTGATCTCGAACGAGCAGACGGCAGTGCGGTTCGCGTTCTCGAAGGGGTGGCTCGAGCTCGATGCGCCGGCGAACGCGAAGGTGCTGGTCGACGGCCGGCCGGCGGGCGGGAAGCAGGTTCAGGTGTGGGAAGGCGCGCACAAGGTCGAGGCGCTCTTCGACGACAAGAAGAAGACGCACACGGTGCGAACGGCCGAGGTGTCGGCGGGCATGACGACCTCGGTGCACTTCGACGCGCCGTCGATCGCCGACGACGACTGACGGTCTGCCCTGGGTGGCGATGGCGCAATCGGCGCCACGTTCATACGTACGTGAACGTATGCACCGGAAGATCATCGGAGCGCTCCACGCTGTCATGGGCCTGATGGCCCTGGTCCCCGTGATGATCGTGACCGCGCTGTTCGGCGGCATCTGGGGCGTGGTCGCCTACGCGTCGAAGGGGCACGAGGCGGCGACGATTCTCGGCATCGGCCTGGCGTCGATCTTGTTCGTCATCGCGATCACGGTCGCGCTGGCTGGCGCGCTCGGCATCATCGCCGGCCTCGGCGTGCTGGCCGGCCGCAGGTGGGCCGACGTGCTCGCGACCGTCATTGCGGGTCTGCACGTGTTCAACGTGCCGTTCGGCACGGCGCTCGCGGCGTACACCTTCTATGGGCTGTGGTTCGCAGAGCCCGCGCCGCTGCGCGCCTTTCCCCAGCCGGTCTCAGATCTTCAGACTTCGCCCTGAACGTCAGCGAGCGACTTCTTCGCGTCGAGGTAGTCGCCGAACTTTCTCTGCAGGTACTTCTGGGTCTGCCCGCGCAGCAGCATGCCGGGGTCAGTGGCCTCGCCGCCGATGCGGTTCGCGGCCACGGTCAGCCACCCATCGAACGTGACGCCCATCACCTTGCCGACGAACGTGGCCTTGTCACCGGCCCACGACGCCTTCACGCCGTACTTGCGCGACCAATAGTCGAGGAGCGCCTGCACCCGGGCTTTCGCGTCTTCGTGAGAGAGCGAGTGCGGCATTTCGAGCTTCATCATCCCCATGGTGGTTCCTCCTGGTGTCGGTTCAGTTTCGCCGCGCCGTCTGGTGCAGCTCGAGAACGATATTGCCCTCTTTGAAGAGGCGCACGGCTCCCGAGGTCTGGCTGACGACCATCGCAATCGACTGCGTGGTCGCGGTGATGCTGGCGGCCGCAGCGTGGCGCGCGCCGAGCCCCAGAGGGATCTTCACGCTGTCGTCGCTCGCCGAGAGGTACCGGCCGGCCGCGAGCACGACGCCGTCTTCACGAATGATGAACGCGCCGTCGAGCACCGAGAAGTTCTTGATCGCGTCGCGAATGCGCGGGTCGAGCACGTTGCGCTCGTCTTCCGACAGGCCCTGAAACGGGTTGATCGTGAGCTGGCGGCTCTTCTCGAGCACGTGGTTGTGATCGCCGATGCAGATGATGGTGCCGATGGGGTGGCCCTCGAAGCCCTCTTGCCCGATCTGCAGGGCGAGCTGAATCAGGGCATCCACGACTTGTGAATCGAGGTTGTCGCCGAGCTTCACTCCCTCGATGGCGACGCGATCGTCGAGCGACGCGCCGATGCGCATCTGCATCATGGTGTCGGGCTGACGGCCGATGCGGCCCGTGAGGCAGAGAATGAGGTCGCCCTCTTTGAAGGCCCCCTGCTGCAGCGCGCTGACCATGGCGACCTTCACGCGCTCGGTGCGCGAGTAGTCGTAGGCGGGAATGACGAGGGCCTTCTCTTTTTTTCGTTTGAACTCGTCAGCGATCGACTCGCTGGTCACCGCGTAGGTCAACTTCTTGCGGCATTTTCGACCCCGAAGTTCGGAGGGCTGAATGGGTACGTCGGCGATATACAGCAGGTGATCGACCTCGGCGCGATTGGCGAGAGCCAGCGCGGCCTTCAAGAACTCGCGGTCGAACTTGGCGGCGGCGTCAGACATTGTTCAAACGTTTCCATATCTTGAAACAGGTCGCCTTGACACCAAGAGATCGATGCCTCAAGCTGTTGCACCTTTTTCACCTCCCACTTGGGGGCCGTGCCCGTGAACCAGAAGGAAATGAAGCGGTTCAAGAAGATGCTCGAAGACAGCAAGATCGCCTTGCTGCAGAGCGCGAAGAAGACCCTGATGGAGGAGTCGAACTTCGACACCGATGATCTGCCCGACGAGATCGATCTCGCCTCGAGCGAGTACGCGCAGTCGATGGTGTTTCGCCTTCGAGACCGCGAGAAGTTTCTGCTCAAGAAGATCGAGAAGGCGCTGGCCCGCATCGAAGAGGGCACGTTCGGCGTCTGTGAGCGCTGCGAAGAAGACATCAGCCCGAAGCGCCTCGAGGCGCGCCCGGTGACGACGCTCTGCATTCGCTGCAAAGAAGAGCAGGAAAAGAAAGAGAAGTCGTACGGCTGAAGCTCGCCGCGCTCCCGTTCTCGCGCCGGGGCCGGGGGCATTTTTCGAACGTGACGCGCGTCTTGCGGCTCGAGCGGGTCGTTTCTGGTGCGTGCCTGTGACCGGCGTCTGCGCTTTCGTGCAGCTCGCCGCGCCGACGGGCTCGCTGGTCGCCCTCAGGGTCTCAGCCCCATGGGGCGTGACCCGCTCATCGAGCTGAACGCGTCGAACTGACGACCTGTCGCTAGGCCTGAATTTCGACGCGCACGAGCTGCCGGCCGATCAAAAACTGATCGCCGTTGTCGACGAACGCCGGCGCGGTCAGCCGCAAGAACGTGCCGTTCGACGAGCCGAGATCGCGCACCAGCAGGCGATCTTGCGCGACGTGCAGCACGGCGTGCCGCCCCGACACGAACCCGTCAGACGGGAACACGATGTCGCCGTTCTCACGCCCGAGAAAGTTGTCGCCGTCTTTGAGGGGGAAGCCGCTGCCCCGAATGCCGCCCTCGAGCAGCGCGACGAGGCGGAACCGGTAGCCCGCATCGGGCGAGCCCCACGCCGTCGCACCGTCGGCCGCCGGAGCCAGCGCGGGAATCGGCTCGAGCACCAGGCGCTGCCGGCCGAGCCGCACCTCGCCGCCCGTCGACAGCTCGCGCTCGGCGCGCAGGCGGGTGAAGACGCCGTTGCCGCCGCCCACGTCTTCGATGGCCAGCCGTGCGCCCGAGAAGAAGAAGCGCACCTGCGTGTCGGCGACGAACGGGTCATCGGGCAGCGACAGATCGCCCGTGCGGCCGGCGAGCAGAACGTCACCGCGAATCGGCACGAGCGCTTCGGGACCTCCG
>JAEUJP010000270.1 GCA_016793725.1 Myxococcaceae bacterium | reverse complement strand
ACCGGCCGCTGCGGCTCCACGCGGGCGGGCGCTCGCGAGACCTTCGCGCGGCGCTGCTGGCGCCGGGCTTTCAGCACGCGCTCGACCTGCGGGGCGGCCGGCTCGGCGTGTTCCTGCTGCCTCCGTCGCACGTCGAGCGGCCGCTGACCGAGCTCGACGGCGGCCCCTGGCTCGAGCTCGCCACGCGCTTCGCGGGCTTCGACGCGGTCGACGACGAGCTCGGGGCCACGGCGCGGCCGCTCGACGATCGCCTGCGCCGCGCGCTCGAGCTCATGACCGTGCGGCTCGACGAGAACCTGCCCCTCGAAGAGCTCGCTTCGGCCGTGCGCCTGTCGCCGGTGCGCCTGATGACGCTCGCGCGCGAGCAGCTCGGCACCTCACTGCGCGCCTACCGCCGCTGGCTGCGAACCTTCGAGGTCGCGCGCGGCTTCGCGGCCGGCGCCTCACTCACCGAGGCCGCGCTCGACGCCGGGTTCTCGTCGTCGGCGCACCTCTCGGCCGCGTCGCGCGAGCACTTCGGCATCACACCGTCTCAGGTGCTGAAGCCCGCGCACCGCGACGGCATCGCCGTCACTGCAGGTAATACGGTGTCGCGATGGCGCTCCGGCACTGCCAGTTGAAGCTGCGCAGCTGCCCGATGGTGCCGCTCGTCGAGAAGCCGCTCACGTAGTGCAGCGCGTTCGTGCGCAGCGTCGCGTCTGATCGGCCCGAGTAGTGCCACGCCATCGCCCCCACGTACGCCACCTCACCCCAGTGCTCGTTGAAGCCGTCGGGCGCGTTCGCTCCGTCGAGCCCCAGCAGGTAGTGCGGCCGGCCCGTCGACGGCGCGCGGTTGTCGGGGTTCACGAGCCGCCGCCCGAGCCGTACGATCGCGTTCAGCGCGGCGGTGCGTCGGGTGGCGTCGGCGTCGTCGGCGTACGCCTCGAGCCCGTCGGCGGTGATCGCGCTCATCCACGGGCTGCACACGAGGGTCGCCGCCATCGCGCTGTCGAGGTTCACGTACTCGGACGAGTCGTGCGCGACGGGCGTGTGGGCGAAGCAGCGGTACGTCGCGTCGAGCTGCTTGTTCGCCGGTGCGCCGGTGAGGCTGAGGCTGGTGTCTTGAATCGCGATGAGGTTCGTGACGATGGTGTTCGCGCGCGTGCGAAACGTCGCCGCCTGGTCGTCGCTCACGCGTGCCGCCCACACGTTCGCGAGCAGCCCGAAGCCGGCGTGGCGCTCGGTCCAGAAGCTCGGGCTGATGGCCCCCGTGTAGCCGCTCACCGGGCTGCGCCCCGCGATCGTCTCGGCCGCCTCGCGGAAGCGGTCGTCGCCGCTCAGCAGGTAGTGCAGCGCGAGGTTCTGCGTGTAGGCGTACTTCAGGTCGCTGCTCGGCGGCGTCGTCGAGCTCGCGAGCAGGCGCTGCCGGTAGACGTCGGTCTCGCGCCACGCGCTCTGCAGCGGGCCGAGCGCGCCGGTCGACGCGTAGCCGCGGTAGAGCGCCGTGCCTCGGTCGTAGAGCCAGTTGCCCGTCGTGGCGATGGTGCTCGCGAACGCCGCCGAGCCGTACGTCGCGTAGTTGCACTTCGTCTTCCACGCATCCATCGGAGGCGCCGTCACCGACGCGCTCGTCACCAGGTGACCCGCCACCGTGCTCGCGACGAGGTGCGCCGCCGGCAGGGTCACCCAGACGCGCGGCGTGCGCACCGTCTCGGTCGCGAGCGCCTCGTTCTGCAGCAGCGAGTCGACCGGCTGGGCCACGAGCGCCGGCGCCGTGACCCCGAGCGCGACCTCGGCCGCCGTCGTGCCCTGCGGCGCGTCGAACTGAACCTGGAAGCTGCGCGCGTTGCCGCTCGGGTACGTCGCGAGCACGCGCGAGAAGGTCGCCACGGTGCTGCCGCCGATGCGCACGGCGATCGGCGTGCTCACGGCGACGCCGTCTGAGACCGGCAGGCCGAAGTTGATGCGCTGCGTGCCGGTGACGCCGCTCGCTGGCGTGAGCGTGATGGCGACCGTCGAGCCCGTCGGCGTGCCGCCGCCCGCGGTGCCGGTCATGCCGCCGCCGGCAGTCGAACCCCCTGCGGTCGAACCGCCTGCGGTCGCTCCGCCTGCGGTCGCTCCGCCTGCGGTCGCTCCGCCTGCGGTCGAACCGCCCGCAGTCGAACCGCCCCCCGTGGCTCCGCCGGCCGAACTGCCACCTGCCGTCGCAGCGCCGCCAGCTGGCCCGGTGTTCATCTCGGCGCCCCCACCTGTTCCTCCGCTCTGACCTCCTGAGCAGGCACCGGTCACCAACAGCATCACCATGAGGGCAGAGCGCACGTTGAAAACCTCAGTGCCGTGGGTGGAAAAAACGGCTCAGCGTAGGCTAATGGTGAGGCCGCAGCGACCCGCCCGAGCTCACCTCGACGTCGCCGTGGCCAAGGCCGTGAAGCCCGCCGTCACGTCAAAGAGACTCCGGGGACGTTGCCGTGATGGCTCGCTGCCTGGCGCTGCGGTGGCTGCTCGTACCGCCTGAGCGCAGACCCGCGCCCAGCTCAACGGAGCGCGGTGCTAGAAGGTGCGCCCATGACGACGCCCTCCCTGTTCTCGATGAAAGACCGTGTGGCCGTGGTGAGCGGCGCGAGCCGTGGCATCGGTGAGGCGATCGCGCTCCGCCTGTCGGAGGCCGGCGCCGCCGTCGTGCTCGCCGCCCGCAAGCCCGACGCGCTCGAAGCCGTCGCCGGCCGCATCACCGCTCAGGGCGGCAAGGCGCTCGCGGTCGCCGCGCACACGGGCAAGCTCGACGACGTGAAGGCGCTGGTCGCGAAGGCCGTCGAGAAGTTCGGCAAGGTCGACGTTCTCGTGAACAACGCGGCGACGAACCCATACTTCGGCCCGCTCATGGACGTCGAAGACGCCGCCTGGGACAAGACGTTCGAGGTGAACGTGAAGGGCTACTTCATGCTCGCGCGCGAGGTGATCACGCACCTGCAGTCGCGCAACTCGCCCGGCTCGATCGTCAACATCACCAGCATCGCCGGCATTCGGGCCGCGCCGCTGCAGGGTGTGTACGGCATGACGAAGGCGGCGGTCGTGTCGATGACGCAGACGTTCGCGCAAGAGCTCGGCGGCACCGGCATTCGGGTGAACGCGATCGCGCCGGGGCTCGTCGAGACGAAGTTCGCGTCGGCGCTGGTGGCGAACGACGAAATTCGACAGCACGTCGTGTCGCGCACCGCGCTCGGGCGCCACGCCCAGCCCGACGAGATCGCCGGTGCCGCCGTCTACCTCGCCAGCGACGCCAGCGCGTACATGACGGGCCAGGTACTGGTCGTCGATGGTGGCGCGACCATCACGACGTGAGGGTGTTTCCCTCGCCGTTCGAGCTCCAGCGCAGCTGCTGTCACCGCGGCGAACCCCGAGCAACCCGAGCCTCGTGCCGCGATGGACGACGTGTTCGACGGCTGAATGGAAGCTCGAGGCGCTCGCTCTCGACCAGGTGGGGAGCGCACGGGCGAGGGTCGTGAAAATTGAAAGAAGTGTGATTCACTATTCACCGTTTTGGCCCACGTGATTCCGCCCGGTTGGCCGGTGAAAAGTGAATCACACTTCTTCCAAGATTCACGACCCTCGCCCGCGCTACCCAAGGTGGTGCGTCAGAGGTTCAGCCGCGTGGCGCGCCCGATGCAGTAGTGCAGGCGCACGGGGTCGGTGATGACGCGGTACACGCCGTGCGGGTCGCGCAGTGTGATGCCCTTGGGCTCGCCGCTGGCGTCGAAGTCGACGTGGTCGATGGCGTAGACGTGCTCGCCGCGCCGCCAGGTGATCTCGTCGCCGCCGGGAATGAGCGGGTCATCGTTCATGATGGGCGTCGAGTTCGAGATGCCCGACTTCGCGCCCGTGATCATGGGGTAGCCGTGGTCGAGCTGCTCGTCTACCCACAACATCAGCGCCTTGTTCGAGAGCGGCACCATGGTTTTGATGAAACCGGCCGGCTGGCCCGCGTGGAACCAGCTGTACTCCTGGTTCATGGTGATGATGTCGGGCGCCACCCACTGCGTGTTCGTGTACGAGAGGTTCGAGAGCGTCGTCTTGTTGCCGCCCGCGATCGAGTCGTAGTTGCCGCGGTCAGACCGTGCGATCGCGAACGCCTTCTCGACGATCGCGACCCACAGTGCGCCTTCTTCGCCGAGCTTCGCGTACGCGGGCTTCGTGCCGGCCGAGTTGAGCCACAGGTCGGCGTCGACGCGCACGTAGTCGGGCACGCCGTTTCGCACGAACCGCACCGCGAACGTACCGTCGCCGAGCGGGGCGACCAGCTTGCGAATGTTCTCGGGGTCTGCGTGCGCGAACGCCGAGAGCCGCGCCACGAAGTAGCAGTCGCCAACCGAGCCCTGGAAGACGTCGTCGAGGGTCGGGCCCTCGGCGGGGAACAGCGGCTGCTGCAGGAAGTTGAGCTTCGGCAGCGTGCCGGCGTGCGCGGCGCGTTCCTTCGGGTCGGGCAGATCTTCGCCGAGCGGCTCGAGGCCGACGGGGTGCAGCACCTCCGAGCCCTCGTACTTCACGGGGTGGAAGCTGCCGATGATGTGCAGGTAGCCCTCGTTGAGCTCGGCCGAGCTCAAGTCGGTGATGCTGTCGGCGGTGTCGCGCCAGAAGTTGTCGTTCATGGCGCCGCCCGTGAGCGCGTCGGTGCCGAGGCCGACCGAGACGAGCAGGTCCATGCCGTCGCCGCCTTCGAGCGTGTCGTTGCCGGCGCCGCCGTTCAGTGAGTCGCGGCCGTGGTCGCCCTTGAGCACGTCGTTGCCGCTGCCGCCGTGCAGCTCGTCGTCACCGAAGCCACCCCAGAGCTTGTCGTTGCCCGACGCGCCGAAGATGAGGTCGTTACCGTGGTTGCCGTAGAGGTAGTCGTCGCCGCTGCCGCCGGTCAGCTCGTCTGCCGAGCTGCCGCCGCTCAAGATGTCGGAGCCCGAGCCGCCGCTCGCGAAGCCAGGCACGGTGGTCTGGTTCAAGAAGACGTCGTCGCCCGAGCCGCCCGAGAACGAGATCTTCTCGACGTCACCGCGGAAGTACTTCACCGAGGAGCCGTTGAGGGTGACCTTCACGTCGAAGCCCTCGAAGACGACGACGCAGGTGTCGTCGCCGTCACCGGCGTCGATGGTGATGACGCCGCCGCGGCCGAGCGTGATGCCGATGGGGCGCAGGCCCGGGATGCCGCGGCTGGCGAGCTCGGCGTCGCTCATGATGGCCGGGCGCGCGGCGACCTGTACCGGCGCGCGGCGCGGGCCGACGGTCGTGGGCAGGTTGGGCTCGAGGTCGGTGCTCTCTTCCCAGTCGATGGGAGCGGGCTGGCGCGTGAGCGCGTGCTCGCCCGAGGTCAGATCGTCAGGTGCGGGCGCAGGGTCGGGCGCTTCGACTCCGGCGCAGGCGAGGAAGAGAGAGAGGAAGAGGAAGGGCGTCGTGGTGCGGGGTTTCATGGGTGCGAAGGTTCTCTGCACCGACCCACACGAGGTCGCTCGGCCGAGCGGCCGCGGAAAACGCGTCGCGACCGCGCTCGAAACTGGTTCTGTGACCTCGGCGTTCAGCTTCACGCCGAATCGTGTCGCCCGGCCGGTCACTCGCGCGCGTTAAGGTCCGTGCGTGTTGCCTCCACCTCGCGAGCTCGAGCGGAGCTGCAAGGGGCTCGCGACGTTCGATGCGATTCTCCAACCCGAGTGGGAGTTCCGTTACTTCTCGTTCAACGCAGTCTGGGCGCCGAAGCTCGGCGAGCGCATGGCGTCGATGCGCAACGCCTCGGGCGACGACGCTCGCCGACGAGGTGAAGCTGCTCGGCGGCGACCCGAAGGCATACGTCGCGTGGGCCGAGGGCTACTACGAACGCAAGGTCTTGCTCGGGCCGGTCGCCTACGTTCTGTCGGCGCAGCCGCTGAGCGCCGCGCTGCTCGAGCAGCTCGAGTGCGAGCGCTCGCTCGACGAGCTCGCCGCCGATCTCGACGAGATCGCCTACGGGCGTTGAGCTCAGCCCTCGCGCAGCTTCGCGAAGAATGCCCTCAGCATCGCGCTCGACGCTTCTGCCTGAACGCCGCGGGTTACCTTCACGGTGTGGTTGTGCCCGACGAGCAGATCGGCGCGGCCCTGCTTCGCGTCTTCGGCGCCGAAGACGACCTCGGTGAGCCGTGCCTGCACCATCGCGCCCGCACACATCGCGCAGGGCTCGAGCGTCACGTAGACGGTCACGCCGGTGAGCCGCCAGGCGTCGAGGGCGCGGCAGGCTTCGCGCATGGCGATGAGCTCTGCATGCGCGAGCGGGTCGCGGTCGATCTCTCGCCGGTTGTAGCCGCGGCCGATGATGGCTCCGTCTTTCACCGCGACGGCACCCACGGGGACCTCGCCGATGGCCGCGGCTTCTCTCGCGAGCTCGAGGGCGGCCTCCATGAAGTCCATGCGTGCGGCTTCTATCACGCGCTATGACGCGCCCTCGATGAGAGTCTGGCTCTGCGCCCTCACCGTTCTGACCGCCTGCGCGCACGGAAAGTCTGCCGCCCCCGCCACCTGGGTCGAGGCCCGCCTCGCGAAGCTGAAGGTGCCCGCGTCGGTCGCCGCCGAGCGCTTCGAGTACGCCGACCGCGTACGTCAGGCCTACGACCTGCTCGACGCCTTCGCGGCCGCGCAGGGCTGGCGCAAAGAGGCCGCGATTCCCACGTTCGAGAGCATCGAGCTGTTCGACGAGCAGGCCGCGATGTGGCGCCGCATGCTCGAGCTGAACGCGCTGCCGCTCAGCACTCCGCTGCCGACGCCGGGCCTCGCTGCCGGCATCGAGCGCGGCGTGCTGCTGGCACTCACCCAGGCCGAATACGAGCGCGTTGCTCCGACGTACGCGGTGCTGCCCGGCGCATGGTCGCGGCTCGTCGCGCACGAGCTGACCCATCGCCTGCACGTGAACGTGCTCGACGGCAGAGAAGACGCGATGGGGCCGCAGTGGTTCTTCGAGGCCCTCGCGACCCTCGGCTCGGGGCAGGACTTCGACGTGGCGCTCGGCCTCGAGTACCGCAGCGCTACCGAAGCGCTCGAGTCGGCACACGACACGAAGTCGCCGCACGCGTACGCGCGCTGGGCCGCGGCGCTGCGGTTCTTCGCGACGAAGACGACGCTCGACGAGCTCGTGGCGCGGGCCGCCTCGCCCGACTTCGAGGCGTGGCTCACCGCGCGCTGACCGTCGGCGGCCCCACCACCACAGCACCGCGTCGTCTCTGCGGGGCGCGCACGACGCAGCGCGCGTGACACTCGTCGATCGCTCACCTGTCGTTGCGCCTGACGGGTGGCGTCTTGAGAGCGGCGCTCAGAACAGGTGTGCGACGACACCCGAGTCGAGTGAACACTTGCCGTCGACCGGCGCGCCGACGCTGCGAATCACCTTCGTGGGGTCGAGCTCGACGCGCGTGCCCGCCAGCTCGCTGTCGATCGAGCGCTCGATCGCGTGGTTGAGCTTCGAGACGACGTAGCAGGGAATCGTGGGCTCCTTGTGCTGGCCGCCGACGCCCGAGTCGTCGGTGAGGAAGATGTACCGCCCGAGCGTGAGCTGGGCCGCTGCCCGCATCGCGTACTCGGTGCGCTCGTCGATGCCGCTCGACGCGACCGGGTAGACGTGCACGCCCTGCGACTTGAGCCCGCGCACCGCGGCGGTGAACTCGCCCGCTTCGTTGTCGTGCGGCGGCGCGTCGGCCACCCAGAAGATGAGCTTCGCCGTCGAGGCTGCCGTGCCCCACTGCAGGGTGCCGGCCTTCGCGAGCGCTGCGGCGGGCGCTTCTGGAAAGTCGCCGCCGCCCCCCGGCGCGAGCCCGTCGAGCGACGTCTGGTAGGCGGTCACCGACGTGGTGAAGTCGACATGGCGCGTGACGTAGTCATCGCCCACGTCGCGGTAGTGCACGAGACCCCAACGCGTCGGCACGTTCGGGTGCGCCGCCGAGATGTCGGCCGCGAGCTGTTTGATCTCGGCCTTCAGCCAGCCGATCTCGTCGCCCATGCTGCCCGTCGTGTCGACGACGAACGCGACGTCGAGCGCCGAGGTCGTGCCGCGCGTTTCGGTCGCCGCTGCCGCCTGCTCTTCGGGAGTGAGCTCGGCGAGGCGCGCTCCTTGTTGCCCGTCGCGATACGCCGTGAACAGCTCGAAGTTCAGCGAATCGTCCCAGATGCCCGCGGTCAGCGTGCCTGCAGCGCCTTCACCGATGGTGCTGGAGCCGCCACCCCCGAACCGCGCGGCTGACGTGCTCGACATGCCGCAACCAACCACCATCGACAGCACAACGACCATGAGGAGAGAGCGCATGGCGCGCCGCTGTGCATTCTCTGGGCCCGGTCTGTTGTCGCTGAGTTGCGCGTCAACACCGTCGACGTGCTGTGGCGCCGGTGGCAGGCAGCGAGGTGCGCGCCGATAGACCAGGCGCGGTCTGAAAGATGGTGCAGCTTGTTCGGGCCACACGATTTGAAGGAGGTACAGCGCCCCCGCGTTCCACACCTGAACGCAGATCGGTGGCACGGAGCGCTTTCGAAAGCGAAAGGGCGATGGTGTATTCGCGCGCCATGCGAAGCCTGATCCCTTCTGCGCTGATCGTCGCTGCTCTCGCGTCGTGTGGTCCCATGCCGGGTGGTGAAGACGGCGGCGCAGGCGGTCGAGCCGGCGGAAGGGCAGGTGGCGGCGCAACGGCAGGCGGCGGCGCCACAGCAGGTGGCGGCGCGACCGCAGGTGGCGGTGCAACCGCAGGCGGTGGAGCGACGGCAGGTGGCGGTGCGACGGCGGGCGGTGGCGCAACGGCCGGCGGCGGCGCAACGGCCGGTGGCGGCGCGACGGCAGGCGGCGGCGCAACGGCGGGTGGCGGCGCAACGGCCGGTGGCGGCGCGACGGCCGGCGGCGGCGCGACGGCAGGCGGTGGCACGACGGCAG
>JAEUJP010000267.1 GCA_016793725.1 Myxococcaceae bacterium | reverse complement strand
CAGAAGCTCGTTCTCGAATGAGCAGGGTCGCGGCGCCCGACACCTTCCGCTTTCGGCTGACGGTGCTGACGGTGCTGTTCTTCCTCGGGTGGAAGTTGTGGGCGTTGCCGAAGCAGCCGACGGCGATGCTCGTGGGGACCTGGCTGTTCGAGGCGTGCGCGCTCGCGTGGGTGTTCACGCTCTGCGCGGCGCTCGATCGGGTGCGGGTGGTCGCGAGGCTGCGCCTGCCGAGCGCGCTCTTCGCCGCCGGCTACCTGCTCTTGTACGTGCTCGGGTTCTTCACCGTCTTCTTCTTCGACGATCAGCTGGTGCGAAAGTACTCGCTGCTCGACATGGGCCCCGATGCGGTGGCGTACCTGCTGCACGAGGTCGCGCCGAAGCGGGGCGTCGTGCAGTGCGCGGTCACGCTCGCGGTGCTCTGCCTCGCGGCCTGGGTCTCGACCCGGTGGCGGCCGAGAGTGCCCTCGGCGGCGCTGCTCGCAGTGCTCGGGGTCGCGAGCGTCGGCGCGGTCACGGTCGCGAGCAGCTCGGCGAAGTTTCCGACTCCGCTGTGGGACCTGGCGCTCGACCTCGACGAGGTGCGCCGCCACCCGGGCATCGCGAAGCCGAGCGGTGAGCGGCCGCGGCACCCGCCGTCGCTCCTCGACCGTGCGAGCCACGAGGCCGTGCGCTTCGAGAGCCGCTATTCGCGGGTCATCGTGCTCGTGATGGAGGGCGTCACCCAGTCGCACTTCGACGCCACGGCCCGAGAGGGCGACGCGTTTCGCCGCACCGTGCCGCAGCAGCACGTGTACTCGCGCTACTTCACGAACGACATGGACAGTCGAACCGGCATGCTGGCGACGTTGACGTCGCGGTTCGTGCCGTACGAGGCCTACCAGGAGTCGAACCACGTGCGCTTCTCGAAGCTCTCGGGGATGCGTTCGCTGGTCGACGTGATGCGCGAGAACGGGTACCACACGGTGCTCGCGAGCGCGCAGGTGCTCGCGGAGCGAGTGGTTCGCGACTTGAGCTGGCACGAGAACGTCGTGTTCACCGAAGACGAGACCGACGCGCTCGAGAAGACGTACCTCTGCTTCAACCCCTATCGCTTCGAAGACAGCTGCGAAGACCGCGCGATGCTGCCGCGGTTGTTCGACCGCCTGAAGCAGCACGACAAGCTGTTCTGGGTGCAGCAGCTGGTGTGGGGTCACCAGCCCGAGTTCACGCGAAAGAGCGGCAAGAGCGACGTGCAGAGCTACGCCGAGCTGCTCGACGAGCTGCTCGCCGAGCTCGAGCGCGCGGGTCAGCTCGAGACGACGCTCATCGTGGTGACGTCGGACCACGGCATTCGCCAGCGCGGCACCGAGGCGCTGATGTCGAGCTACCACATACCCCTCTTCTTCTATTCGCCCGGGCTCGCGCGCATCGAGCGGCCCGAGCTGCACTCGCAGATCGACTTCAAAGACCTGCTGCTCGCCGAGCTGACCGGCGCCGAGCCACCGGCCGAGGCGCCGTTTGCGCTGTTCGTCGGCCCGACCTACAGCTCGACGTTCGGCGCGGTGACGAAGACCGGCGATTTCATGCTGGTGAAAGACCGGCCGCTTGCCCGCTATGTGCTGGCGCACGAGAACGCCGGGGGGCCACCGAAGGGGGCTGAGACTCCGTACGAGCTGCTGCGGCTCTTCGACGACTACCGCGAGTACTTCGAGTCGCCGGGCTTTCGGTGAGGGCAGCTACTCGGCCTTCAACCCGTCGATGATCAGCGTCGCGAGGTGCTTCGGCACGTCGAGCGGGTTGCCGATGGGCTCTTCGAGCAGCACGCCGTGCAAGAGCCGCTCGGTCGCGCCCACCACCGCGAGCGCGCTGATGGCCTCGGGAATCGGGCGCAAGATGCCGTGCTTCTGCGCCTTCTTCGTGATCTCGATCGCGTAGCGCGACACGATCTCTGAGAGCTCGACGATCGGCTTGCGCGCGTTCACGCCCGGCGCCCGGTTCTCTTGCAGGTAGAGGCGTACGACGCCCGGGTGCTCGAGAAAGACGGTGCCCACCACGTCGCCGATGCGCGCGTACGCCTGAAACTGAGCATCACGCGTCGACGCAGTGTTCAGCTCGAGGCTGCACTGCTCGAGCGCTTGCGACATCTTCTCGCGCGTCGGAGCGATCAGCTCTTCGACCAGCGCCGCCTGGTCTTCGAAGTACCGGTAGAAGCTGCCCTTCGCCATCTTCGCCTTCTTCGTGATGTCGTCGACCGACACCCCTTCGATGCCCCGCTCGAGGAACAGGAGCAGCGCCGCTTCCAGCAGCGCCTCGCGCCTCGCCTTGCGGTTCGTGTCTCGTACCCCTCCTGGTTGCCCCGGCCGTTTCCGTTTCTTCACGCCGCAACAATGTAGGCCACCTTGACGATGATGAGGGCGTGTGTTTTGTAGTGACTAAGCAGTCATCGTTTTGGTGGCCGGCAGTTCAAGCGAGGTGACACATGATCGGTATCCCCATCGGGTTTGCGTACCAGAACGCGGCAGAGTGGCTGCTGCACAAGTACATGCTCCACGGCCTCGGGAAGAACCGAGAGAACTTCTGGTCGTTTCACTGGCACGAGCATCACCGCGAGTCGCGCCGCAACGACATGTTCGACCCGCAGTACGTGCGCAGCGTGTTCAGTTGGACACCGCAGGGCAAAGAGGCCCTCGCCCTCGTCGGCGCCGCGCTGGTGACGGCCCCGATGTTTCCCGTCGCGCCGTTCTTCACCGCGACCGTGCTGTGGCGCACCCTCAACTACTACCGCGTTCACAAGCGCGCTCACCTCGACCGCGCCTGGTGCAAAGAGAACCTGCCCTGGCACTACGACCACCACATGGGGAAGGACCAGAACGCCAACTGGTGTGTCACCCACCCCTGGTTCGACCACGTCATGGGCACGCGCAAGCGGTACGTCTACGACGAGGGTGGCAAGTGTGTGGCTGAAGAGGTGACGCCTCGCCCCAAGGGGTTCTTGAACTGCTTCGTTCGCCCCATCGTCGATGCTGCGAAAGATCGTGTGCGCGTCGTTGGGAAGCGGGTTGCTCGAGAGACTCCTGCTGCTGCTTGATTGGGGTTCGGTCTCGGGGGCTCTGCTGAAGGGACAGGCAGTTGTTTCGCTCGGGCTTTGTAGGCGCGATTTCGTGACAGTTCGGCGGCGAAAAATCAGCCTGTCCCTATTTCTTGTTCTTCTCTGAGCGCTCGACGCGCTCGAGCCGCTCTGACGGCGCGTCGTGGCCCACGAACTTCGACACCCGCGCGCTCGCCGTCGCCGCTGCACGCTTCAGCGTGCCGAAGTCTTCCGCCGGGCCCTGGTACTCGGGGCTGAACGACTTGCCGTGCGCCTTCAAGAACGCTCGCGCCAGGTCGCGCTCGTCTTCGCTCGCCATCGGCGCCAGCACGTGCACCACGTCGGTGTGCCCGTTCGCCGCCGCCTTCAGCAGCGCCGTCTCGTGCTCGTCGTCTTTCCACGACGGCTCGGCCCCCGCCCCCAGCAGAATTTTCACCAGCTCGAGCTCACCGTCGGCCGCCGCTTCGATCAGCGCCGTGCGCCCACCCTCGAACGCCTCGTTCACATCGACCACCGTCGTCGCCAGCTTCCGCAGCGCCTCGGCGTCTTTCGCTCGAACGGCTTCGTAGAGATTCATGGCACCAGCGGTTTTAACACCCGCTCGAACGCGATGAGACGTCGCCCCTCGTTCGCGATGAACGGCACCGGCCCCAGGAACCGCACGCCCGGGTGCCGGCGTTCGAGCCATGTGGGGTTGTGCGGCTCCGACGCGTCTTGCCCCTTCGTGCTCTTCACGAGAACGACCGCCGCGACCCTCGTGCCCCGCAGCGCGCCGAGCGACATCGCCGTGTGGTTCAGCGTGCCGAGCCCCAGCCGCGCGACCAGCACCACCGGCAGCTTCGTCGCACGAATCAGGTCGATGACGTCGTGCTTCGCGTCGAGCGGCACGAAGAGCCCGCCCGCACCTTCGACGACGCCGGCGCCCTCACGCGGTATCGCCTTCAGCACCGTCTTCATCGACGGCTTCACGCCCTCGAGCTCGGCCGCGACTCCCGGAGCGAGCGGTTCTTTGAAGCGGTACAGCACGCGCGCGCCGAGGCGCTTCGCGTCGTCCCCTCCCCCGCTCTGGTACGGCTTCAGCGCGAACGGCTCGAGCCCCCGCTTGCGCATCAGCGACAAGAGCGCGAGCGACACCTCGGTCTTGCCGATGCCCGTGTCGGTGCCGGTGACGAAAAAGCGCGGCGGGCTCACAGGCTCGTGATGCACTCGTACACCGTGCGCGTGAGCAGCCTCGCCTCTTCGACCGTGAGCGAGAGCGGCGGCATCAACACCACCACGTCGCCGAGCGGGCGAAGCAGCACGCCGTGCTTGCGCGCCGCCTTGCAGACCTTGAACCCGGTGCGGTCTGAGGCGACGTACCCTTTCAGCTCGATGCCGACCATGAAGCCGCGCCGCCGCACTTCGGCGACGTTCTTCAAGCAAGCGATCGGCTCGAGGCCGCGGGCGAGGGCCTCTATTGCGGGCTTCATGCGCTCGAGCGTCTGCTCACGCTCGAACAGCTCGAGGCTCGCGAGCGCGACGGCGCAGGCCAGCGGGTTCCCCGTGTACGTGTGGCCGTGGAAAAACGTCTTCTGCTCGGCAGCGCTGCCGAGAAACGCCTCGAAGATGCGCTGCGTGGCGAGCGTGGCCGCGAGCGGCAGGTAGCCGCCGGTGAGGCCCTTCGCGACGCACAGCAGGTCGGGCTTCACGCTCTCGTGCTCGACCGCGAACATCGTGCCCGTGCGGCCGAAGCCCGTCGCGACCTCGTCGCAGACGAGCAGCACGTCGTGCTTGCGGCACAGCGCCTCGACCGCCTTCAGCCAGCCCGGCGGCTGCAGCAACATGCCCGCGGCGCCCTGAATCAGCGGCTCGACGATGAAGGCCGCGAGCTCGTGCGCCTGCTCGGCGAACAGCCGCTCGACGGCGGCGAGCGAGACCGGCACGCGCACGACGGGGAAGACGAGATCTCTGAAGCGCGCGTGGAACAGCGACATGCCGCCCACCGAGACCGAGCCCAGCGTGTCGCCGTGGTACGCGTCGACCAGCGCCGCGAGCTTGCGCTTCTGCGGCCGCCCCGCGAGCTGCTGGTACTGGTACGCCATCTTCAACGCGACCTCGACCGCAGTGCTGCCGCTGTCGCTGTAGAAGACCTTCGTCAGGCCTTCGGGCGCGAGCGCGCTCAGCTTCGCCGCGAGCCGAATCGCCGGCACGTTCGCGAGCCCCAACATCGTGCTGTGCGCGACCTGGCCGAGCTGCGCCGTGATGGCCGCGTCGAGCTCGCGCTTCTGGTGGCCGTGAACGTTGCACCAGAGCGAGGAGACTCCGTCGAGGTAGCGGCGGCCGTCGGTGTCGATGAGCCAGTTCGCTTCGGCCCTCTCGATGATGATGGGCTCGTCGTCGGGCCATGACTGGTGTTGTGTGAAGGGGTGCCAGACGTGCTTGAGATCGAGCTGGAGGAGCTCACTCGTACGCCCTTCGACTCCGCCCTTCGGGCTCCGCTCAGGGTGAACGGCGGTCATCTCGGTAGACCTTCGAGCGCGTGCAGGGCCACCGACAGGTGCTCTTCCGTGTGCGCTGCGCTCAGCGCGAAGCGCAGCCGGCTCGTGCCTGCGGGCACCGTCGGCGGGCGAATCGCCTTTGCGAGAATGCCTCTTTCTCTCAGCGCCAGCGACGCCGCTACTGCGCGCTCGGGCCTGCCTTGAATCACGCTGAAGATCGCCGAGTCTTCGTGCGCCGTCAGGCCGAGACGGGCGAGGCCTTGCGAGAACTGTTTGATGTTGCGCCACAGCCTCGCCCTGCGCTGCGGCGTCATCGCGTTCAGCGCCGCTTCGGCCGCTCCACACACCGCCGCCGGCAGCGCCGTCGAGAAGATGAGGCTGCGCGCCTTGTTGATGAGCCAGCTGCGCACCGGCTTCGAGCAGAGCGCGAACGCGCCGAACCCCCCCAGCGACTTGCCCAGCGTGCCCACGCGCACGTCGACCTCGACCCCGAGCTGCTCGCACAGGCCGCCGCCCGTCGGGCCCAGCACGCCGATCGCGTGCGCCTCGTCGACCATCAGCGGCACCCCCAGCGCCTTCAGCGCTTCGAGCGGAGCCTGGTCACCGTCCATCGAGAACACCGCGTCGGTCACGATGAGCTGCCGCCGCGCCGGGTTCTGCTGCAGCAGCGCCTTCAGCGCCGCCACGTCGCGGTGCGGGTAGATGACGACGCGCGCCTTCGAGAGCCGGCAGCCGTCGACGATCGAGGCGTGGTTCAGCGCGTCAGAGAAGATGACGTCGCCCTCGCCGGCCAGCGTGCCGAGCACGCCGAGGTTCGCCTGGTAGCCCGAGTTGAAGAGCAGCGCGGTCTCTGAGCCGAACGCCCGCGCGAGCGCCTTTTCCAACGACACGTGCGCCGTGGTGTCGCCGACGATGAGCCGCGACGCGCCCGAGCCGAAGCCGTGCTGAATCGCGGCCGTGCGCGCGCCCGCCACGACGTCGAGGTCGGCCGCGAGCCCCAGGTAGTCGTTCGACGAGAAGTTGATGTAGCGCCGGCCCGCGACGTCGACCACCGGCCCCTGGGGCGACTCGAGCGGCTCGAGGTGACGAAGCAGCCCGTCGTGCTCGAGCGCGTTCAGCGACTCTTGCGCCCAACCGTCGACCGCGAGGCGCGCAGGGGTGCGCGGCTCGGCTTGAATCACGGCCTGGCCTCGTTGGGCTGCAGCGGCCGCACGCCCGCCTGCTGGAGCAGCGCCATGTCGGCCTGGTACTCGGGGTTGCCGGTGGTGAGCAGCTTGTCGCCGAAGAAGATCGAGTTCGCGCCCGCCATCATGCAGAGCAGCTGAGCCTCTTGATTCATCTGCATGCGCCCGGCCGAGAGCCGCACCATCGCCTTCGGCATCAAGATGCGCGCGGTCGCGATCATGCGCACGAGCTCGATGGGCTGAACCTGCTTCTGCTCGGCGAGCGGCGTGCCCTTCACCGGCACGAGCGCGTTCACCGGCACCGACTCGGGGTGCTCGGGCTGGTTCGCGAGCGTGATGAGGAGCTGGCAGCGGTCGTCGACCGACTCGCCCATGCCGATGATGCCGCCGCTGCACACGTGAATGCCGGCGTCGCGCACCGACTGCAGGGTGTCGAGGCGGTCTTGGTACGTGCGCGTCGAGATGATGTCGCCGTACTTCTCTTCAGACGTGTCGAGGTTGTGGTTGTACGCCGAGAGGCCGGCCTCTTTGAGGCGGCGGGCCTGGTCGTCGCTGAGCATGCCGAGAGTGCAGCAGGCCTCCATGCCCATGGCGCGCACGCCGCGCACCATGTCGAGCACGGCGTCGAACTGCGGGCCGTCTTTGACCTCGCGCCACGCGGCGCCCATGCAGAACCGCGTCGCGCCGGCGTCGCGCGCCTGCCTGGCCGACGCGAGCACCTCGTTCACGGGCATCAGCTTCTCGGCCTTCACGCCGGTGTGGTGGCGCGCAGCCTGCGGGCAGTAGCCGCAGTCTTCGGGGCAGCCGCCCGTCTTCACCGACAGCAGGCTGCACAGCTGCACCGCGTTGTCGCCGAACGCCTCGCGGTGAATCGTCTGCGCGCGGTACGTCAGCTCGAGCAGCGGGAGGTCGTGCAGCGCGCGAACTTCGGCCAACTTCCAGTCGTGACGGAGCTCCATGGGTGGCGCGCAGGTAAGACTTGCGATCGGAGCTTGTCAACCTGCGAGTGGGCGATGGTTGACGAGCTCGGAGGTTGGGGGACAGGCAGCTTTTCCGCGTGTTCGGCTCTGCGATTCGTTGCCCTGCGCCGCGGAAAACCAGCCTGTCCCCGACCAGCCTGTCCCCGACCAGCCTGTCCCCGACCAGCCTGTCCCTATGGGACTTTGACCTTCTCGAACCCCTTCGGGGGCGTCGCCGCCACCGGCTTCTCGGGCACGGCGCTGCCCTCTTTCGGCTTCACCTTGCCGAGGCCCTTGGCTTCGGCGGCCTTGACTTCGGCCTCGGTGAGCAGCGCGACGAGCTCGGGCTTCACCGACGACGGCCGCAGCCCCTCTTTGAGCGCCTCGGTCACCGCGACCTTCGCCTTGTCTTTCGCGTCGCGCTTCATGGCGAGCTCGGCGAGGTTCACCTTCGCGCGCGCGCGGGTGCGCCACTCGCTCGGGTCTTTCGCGATGCCGTGCGCCTGCGTCATCAGCTGCTCGGCGCCGTCGAGGTCGCCCTTCAACATCTTCGCGTAGCCGAACCGCAAGATGAGCTCGGCCGGCGCGTCTTTCTTGCCGGCCAGGGGCTCGAGCACGGCGAGCGCCTTGTCGACCTGCTTGTCGTCGATCAGCCGGCTCGAGTGCTCGAGCGCGAGCTCGTAGCTCTCGGGGTCGTACGCCATCGCCTTCGCCGCGAAGTCGGCCGCCTCTTTCGTGTTGCCGAGCCGCGCCAGCGTGTACGCGAGCCGCGAGATGACGAACGCGTTGCCCTCGGAGTGCTCGCCGTACTCGCGCCACGCCTTCGCCGCCTCTTCGTGTCTGCCGAGCGCGTTGAAGAGCTCGGCGAGGTACACGCGCGCGAGCAGAAAGCCGGGCTCTTTCGTGACCGCGTCTTTCAGCACGGTGACCGCGGCCTCGCTCGACTGGTAGCGCGACACGAGCCAGAAACGCGCGGCCATCGCGTTCGGGTTGTGACCCTGCTCGGGCGTGACGTTCGTGAGCGCCTCGACTGCGCGCGCGTCGTTGCCGGCGAGCGCCGAGGCGAACGCGAGCGCGCCCCAGGCGGCGCCGAACTTCGGGTCGCTCTTCACCGCTGTCTCGCACGACGCGATCGCCTTCTTCAGCTCGCCGTCGTTCAGCAAGAACGGGTTCTCGATGCCGACCGGCTGGTTGATGAGGCGCGAATCGCACGCGGCGTAGTTCTTCATCGCCGAGTCTTTCGTCGTCGCCGGCTGGGCATCGGCCTCGGGCGACGGCCAGCCCTCGAACTTCGTGACCTCGACGGCGAGGCCGCGCCCCCCGTGGGCGACCGACTTGTCGTCGCCGCCGGGCAGGGTCAGCTGTGCGGTCGTCACCTTCGGCGACTCGCGCTGGCCGACCGAGACGTCGAGCGTGTAGCCGCCCTTGATGCTGGTGAGCTTCGAGAAGACGAACAGCGTGGTGCCGAGGCGCTCGGCGGCCTGGCGCGCGACGTTGGGGTCGGCGAACGTGTCGAGGGCCATGCGGTGGCGCAGCGCCATCGACTTCACCTGTCGTGCGTGCACGAGATCGTACCGGCCCGTGCTCATCAGCAGCGCCGAGGCCTTCTCTTGCATCGCGAGCGCGAGGCCCGCGGGCACCTTGGCGTCGCCGACGGGCAGGAAGACGACGACCGACGAGCGCTGCGACTCGGCGGCGAGCGCTGCTGAAGAAGCGAACAGCACGCAGATCAGGGTTCGCATGCGGCTCACCATAGCCGGAACTGGCGCACCGCCACCGACCTCGAGGTCGACTTCGTGATCGAGCAGGCCGGCGGGCTCGTCGCGATCGAGGTCAAGGCGACCGCAAACCCCGGGCTGAAACGACATCGTCCCCCTCAATCAGGGCTGCTCGAAGCGTACGGAGCACGTGCGCGTCATGGGGTGCTCCTGCACGCGGGTGCGCAGACGATGAAGCTCGCCGAGCGAAGCTGGGCGGTGCCGCTCTCGGCGCTCGTGAAGTGATCAGCGCACTGCGACCGTCGAGACGATCGACCTCGCCTGTCTGAGCAGCTGCACGAACTCGTCGCGCTCGGCGTTGCCGGCGGCGCTGTTCGCGAGCTCGATGACGAGATCATAGCTCCACGCCTTCGCGTGCGGGCTCTGGCGGAAGATCTCGGCCGCGCCCATCACCGCCGCCGCGAAGCGCAGGTCTCTCGGCGCCTTGTCGAACGACGGGTAGAGGTCGGCCGCGTGAAACGTGAACGCCTTCTCGGTCGCGTCGGCGCCCTTCGGCTGCTTCGCGCGCAAACGCACCGTCGCGAGCTTCGACGAGGCCCCTGGCTTCAGCTCCACTTCGTACAGCGCGGTGACGGTGTGGCCGGCGCCGATCTCACCGGCGTCGACCTTGTCGTTGCGAAAGTCGACGTCGGCGATGTCGCGGTTCTCGTAGCCGACGAGCCGATACGACGCGACGAAGTCGGGGTTGAAGTCGACCTGCAGCTTCACGTCTTTCGCGATCACCTCGAGCGTGCCGCCGAGCTGTTCTTGAAAGATGCGCCGCGCCTCGAACAGCGAGTCGACGTAGTAGTGGTTGCCGTTACCCTTGTTTGCGAACTGCTCCATCGTCGTGTCCTGGTAGTTGCCCATGCCGAAGCCGAGCGTCGTGCAGGTGATGCCCTCTTTCACCTTGCCGGCGATGAGCGACAGAATCTGGCCGGGGTTGCGCGGGCCCACGTTCGCGTCGCCGTCGCTCACGATGATGACGCGCGACTCCGAGCCCGACGACAGCGTCTTTTCGGCCTGCGCGTAGGCGAGCTGAATGCCGTCGGCCATGGCCGTCGAGCCGCCCGCGCGCAGGTCTTCGATCGCCTGGTGAATGTCGGCCTTCTTTTCCATGCCGGTCGGGCCGAGCACGACGCGCGTGCCGCCGGCGTAGGTCACGAGCGCGACCGTGTCGCCGTCGCGCAGCTGGTCGACCAGCATGCGCAGCGCACGCTTCGCGAGCGGCAGCTTGTCTGCGCTCTGCATGCTGCCCGAGACGTCGACGAGAAACGTGAGGTGCGCGGTCTTGCGCGCGGCCACGTCGAGCCGCCTGCCCTGAACGCCGACGCGCAGCAGGTGTCGGCCTTCGCTGAAGGGCGAGGGCGCCGCGTCCATGTGCACGGTGAGCGGGCCGTCGTCGGGCGAGGGCTGCGGGTAGCTCCAGCGGAAGTAGTTCAAGAACTCCTCGACGCGCACCGAGTCGCTCGGCGGCAGCACGCCGCTCTTCAGCTTCGCGCGTGCGAGGGTGTAGCTCGCGGTGTCGACGTCGACCGAAAACGTCGAGAGGCGATCAGCGCCCGTCTTCTGCCACGCGTTGACGCCGTAGTTCGTGTAGCCCTCGCCGCGCGACTGCACGTCCATCGGGCCAGCGGCACGCCCGCGCGTGCCGACGCCGCCCATGGCGCCCCCGCCCGTGCCGACGCCTCGCAGGCCGAGCCCGCCCATGCCGTGGCTGCTGCCGGCTGCGCTGCCGAACATGCCGTTGCTGATGCGGCCGCCGCCGCCAGCGCCGACTCCGGTCGTGCCGAAAATGGAGCTCACGTCGGCCTTGCCGCCGCCCTTCGGCGCGTTCAGCAGCGACTTCTGGGCGACGGGGGGAACCTCTGCGGGCCGTGGTGCGTCAGCCTTCTTCTCTTCGACTTTTTTCAGCTCGGGCTGCTGCTCGCTGCGCTCGCGGTTTCGCGCCAGAGGCGCGAGCTCCCGCGCCGGGGGAGGTGTCTGCGGCAGATCCGCCTCGGTGCAGCCTGCAAGGTCACAAACTGCCAGCGCACAAACCGTAAGTGTCGAGAAGCGCATGCGAGGCCAGACACCTGCGCGGCTCTCGAGTTCCCTTTCACTTTTTTGCACCGTTCTGGCCTATCGGTGCTTATGTACGCCCCGCCGTTTCCCACCTAACCAGGAGAATGCATGCGCCGTTTGCTCGCAGTTTCGGTCCTCGGTCTTTCGTTCGCGTTTGCTGGCTGTGCGAAGAGCCAGAGCGAGAACTGCAAGAAGCTCATCGCCTGTACCGAGAAGCTCGTCCCCGGCACTGGCGCCTCGATGGAAGCCAGCTACGGCAAGGACGGCGCTTGCTGGAAGTCGTCTGAGGCTGCCGACGCCTGCACCAAGGCGTGCGATCAGGCGATGGAAGGCCTGAAGGCGAACCCCACGTTCGCGAACACCGCCGAGTGCAAGTAACCCCCGTCGAGGTCGGCTGAACCAGCCCCTCGCACCCAACCCTCTCCCAGGCTCAGGCCCGGGAGAGGGTTTCGTTTTTTGCCCGCTACGAGCAGGCCGCTTCGAGGCCGCGAGCCGCGAGGCGAATCTCTTCTGACTGGTGCACGCGCGCCGGCCGATTGCCGCGGGCCGCGCGAACCTCGTCGAGCAGCGCCCGGCCCTCGGTGGGGCTGGCGGCGCGCAGGCGAACTTCGGCCTCCATCTTTCGCAGCGCCTGGGCGGTGAGCAGCAGCGGGTCTCTGACGCTGTCGAGCCGCGACTGGGCCGCCGAGAACGAGACGGCGGCGGCGTCTTGGCGGCCCTCGCGGGCCTCGAGCGTGCCGAGGTAGCTGAGCACGAGGCCCTCGTGGCGCAGGTCGCCGACCTCACTGAGCGTGTTCGCGGCGGCCTCGAGCGAGCGGCGCGCGGGCTCGATGGCGCCCTGCTCGAGCCGCGAGAGCCCCTGTCGGCCCTGGAAGTACGCGCGCAGCCGCTGCTCGCCGACGTTCTCACAGCGTGCCTGGGCCTCGGCGTAGAAGGCCTCGGCGAGCTCGGGCTTACCGTCTTCGAAGTACACGCCCCCGATGGTGCCGAGCACGCGCGCTTCGCTGACGGCGTCGCCGCGCTTGCGCGTGAGCGGCAGCGCTTCGTCGCAGCGGGCGAGCGCCTCGGCGATGCGCCGCTTCGCGAGCTCGAGAATGGCGAGGTACGAGATGGCGCGCACCTCGAAGGCGAGGTCTCTCACGCGGCGGGTGATGGCGAGCGCGCTCTCGAGCGCCTCTTCGGCGCGGCCCAGGTCGCCGGTGACGAAGCACGCGACGCCGAGGTCGCACAGAATGCGGCCCTCGAGCGGCTCGTCGCCGGCGGCGCGCACGGTCTGAACGGCCTCGCCGAGATCTTCGACGGCCGAGCCCAGCTGGCCGCGGTTGCGCTTCACGTTGCCGCGCTGCTGCAGCGCGCGCGCGTAGTACGCCGGGTTCAACTTGACGCCCTTCGCGACCTGCAGCGCCGAGTCGAGCAGGCTGAGGTGCGAGTTGAACGGGCCCTTGCGCGCGAGCAGCGCATCGAGCGCGTGCAACGCCCGTAGAGTTCGCGTCGCGCTCTCGGGCGTCGGAGGCAGCTGCGTCAGCGCCCGCTCGAACACCTCGCCGAGGTTCTCGCGCTCGGCGGTGAGCTGCGCCATCGCCTCGCCCGCCTTGTGGCCATGCGCCTCTTCGGCCCAGGTGTCGCCGCGGTCGAGGTAGTACTTCGCGTGGCGCGCGCGCACCTCGGCGAGCCGGCCGCTCGCCTCGAGCTTCTCGGCTGCGAACGCGGCGATGCTCTCGAGCATGCCGAGCCGCAGCTGTTTCGGTGCTTCGGGCACCACGAGCGGCTTGAGCAGCGACTTCGCGTGCAGCGCTTCGAGCAGCTCGGCCGTGCACGGGCAGACGGCGAGCGCGGCCTCGACGGTGAAGCCGCCACGAAAGACCGAGAGCGCCTCGAACGCCGACCGCTCGGCGGGGTCGAGCAGCTGCCAGCTCCAGTCGATGACGTTCCACAGCGCGGCGTGGCGCCCGCGGGCGCCTTTGCCTCCGAGCAGCTCGAAGCGCTCGCCGAGCCTCTCGAGTATCTGCGTCGGCGCCATGGTGACGAGACGGGCCGCGGCGAGCTCGAGCGCGAGCGGGTGACCGTCGAGGCGGCGCGAAATTTCGGCGACGGCGTCGAGCTCGGCCTTCGCCCTGGGCACCTTCGCGCCCGCGTGCTCGGCGCGCGACAAGAACAGCTTCACGCCGTCGCTCTCGGGCGCGAGCGGCGAGAGCGTGTGAACGTGCTCGCCCTGCACCTTCAACGGCTCGCGCGTGGTGACGAGAAACCGAACGTCTCTCGCGAACCCGAGCCACTCGCCGACCGTCTCACCGGCGAGCTCGACGACCTGCTCGAAGTTGTCGAGGGCGACGAGCGCAGGCCCGAGGCCGCCGAGCGTGCGGCCGGTCTGCGTCACGGTGTCGCGGCCGCTGCCGGCGTGGAGCGCACCGACCTGCAGCGCGCGCTCGACCGCCTTGCAGATGTCGTCGGCGTTGCGGGCCTCGGTCAGGTCGACGAACCAGGTGCCGCCCTGGTCGGCCCACGCGTCGCGCTCGAGCTCGAGGTAGCGCTGGGCCAGACGTGTCTTGCCCATGCCGCCGAAGCCCGAGACGGTGACGATGCGGGCGCCGGCGTCGAACGCGGCGCGAATGGCGGCGAGGTCGGCCTCGCGGCCGACGAACGGCTCGGGGCGCGGCACGACGTTGGTCTTGCGCGTCTCGGGCGAGGGCTCGAGGAACTTCTGTACGGCGTCGAGAAACTCGTCGAGCTCGGGCAGCGTCGGCTTCGGCGGCTCGACGTTCTTGCGCACCGCCCTGGTCTCGCCGCTGGTGGTGCGCTTGCGAGCGGCGGCGCCGCGGCCGGCGGCGCGCGTGGGCTCATCGGCGCGGCGCTGGGCGGCGGCGTCTTCTTCGCTGGGCGCGGCGGCGTCGACCATCGCACCGGGCGGCGCCTTCGCGTGCTCGGGGAAGAGCCCCTTGAGCCAGGTGGCGAGACGGCGCTGCGAGTGGGGGCGGCCGTGCTTCTCGAGAAAACCCTCGAGCTCGCCGCGCAGCTCGTCGCAGTCGGTGAACCGGTGGGCGCGTTCGCGCGAGAGCGCGCGGAGCACGATGTCTTCGAGGGCGGCGGGGTAGCCCGGCACGCGCTCGGTGGGGCGGGGAATGCGGCATTCCATCACGGCGCGAAGCACTTCGGCGTCAGAGGGGCGCTGAAAGAGGCGAGAGAGCGTCGTGAGCTCGTAGAGCACGATGCCGAGGGCGAACTGGTCGGCGCGGGCGTCGAGCTCCATGCCCTCGAGCGCCTCGGGGGCGAGGTAGGCGAACTTGCCCTTCACGACGCCGGCGTCGCTCTTCACGCCGCGCTTGCGGGCGCGCGCGATGCCGAAGTCGAGCACCTTGGTGACGCCGTCGTAGGTGAGGAAGAGGTTCTGCGGCGAGACGTCGCGGTGCACGAGGTGCAGGGGCTCGCCGTCGAGGCTGGTCTTGGTGTGGGCGTGGTGAAGGCCCGACGCGGCGTCCATCACCACCTGCAGCGCGTGCTCGAGCGGGAGCTGCTCGCCGCGCTCGCGGTGCTTGTGGAAGAGGCCGCTCAGGTCTTGCCCGTGCAGGTACTCCATGGCGATGAAGTAGGTGCCGGCGTCGCTGCCCACATCGAAGATGTTCACGGCGTTCGGGTGGCGCAGGTCGGCGGCGAGCCGCGCCTCGTCGAGGAACATCTTCCGGAACTCTTCGTTCTGCGCGAACGCGGGCAGAATTCGCTTCACGACGACGAGCTTCTCGAAGCCCTCGAGGCCCCCCTGTCTGGCGAGAAACACCTCGGCCATGCCGCCGGAAGCGAGCTTGCGAATGAGGGTGTAGCGGCCGGCGATGACTTCGGCCATCGGTGGTAAGCACCGTACCAGTGAAGCGGCGCCGCTCGTACCACCATGGAGATTTGCGCAACGCGATGCTCGCGAAGGCGCTGGAGCTGGTCGACGAGCTGGGCCCCGACGGTGTGTCGCTGCGCGAGGTGGCGCGGCGCGTCGGGGTGAACCACCGCGCGGCGTACCGGCACTTCGACGACAAGCGGGCGCTGACGGCGGCGATCGCCGAGCAGGGCTACGTGGCGCTGGCCGTCGCGCTCGAGGTGTCGTGGGCGAAGAGCGAGAAGAAGGGGCCGCGGGCGCGCGTGCTCGCCCTGATGGATGCGTACTTGAGCTTCGCGCTCGAGTCGCCCGCGCGGTACCGCATCACGTTCGGGCGGCGCGTGAACGAAGAGGGCAACTACCCGGCGCTCGAGGCGGTCGCCGAGCGCGGCTACACCGTATTGCTGCGGGCGCTGGCGGGCATGCGGAAGGTGGCGCCGGCGCGCGAGCAGGTGCGTGACATGGGGTTCTCGCTGTGGGCGCTGGCGCACGGGTACTTGCGGCTGGTGTGGGTGAAGAGAATTCGGGTGAGGCCGGAGCTGACCGTGCGCTACTTCCACGCGCTCGCAGCGCCGCTGCTCGATGGGTGGGAGCGCTGACGGAGTCAGGGGCTCGCGCCCTCGCCTCTTCGTGAACTGTGGGGGCCGGGGCCGGACGTCGCGGGCTCAGAAACCTGACGTTGCGCAGAAAAGGGGACAGGCTACTTTTTTGCGCAACGGCGCAAGCGGCGTGCCGAACTGCGCAGAAAAGTAGCCTGTCCCCTTTTTCATTCGCTGTCGTCGTCGTCGCCCGCTTCGCGCTGCGCGGTCGGGTCGAGCGGCACGATCCACCGCGCGGCTCCGAGCGTTCGCTCTTCTCGTGACAGGTCGACCGTCGGGTCGATCAGCCGCTGCATCGGCCGCCCATTCAGGCTCGCGAACGCGTCGACGTAGATGGGCGCCCCGCCGTGCTGCCGGCTCAGCTCGCGCGCCAGCTGCCGAATCATCTCGGGCCGCGTCGTCATCTTCTTCGCCTGCCGGCGCGACAACACGTCTCGCACGTCGACCGGCTGATCACCGACTCGAAACGTCGTCTCGCCTCGCTTCACCCGCAGCTTCATGTGCCACGAGAAGTTGTGGCCCTCTTCCGTCCAGTTCACCTGGCCCGGGTACACCCAGTGCCGCAGCGGCAGCGCCACCTGCACCGCGAACCACAGCACAAAAGCTGCCACGACCCATGGCCGATACGCGAACGCCTCGGTGCCCGGCGCCTCTGTGATGCGCAAGAGCCGCCGCGCGAACGACGCCGGGTAGAACACGGGCGTCAGCGCGAGCATCACCCAGGGGAACACGCCGATCTGAAAGAGGTACGCGTTCGACAGGTGAAAGCCCGCCGCCGCCGCCGTCGCGAACGGCCGCGTTCTTCGCCAGAGCAGCCCCGGCACGATCAGCAGGTCGAACAGAAAGCCACACGTCGCGAAGGCGATGCGCCCCGGCTTCGACTCCGCGAGCGGCTGCGTCACATCGGTGCGCGCGAGGAAGAAGCGCGCCACGTCGCCCGAAAACCAGTCGCCGTCGATCTTCGCGACCGCCCCGAAGACGTAGACGAGCCCCAGCTGCCCCACCACCAGCAGCACCGCCCACCGCGGCGCCGTCGCGTCTCTCGTCGCCGCCGGCACGCACGCGAACAGCCACGCCAGAATGCACAGCAGGTAGCCGTGGTTCAGGTAGTTCGTCTGGTCGCACAGAAACACCCACGACCACACGATGGCGAGCACCAGCGCCGACACGCGGTACAGCTTCCCCGTCGCCACGCCCACCGCCGCGACGCCGGCCACCGCGAACAGCACGTACATGCCGATGCCGGGCAGCGGCTTCACCCACTCGAAGCCCGGGTACGAGAAGAAGAACGTCGGCCTCACGAAGTACTGCGCCACCCACCCATGCTCGAAGAAGCGAAACACCTCGATCGCCATGCACGCGCCGAACACCATGCGCGCGTAGACGAGCGGTGCCGCGTCGATTCGATCGAAGAGCCGGCGCGTCATCGCGAGCGCCCTCAGTTTGTCTCTTTTTCGGCGCCCGGCATACGAGAGCCATGCGCTCCTCTTCGGCCTTGCTGGTGGTGGTCGTCGCAGCCTGTGGTGAACCGGCTGGCCCCATCGTGCCCGTGCACCTCGACCGCCCTGAGCTTCAGTACACCGAGCGGCTCAACGGCAAGTTCCAGAACCTGCGCTTCGAGCCTGGCGCGACGCCGCGCATCGCGGTCGGCACCAAGGGCTTTCACATCGGAGTGTCGCGCAGCCCCCGCGACGGGCACTACGTGGTCGGCGAGACCTGGCCCGAAAACGCCCGCGTGCGCTTCGAGCTGCCCGAAGGCATCGCGGGCCAGCTCGACGCCGCGTTCATGCCCCACAGCTTCGACGTGAACGTCGACTGCGTGCGCCCCGGCACCTTCGAGCTGCGCGTCGAGCTGTCAGCGCCCGGCGTGACCGTCGCCGACGCCATCGACGTCGAGTGCATTCAGGCTGACCGCCTCGTGCCGAGCGAAGAGCCCGCTCAGGGTGCACGAACGTTCGTCGGCGGGTTCGTGCAGAGCTCTGCCCGGCTGTACGCCGGCCAGTTGCCGCTCGCAGGCGAGGTCGAGCTCGAGGTGAAGCCCGGCGAGCCCCTCGAGCAGGTGAACGCGTACACGTTCAAGACGCTGCGCGCGGGTCGCGACCCCGTGCTCACGAGCGTGGGCCTCGAGTACGCCGTGCCCATCGAGATCGTCGATGTGCCGTGGAGCATCTCGGTCGGCCCGCTCACTCAGCCAGGCCGGTGCGCGTTGTATTACGAGGTCGCGGCGATCGCCGTCGACGCCCAGGGCGCGCCGCTGCTCGGCCTCGGCGACTGCACGTTCACCGCCGTCGAGGGCCAGACCTCGACCGTGCTGCCCGCGACCGCAGACTAC
>JAEUJP010000260.1 GCA_016793725.1 Myxococcaceae bacterium | reverse complement strand
CAGGGCGTACGAGAAGTCGGGCAGCTGCGCGAGCTCACCGACCGTGAACGTGCGCGCCGCGCTGCGCGTCGCCTCGTCGAAGCGCGCAGGCATCAGCGTCGGCACCATCACCGGGCCAGCCGGCACCTGAGCCACCGAGGTGAACACGTTCAGCGTGAACGGCGCCGAGACCGAAGCGGGCAGCCCGGCCTTCTCGCGCGTCGTCTCCCAGAGCTGGCGGTGCTCATCGAGCCGACCGACCCAGCGCTCGCGCGCGGTGCGCGGGCCGGCGCTCGGCGAGCAGGCACGGCCCTGGGCGTCGTAGCAGACCGACTCCCAGGCGAAGGCCTGCGAGCTCGCGAGCAACAGCACGACCGTGAGGGCTCTCATCGGGCCTCCAGGGCGGCGCGCACGCCGGGGTAGCAGTCGGGCTCACGGAACAACACCTTCTCGAGTGCAGCGGCGTGACCGGTGCCGCGCGCGATCTCGGCGTCGAACGCGGTCTGACAGGCGGCCGGGCAGCACGGGCTCGGCTCGTTCCACGGGGCTGGGGTCTCACACTTTCGAGCGAGGGCGAAGCACGCGCTCAAGCCCAGGTCGGGCGGCGCGTAACAGTACGAGACGAGGTCGGCGCACGCGGCGAGGCCGGTGAGCGGGTCACGCACCGTCGGGTCGAGCTCGAGCTTCGCGTTGCCCACGTCGGCGAGCAGCTTCTCGGGGCTCGAGGCGAAGACGGTCGCGATGAGCGGGGTGAGGTCGGGCGGCACTTCAGGCACCTGCTCGGGGAGCTTGAAGCCAGAACACCCGCACCCGAATGCGAACACCACGGCGAAGAGTCGTCTCATGCGCAGGAGCCGGCCCGTGCAGACCCGGTGCCCACCGGGCATCCCACGGGGGCGCTGGGTTGCCGAAGCGGAGTGCGCAGAAGGCCGCGCAGGTCAGGACATGCAGATCGCGGGCGTGGGAAGCTCCCCCATACTTCGCCACATGCGCTGGGCCCGCCGCCTCTCAAACGTCATCGGCTTCGACGACGCTCCGTTCGATCGGGCGTCGAAGGGCCCGGTCGCCCTGGTCGGCACGGTGTGCAGCGGGCCGCGCCTCGACATCGTGGTGCGCGGTCACATCGCGCGCGACGGCGACGACGCGACCGACGAGATGGTGCGCCTCGTCTCTGAGAAGTCGCTCGTGCACGTGCGCGCGGTGATGCTGCAGGGCATCACCGCGGCGGGCTTCAACGTCGTCGACATTCACCGGCTGAGCGAGACGCTCTCGATGCCGGTGCTGGTGGTGATGCGGCGCAAGCCCAAGATGGAGCTCTTTCTGAAGGCCATGACCGCGGTCGCGGGCGCGACAGAAAAACGGAGGCTGATCGAGCAGGCGGGCGAGCCGGCGCCGCTGGGCGACGTCTGGGTTCAGCGCGCGGGGCTCACCGAGGCCGAGGCGCTGCGCATGCTCGAGAACACCACCGCGCACGGCGTCATACCCGAGCCGCTGCGCCTCGCCCACATCATCGCGGGCGGCTTCACCACCGGTAAGAGCCGGGGCCGCGCGTGACGGAGCCATCGGTACCCAAGAAGAAGAAAGACCTGCCCCTCGGCAAGAAGGCGTACCACCGCATTCCCCACCTGCCGGGGTCGCGTACGGGCTCGAGCGACCGCATGGCCGACCCGCCGCTCGCGCGGCGCTGCATCGAGCAGGCGCGCCAGGGCGACACCATCGTCGTGCAAGAGAAGCTCGACGGCTCGTGCGTGGCGCTCGCCCGAATCGGCGACGCGCTCGTCGCGCTCGGCCGCGAGGGCTGGCGGGCCGCCGAGTCAGACAACCCGGGCCGCCGCATGTTCGCGGCGTGGGCGAACACGCTCGACCCCGAAGTTCACGCGCTGCTCGACGACGGCGACCGTCTGGTCGGAGAATGGCTCGCCCTGGCGCACTCGACCCGCTACGTGCTGACGCACGCGCCGTTCGTGGCGTTCGACTGGTTTCACGCCGGCAGGTGGGCGACGAGCGAGCAGCTCACCGAGCGCTTCGGCAGGCTCCTGACGGTGCCGCACGTCGTGCACCGGGGTGGGGCCATCGGCATCGCTGACGCGGTCGCGAGGCTCGGCGAGCAGGGCCGGCACGGAGCGACCGACGCCGTCGAGGGCCTCGTCTGGCGCGTCGAGCGCGACGGTGAGACGGCCGCGTGGGCGAAGTACGTGCGGCCAGGCAAACGTGACGGAGCGCTGCTGCCCGAGAACACGGGCGAGCCCGCGGTGTGGAACTGGAGGTTGAACCCGCAGTGAAGGTCGCGTTCATCACGGGCAACTCGTGGCGCCACGAAGAGGCGAAGAAGCTGCTCAGCGGCATCGACGTCGAGTGGAGGCGGCTGACGCTCGACCGCGGGGCGGGCGAGACGCTCGAAGAGATTTCGACGGCGCGCGTGCTCGACGGCTTCAGGCAGCTGAAGGCGCCGTGCTTCGTCGAGAACACGGGGCTGTACCTCGAGCGGCACGACGGCCAGCCCGGCCGCGGGTTCAAGAAGCTCCTGATGGAGCTCGGCGAAGAGGGCTTCGCGAAGCGCTTCGGGGCGTCGCGGGGGCTGTCGCGCGTGGTGCTGGCGTACACGGCCGATGGCGAGCAGGTGCACCTGTTCGAGGGCCAGAGCGGCGGCCTGCTGATCGACAGCCCGCGTGGCGAGGGCGGCTACGGGTGGGACCGGCTGTGGATACCCGACGGCTTTCAGCGCACGCTCGCCGAGCTCAAAGAGGCGAAGTTCATCGTCAACATGCGGCAGCGGCCGTTCGCCGAGCTGAACGCGCACCTGCGCGGCGACGGGCAGCTGGCGATGTTCGAGTCGCACGTGACGGTGGCGCCGACGACGCGCCTGGCCGAGTTCGCGCGCAGCTGCGACCGGCTCGGCGTGAAGTGCCTGCACATCGTCATGCCCGAGCACACGGCGCAGGCCGAGCAGCCGATGACGGCCGCGCACCACACGGGCACGTTCGCCGAGGCGATGCGCACGGTGACCGGGCTGGCCGAAGAGCTCGTGCACGACGGGTTCGCGGTGACGCGCGTGAAGCTCGAGGCGGTCGGCCGCCACAGAGACGTACCTTCGACCGACGACGAGGCGAAGGCGACGAGCCGGCAGCGCTACTTCGAGCACCACGCGACGGTGAAGCTGCCGGCGGGGTTCGACGAATCGAAGCTCGAAGCGGTGTGCGCGAGGCTGGGTGCGTACGTGTCGCGCAACGCGCTGAAGCCCGCCGACGTGCGGTTTCTGACGCTGAGGCAGTACGAGGTGGGGCAGGCGACGGCCGACGCGCGGTTCGAGGCGGTCATCGACCTGGTGCGCGAGCACGGGCTCACGCTGGTGAACCGCGCGCGCGAGTACACCGTGTACGACTCGGCGATCGAGATCGACGCGGGGTGGAGGGGGTGACGCTGCCCGAGTACCTGAAGGCGCTGAAGGCGGGGCCGCTGGGCGAGCGCTGCATCTTGCGGGGAAGCCAGCTGACGCAGGTCTGGGTGCCGGGCCGGCTCGCGAACGACCTCGACTTTCTGCTCACGGGTGACTGGTCGGTGCCGCAGGCGCTCGAGGCGGTGAAGGCGACGGGCGGCGGTGAGGGGCTGGCCGAGGTCATCTGGGAAGAGACGCCGTGGCCGGGGGTGCGCCTCTCGATGCCCGGCCTGCAGATCGACTTCGGGTGGAACGAGAAGCTCGCGGCCGAGCCGGTGCCGTTCACACTGCACGGCACGGCGTGGCGGGCCGTCACGCCCGAGGTGATGTTCGGGTGGAAGACGCACTCGATGGTCGAGCACGGCGAGCGCGGGCGATGGCACGCGAAGACGCTGGCCGACCTCGTGCTGTTCACGCGCCACTTGAAGCTCGATTGGGCCATCGCGAAGAAGGCCGTCGCGCTCGCGTTCGAGAGCAAAGCCCAGAGCGTGACGATGCTCGACGGGTTTCTCGACGACCCGACGTGGGGTGGCAGCCGCGGCAGCCGAAACCGGTGGAAGTCGTACAAGAAGAAGGCGCCGTGGGTGACGTTTTCGCTCGACGAGGCGCTCGCCGAAGCGCGCGCCGCGGTGCTGCCCCTGGTGAGAAGTGGTACGAAGGTGGGCGCGCCATGAAGTCGTTCGCGCTGTCGAGACTCGCGCAGCAACGGCTCGTGCTCGGCGAGCGCTTCGGCCAGCAGTTCGCGCACGACTGGCTCGTCTGGGAGCCCGGCGCCTGGGTCGTGCCGCGCGGCACGGCGGGCGGTGAAGAGACGATGCCCCCCAAGGTGGGGCTCAACGTGAAGCCACGCATCGACGACCCGCTGTGCTTCGTGCTGGCGGCGCGCCTCGACGGCTCGGGCTGCACCATCGGCCGCGCCGAGGGCAACGATCTCGTGCTCAGCGACGAGACCGTCTCGCGAAGGCACTGCTTCTTCTCACACACCGGCAAGACCTGGGTGGTGTCGTGCGACGCCGACGCCAAAGAGCTGAAGGTCGACGGCAAGCCGGTGAAGTCGACCGAGAGCGCGCCGATTCGTTCGGGGCAGCGCATCGAGCTCGGCCACCTCACGTTCACGCTGCTCGACAACGCCGGCATGCTCGCGCGGCTCGACGGGCTGCCGGTGTCGAAGATGTAGGCCAGCCGAAAACTTGCCGCGCTTCAGGCCCGTGCCAGCCTGTAGCGCATGACGACCCGACGCGAGACGCTCCGCCGCAGCTACCGACTGCCGTTGTCCCTCGGCCGGCGCGTGCCGGCCCTCACCGCCGACGTCTCGCGCGGAGGCTTCAGCGCCGAGCTCAGCCAGGTGTTCCTCCCGGGCAGCACCATCGACGGCTACTTTCTCGTCGACAACGAAGAGGTCAGCTTCAAGGGCCACGTCGTCTGGGCGCAGGCGGGCAACCCGATGCTCTCGCTGTCGAGCCGCATCGGCGTGCGCTTCGACGTCACGCCCGACGGCCTGAAGCGGCTGTTCACGAAGCTCGACTCGCGCCCGCGGAAGCTGAAGGCGCGTTGATTCACGGGGTCGCGCGAGCGACAGTCGCGGCGCTTTGCGACTGAGGCTCGGCAAGTCGGCGGCTCCGCCGGTGGTGACGCTGCTGGTCACGCTCGGCGTGGCGGCCTCGCTGGGCGCCGTGCTGTACGGCGTCAGCTCGAGCCTGCCGTTTCTCGCGTCGTCGGCCGCGAGCGACGTGAACTTCGCGGCGCTGAACGGCTGCGCGCAGCGCGCGGTCGGCACGCGCACCGGGTTCGCGCTCGCGCACGACGGCCGCTCGCTCGCGGTCTTCTCGGGCTCGCAGACGGTGCGGTGCTCGGTGCAGGCCGACGGAGGCGCGTCACCCGAGGTGCAGCCGGGCGGCGACGGCGTCACCGCGGCGGCGTTCGACTTCGACGGGGGCCTGTGGCTCTCGCGCGACGGCGTGTGGCTGGGCGACGCAGGCTTCGACGACGTACGGGCGGTGGCGCTCGCGGGCACGCGGCACGGAGTCATCGCCATCGAAGCCTCGGGCCGCGTGCTCGCGCTCGAGGCGGGCGGCGGCGTGCAGGCGGTGGCGCAGCTGCCGAAGAGCGTCGAAGGTGCGCCGCAGCTCGTCGTGAGCGCAGACGGCGAGCGCGCGGCGCTGCCCGTCGCGGGCGGCGTGTTCGTGTGGGACACGGCGACGCTGAACAGCGTGCGGGCCGAGGCCCCGTGTACGGTCGAGGCGGTGTGGTGGTTGCCGCGCGGTCACCGGCTGCTGCTGCAGTGTGCGCCCGACTTCGCGCTGGAGTGGGACATCGAGTCGGGCGAGAAGACGACGGCACCTCCACGCAAAGCCCGCACGCGGTCGGTGCTGCTGCCCGGGCTGGGCGTGTACGTCGCGTCGTGCGAGCAGCTGCCGTGCACGTCGAGCCCACCTTGATTTGTACGTCGATGCCGACCTATGACCGCCCGGTCACGGTTTCTTGAGGCCCTCGTTCGTCTGGGAGTGAAGGCATGAAGACTCGGCGCGAAGTCTTGAAGGCGGCGGCGCTCACGGGGCTGGCGGCGGCGTGTGGCCGGGGCGGCGGGGTCGGCACGGTTCCCGACGACGACCCGCAGATGAGGTTCGAGCCGACGGCGGCCTCGAGCTTTCCCCCGCGGTGGGAGCGCACGGGGCTCGCCGAGCCGGCGCGCATCGCCGACCTGCCCGAGACGATGAGCTTCCCGCTCGGGGTGTCGTCGGGCGACGTGTCGGCCGAAGGCATCGTGGTGAACTGCCGCTACACGGGCACGGCGCCGCTCGAGCTGCGCGTGTGGAGCAACCAGCGCATCATCAAGCTCCCGGTCACGGCAGCCGACTACGGGTTCGTGAACGTGCTCGTCACGGGGCTCGAGCCCGACACCGCGCACTCGTACGTGTTCGTCGAGCTGGGCACGCGAGAGCAGCGCAGCCCCATCGGCCGCTTTCGTTCGGCGCTGAGCCAGGGCGACCTGAAGCCGCTGGTGTTCGGCGCGACGAGCTGCACGAGCAGCGACAACGACCTCATCGCGCTGAAGCACGCGAGCGAGCGCGAAGACCTGAACGCGTTCTTCCTGCTCGGCGACACGACGTACTGCGACGGCGCGTCGAACCTGCAGCAGTTTCGCGACAAGTGGGAAGGCAGCATCGGCCGGCCGCTGTACCGCAGCCTGCGCGCGAGCACGCCGTTGGTGGCGACGTGGGACGACCACGAGGTCGACAACGACTGGAACCCCGAGCTGATCGGCAGCGGCAAGCTCGCGAACGCACGCACGGCGTTTCTCGAGCACATTCCCCAGCGGCGCGACCCGATGGCGCCCGACCGCGTGTGGCGCAGCATTCGGTTCGGTCGCACGGCCGAGGTGTTCGTGCTCGACAGCCGGTCTGAACGAAAGCCCTCGTCGATACCCTCGTCGTCGCCGCTGTACATCTCGGCAGAGCAGCTGGGGTGGCTGAAGGCGTCGCTGATGGCGAGCCCGTGCACGTTCAAGGTGCTGCTGAACTCGGTGCCCATCACGTCGTTTCCGTTCAGCGCGTTCAACCTCGACTCGTGGAACGCGTACCAGGCGCAGCGGCGCGACCTGCTCGAGTTCATCGACACGAACGTGACGGGCGCGCTGTGGCTGTCGGGCGACCACCACTTCGCGAGCGTGGGGCGCGTCTCGGCGTCGGGGGCGGGCGCGAGCCAGATTGAGGCGCTCGCCGGGCCGGGCGCACAAGGGGCGTCGCCGCTGTGGCGCGGCTGCACCACGAGCCAGTGGGACTATGCGGGCCCCGACAACAACTACCTGGCCGTGCATCTCGACCCTCAGTCGCGCGAGGCGCGGCTGGTGTTCTGGGGTGTGAACGGCACCCGCATTCAAGACCACCGGTACACCCTGTAACGAGACGCTCAGCTCGGGTGGAGGGAACTCGCGCTCACACCTGGTGGAGCATGCGTGTCTCTTCGGCCGGTGACGAGAGCCTAAGGGCGCGACAGGTGGTGCTGGCATCGCGCGTGCTGAAGGGGTTTTGACGCCTTCTCATGAAGAACCCTATCGACACAGGTTCGGCGCGCCGATGCCGCAGTCAGCGGGGCTTGGCTGGGAGACCGCTCCCGGCGGCATCGTCGCGTGCAGTTCGAGCCATCACCTTCATGCGCTCCGTGAGGTGCTCTTTCCCCTAGAGCATGTCTTCGTGAGCCACGCCGCTGCGCGTCCGAAACGAGGCGGGCGCGCGGCGGCACTTTTTTTCACCGCTGTCAGTAGGGCCCGGTCACGTTGAGCCGCACCTTGAACAGGGCGTCGCCCGCGGTGATGTAGAGCGTGCGGCGGTCGGGGTCACCGAACGCGCAGTTCGCCGGCGTGCGGCCCCCGGGAATCTGAATGCGGCCCACGTAGCCGGCGTCGGGCCGAAACACCTTCACGCCCGCGCCGGTCGTCACGTATAGAAAGCCGTTGTCGTCGGTGGTGATGCCGTCGCCGCCGCCGCCGCCGCCGCCCGCCGAGGTGTTCACGAACAGCTGGCCGCCGTCGGGCGTGCCGTCGGGCGCGATGTCGAAGCGGCGCACCGTCGAGAGCATCGAGTCAGAGACATAGAGAATGCGCTCGTCGGGCGAGAACGTGACGCCGTTCGGCTGGCCCGAGTTGGTGGCGTAGAAGCGGGTCAGCGCGCCGCCCGGCGCCACGCGGTAGACACCGCGCGTGCCGACCGTGCCCGTGCCGCCGTACGACGGGTCGGTGAAGTAGAGCGTGCCGTCGCTGCGCACCACGGCGTCGTTCGGCGAGTTGAGCGTGCCGCCGTTGAACATGTTCGCGACCAGCGACTGACCGCCGTCGGGCTGGGTGCGCGAGACGCGGCCCGCGTGCTCGCAGATGAACAGATCGCCGTTCGGCGCGAGCGCGATGCCGTTCGCGTTGCCGCTCGGCATGCGGTACTCGGCGAACCCGCTCGGCGGCGTGTGGCGCCAGATGCGATTCTGGGGAATGTCGGTGAACAACAGCGACCCGAGCGCCGGCACCCACTGCGGGCCCTCGGTGAACGTGAAGCCGCCGTCGATGATGACCGGCGGGCCGGCGTCGACCAGGTCGACCTCGCTCGCGCCCGTCATCACCATGCCGCCGCCCGCGGTCGCGGCGCCGCCGGCCGTCGCTGTGCCGCCGCCCGCGGTCGCAC
>JAEUJP010000254.1 GCA_016793725.1 Myxococcaceae bacterium | reverse complement strand
ACCCAGCCGGTTCACCGTCACCTGCAGCCCCAGGTGCATCAGCTCGCGCCCGCGCGGCACCTCGCGCAGCAGCTGCGCCACGGCCACGTGCCGCGCGTGATTCAACCCCGGCAGACGCCCTGCCAGAAACAGGTCCACCACCCGCTCCTTCCACTCCTCCATGTGCACCTCCGCGAAGCACCGGCCCCAACAGCAGAAGGCCGGTGGAGCTCTTTCGAGTTCCACCGGCCTTCAGACATCAGTTGCGGGGGCAGGATTTGAACCTGCGACCTTCGGGTTATGAGCCCGACGAGCTACCAGGCTGCTCCACCCCGCGTTATGTGCCCGGCTAAGTACGAGACCGGCATCACGAAGTCAAGGCGAACCCCGAGCCCTGCTCAAAAGCCGTCCGAATCAAAGAACTTCGGAGGATGCACCGCCCCGCGGAACTCCGTGAACACGTAGCGCTCGAGCAGCGCCCCGCCCGAATCGAACCCCTCGACGCGCGCCGGCAGCCGCGTCTCGACGTCGGTGCAGATGCGCGACTTCGCCGCCGAGAAGCCCTTTCCTCCGTTCGGCGCCGTGTACACGGTGCACCACTTGCCCGCCTTGTCCCAACCCTCTTGCGTGATCTTCATGCCGCCGATGCCCTCGGCCTTCTTCAGGTCCGCCGAGAAGCGCTCGAGCAGCGGCCCCATGCCGGCCTCTTTCACCGTGTGGTTCGAGTCCTTCTTCGCCATGCCCGACTCCACGCTGATCCACACCGCTCCGAACACGCCCAGAAACCCGTGCTCGCGCACCCGGAAGTCGTCGGGCCGCTCCTTCGGGTTGTAGAGCACCTTGCGCCCCTTCCCCGGCCCGCCCACGTAGTGCAGCCGCACCGCGAACGGCTTCTCTTGCACGTACATCTCGATGTCCTGCACCGGCAAGAGCTCCCCGTTCACCCGCTCTTCCTTCGCCATCTTGTAGCGGTACGTGCCCAGCGCCTTCACCGACTCCCGCCCCATCGCGATCAGCTCCGCTTGCGGCGTCTCGGTCATCACCTTCTCAGCCAGCTCGCGCGACACCCCCGCGTCAGAGACCTCCGGAGACTGCGCCAGCACCACCAGCAATGCCCACATTCGATCGTGCTCCCTTGACTGCGGCCGCCGTTGTTTTACCTCTGCCCTGTATGCCGCTCTACGAGTACAGCTGCCCCAAGTGCGGGGACTTCGAAGCGCTTCAGGGAGTCTCTGAGTCCACCCTCAAGAAGCACGACGCCTGCGGGTCGCCCGTCGTGAAGAAGGTCTCGGTCTCCAGCTTCCAGCTCAAAGGTGGCGGCTGGTACAAAGATCTCTACGGCAGCAGCTCCAAGTCGAGCCCCAAGACCGACTGAGCTCAGGCGAAGTGCAGGTACACGGCCCACAGGCCCATGCCCGCCAGCAGGCAGTAGTGCAGCACCGCCACCACCGCCGCCACGATGAACGGCCGGCCCCGGTTCAGCGCATACCCCGCGTGTATCAGCCGAAGCACCACCAGCGACCCGCCGCAGAAGTGCAGCCAGAACGACGGCCCCCGCGCCAGCTCGAGCAGCAGCAGCGCCAGCACGCCCAGCGGCACCCACTCGGCCGCGTTGCCGTGCGCCCGCACCGGGAACACCAACGCCTCGGGGTTCGGCTTGCCGATGCGCGCCGAAGGCCCGCCGACCAGCCGCAAGATGCTCACCCATGAGCCCAGCAGCACGACGAGCACCGTGAGGAGCCCGCCGTACAGCAGCGTCACGGGAATCGCGCCCATCGTCAGCTGAGCTTCAGCCCTTTGAGCTTGTCGGCCAACGTACCGAAGCCCTTGCCGCCGGCGCCCTTCTGCTCGGCCTTCTGGGTCTTCTTCCACGCGTCGAGGTCTGCGCGCTCTTCGCTGCGCAGCGCCGCCGTGATCGACAGCTTCAGCTTGTTGCCTTCGATCTCGATGATCTCGGCCTTCACCTCTTTGTTCAGCGGGAAGGCGCGACGCAGGTCGGTGCCCCGCTCGGTGCCCGTCTCGCTCGCCGGAATCAGGCCCTTGCCGCCCTCCCAGCCCACGAAGATGCCGAACTGCTCGATGCGCTCGACCTTCGCCATCACCACCTGGCCCCGGCGCGGCTTCGCGGCCTGAGGCTCACGCGGAGCCGAAGGCTCGCGCGCTTGCGCAGCCTCGGCCGGCGACGACGACGCCACGCCCTGGCCCACCACGTTGCCGTCTTTGATGAGCCGCAGCGCCAGGCGCTTCTCGGCGAGGTCGGCCTTCTCGACCAGCACCTCGACCTCGTCGCCCACCTTCACCGCGTCGCGCGGGTGCGCGATGCGACGGTCGGCCAGCGCGCTCACGTGAATCAGCCCGTCGACGCCCGGCTTCAGCTCGACGAACGCGCCGAACGCCTGCAGCCGAACCACCTTGCCCTTCGTGCGCGTGCCTTCTTTCAGCTCTTCCAGCGCCGCCTTCCACGGGTCTTCCTGCCGTGCGCGGAGCGAAAGCGTGATGCGATCTTTGCGCTTCGACTTGTCGGGCGAATTCGGCTCGGCCGGCTCGACCCGCAGCACCTCGACCTCGACCTCGTCGCCGACGTTCACCACGTCAGACGGGTGCTGCACGCGCTGGTGCGACATCTCGCTCACCGGCACCATGCCCTCGAGGCCGCCGATGTCGACGAACGCGCCGAAGTCGCGCACCCCCGTCACCTGCCCCTTCAGCACCTTGCCCGGCGCGAGATCCTTACGCAGCTCTTCGGCCTTCGCCTTGTTCTCTTCTTCGAGAATCGACCGGCGCGACAGAACGACGTTGCGCTCTTTCACCTCGGTCACGCGGAACATCAGCTTCTCGCCGAGGAACTGCTCGAGCTTGCCCACGAACCGCACGTCGACCTGGCTCGACGGGCAGAACGCCCGCACTTCGCCGACCGCCACCTCGAGGCCGCCCTTGTTCACCGCGATGACCAGCCCCTCGACGGGAATGCCGCTGTTCTTCGCGTCGGCCAAGAGGCTCAGCGACGCCGCGCCGCGCGAGATCTTGCGCGACAAGATCACACCCTTCGCGCCCGTCTCGACGACGTGCGCCTCGATC
>JAEUJP010000249.1 GCA_016793725.1 Myxococcaceae bacterium | reverse complement strand
CAGGGCGTGAGCGAGCTGCTCAGCTCGAACCAGACGTTCGTCGACCAGACACTGGCGCCACTCTACGGCCTGAGCGGCACGTTCTCGTCGACGTTCGTACCGGTGACGTTGAACGGCACGCAGCGGCGCGGCGTGCTGACGCAGCTCGGCTTCCTCGCCGTCAACGCGACCTCGGCCGACCCCGACCCGATTCACCGCGGCGTGTTCTTGAGCCGCAGGTTCGTCTGCAACTTCATCGCGGCGCCGCCGGGCAACATTCCCCCGCTGCCGCCCTTGATGCCGAACAGCACGAACCGGCAGCGCGTCGAGGCGCACACGCAGGCGGCGGGCAGCGTGTGCCAGAGCTGCCACCAGCAGAGCATCAACCCCTTCGGCTTCCCCTTCGAGCAGTACGACGCGGTCGGCCGCCACCGCACGGTAGACAACAACCAGCCGGTCAACACGGCGTCGACGGTGTGGCTCGATGGCGCGCCGCTGATGGTGCAAGACGGGCCGCAGCTGGCGCTGGCGCTCGCGTCGAGCCGCGCGGTGCACCGCTGCTACTCGCGGCACCTCTCGGCGTACGCGCTGGGCAGGCCGACGATGCTCGAAGACGAGAACATCGAGCGGTGGTTGGGGTCACAGTCTCAGTCGGGCGTGTCGCTGAAAGAGCTGCTCGCGCGGCTCGTGACGAGCCCGGCGTTCACCTCGCGAAGCCTCCAGGAGCTGCCATGAAGATCTCACGACGAATCGTTCTGAAAGGTCTGGGCGGCGCGACGCTCGGGCTGCCGCTGCTCGAGAGCTTCGCCGACAGCGCGCCGGCGTTCGCGCAGACGGTGACCGCCGCGAACACGTTCGCGATCTTCTTTCGCCAGGCGAACGGGGTGGCGCGGGCCTCGGGGTCTGACCCCGAGCGGTTCTGGCCGACGGCGAAGGGCGCGCTGACGGCGGGCACGGTGAGCGGGCGGGCGCTCGAAGAGCTGAACGTGCACCTGCCGAAGATGTTGGTGCTCGCGAACGTGCGCATGAACGGCTTCGCGTTCGGCGACGGCCACGCCGCGGGGGCGCTGCAGGCGCTGACGGCGCGGGGGCCGACGGTCGAGAACGCGGCGGGCAACTCGGAGGCCGGCGGCGAGTCGATCGACCACCGCATCGGGCGCGAGCTGAACCCCGGCGGGCGCGACTCGCTGTTCTTGTACGCCGGTGCGGGCGGCGGCTGGCTGGGTGGGCCGTGCATCTCGTACCGCGGGCCGGCGATGCGGCGCAGCGCGACGCCGAACCCGATGACGGCGTTTCAGCAGATCACGGGCACGGGCGGAGGCAGCGGCGGGCCGCAGGCCGAAGCGGCGACGAAGCGAAAGAGCGTGAACGATCTGGTGCGGGCGCAGCTGACGGCGCTGAGGTCGCACCCGCGGCTGTCGCAGGGCGACAAAGACCGGCTCGATCTGCACCTGACGAGCGTGCGCGACCTCGAGCTGGCGCTGACGTGCAGCATGTCGCAGGCCGAGCAGACGGCGCTGCAGGGCATGAGCACGGGCTACGGCAGCACCGACGGCGACCTGGTCTTGAACGCGGCGCGGGCGCACATGCGGGTGGCGGCGCTGGCGGTGGCGTGCGGCTACACGCGGTCGGTGGCGATTCAGGTCGGCGCGGGCAACGACGCAGCGACGCGGTACCGGCGGCTCGACAACGGCCAGCTGATGGAGAACTACCACTACATCTCGCACCGGGTCGAGTCGCACGGCTCGAGCGGCACGGCGATACCCGAGGCGCACATGCTGCACGGCATGGTCGACCGGCACTTCGCGCGCACGTTCAAGTACCTGCTCGACACGCTCGCCGCGTACCCGACGGCCGACGGCCAGACCATGCTCGATAAGGGTGTGTGCGCCTGGTACAACGACAACAGCGACGGCCCGCCGCACGCGATCACCAACATTCCCTGGGTGCTCGCCGGCAGCTGCAGCGGCTACTTCAAGCAGGGCCAGTACCTCGACGTGCAGACCGGCACTGCGGTGAATCACAGCAAGCTGCTCAACACGATTCTGACGGCGGTGGGCGTGCGCAAGCCGGGCAACCTGCCGGTCGACAACTTCGGTGACCCGACGCTGCCGACGGGGCTGTTGCCGGCGATCGCGGCCTGACGCGCCGGCCCGCGGCAACGATGTGCTGCCGCTGCTGCTCGCTGATGAGCTGCTGCCCGACTGACGCACGGAAGGCTGCTCGCCGATGAGCCGGAGCGCTGAGGGTCGTTCAGGGGCCGGGCGGGCTGAGTCGCTCCCAGCAGTAGCCGCAGATCTTGGCGTCGCGCATGCCGGCGCGGCCGCAGCGCGGGCAGGCCCTGAGCGCGGGGGCGGGGCCGAGGGCGAGCAGGTTCACCAATCGCGCCCAGGCGTTGGTGAGGCGTGCGTCACCGCTGCGACTCACGGCGCCGAGCGCGTCGTCGATGTCGGCGACCGCCACGCGCAGGCCAGCGCGATTCGGGTCGGGGTGATCTTGGTTGGTGGGGTGGGTAAAAACAGGTGAGTCGTCGGGCGTGCGTGCCATGGCTTCCTTCTCCCAGCCGATGACAGTTCACGAGGCCAGTACCAGTTGAGTAACGGCGAGCCGCCATCAATGCTGAAGCGTCTGGCGGGCGAGCGCTTCGTCGAGGCACGCGGCCAGCGACAGCCGCGCGTGGGGCGTTCGGTCCCACACATCGAGGGCGTCGTGAACGAAGCGCGGCGCGCCGATCACACGAATGCGTGGGTAGACGACGTCGACGTGGTTCGCGAAACACCACTGGAAGGCAGCTGCGCACTCTTCATCGTCGCCGTAGGCGCGGAGCTCGAGCGGTGTAGCGTGATTGAGCATTGTCTTTCATAACGGCGCGGCGTGAAGCTTGCGCTCCACCGCTTCATCGCCGTTCTCTTCGTCGCGAAAGTTCGACGCCGAGCCAGGTGACCTACCGGGCGACGTCGATCGTGGCCGCCTGAAGCCTGGTGGCGTTCGCGTTCCACTTCCCGAGCCACCGGCCGAGCTCGCGTGCGTTGGCCTTCTCGCTGGCCGCGGGGTCGCCACCGACCTCGAGCGCCCGCGCCTTTCGCTTCTCGGGAGCGTCCCAGAGCATCGCGGCAGTGCTCGCGATGTGGCCGAAGGTCTCTCCGACGGCGAACGGCACCTCGGCCGCCTCGCGCAGCCCGCTGCTCCAGTACGCGTCACCGAGGGTCTTTGCGTCGGTGACGACGTGTCTGCTCAGCTTCGCGGCCAGCGCGTCGAGCTTCGACTTCGCCGGTGCCGGCTGGGTCAGCGCGGCGGCGCGGAGCACGGCAGGAGCAGACTTCGTGACCAGCCGCACCGAGAGCTCTCTGAGCACGAGCGCGCGCTGGGCCTCGGTGACGGGGCTCGCCCTGGTCGTGACGGCCACCTCCAGACCCGTCTCCTCCTTGTAGGCGGTCAGAACCTCCTGGCCGAAGGCATCGACGAGCTGCTGCATCAGCCCTGGCTGCCTGGCGGCGGTCGTCTGGGTCAGCGTCGAAAGAAGCAGCGCGGTGAGCATGGGTGTAGGCGCGCGATAGGAGCACGTTCGAGCAGACATGACCACATGACGAAGGCGATCGCGCGGTGGAGCGCCCCTCGAGGAGGCGGACACCACGACGTTCACGAAGCGGCTCGAGGGCGCGCTCGCGTCGCCCGAGCCGCAGCTCGGAGCGGGTGGCCCCAACCGCACCGACAGCGAACAGCTGTTGTTGCCGAAGTCTTCGCCGACGACGACGCAGGAGGTGCCCGCGGTGAGGTTCGGGACGCCGATCTCCGAGAGCCACCCATTGAGGTCGGTGCCGTTGCACGTCAGTGGGAGCACGGCCAGGCGGTTCTTGATGGCCGGCCCCTCGGGTCGAAAGTTCCCCGGGAATAAGGGGGGGCCAGGCGGAATTTTCCCCGCGTCACGAGGTGACCGACCGCGGTACGTCGGTGTCGCTGGATTCTCGCGGTTCGAACGAAGGAGGTTGTATCGAACACACCCCTGAGCCCTGCGTGAACAAGACAGTCTAGACAATGAGTAGACCGATCTGCCCTCCGGACAGGTCAACCAACGACGGAATCCTCCAAGGGGGCCGCGCCACTTGCGCCGGCCCCCTCTTCTTTTTTGGGGCGCACATGCACCTCGCCGCAGCGCACGAGCGTGACATTGACAGCTCCGAAGGCTGAATTATCGAAGGCGGCGCGGCCGTGAGGGCCGCCCAGACGAGAGGAGTGGGGCCCTGCGTCGTCGCGCAGGCCATGAAGAGGGCGCTCGACGAATGGAACAGTTGATACGCAGAGAACTTCGCCGAGGTGAGTGCTTGAACCC
>JAEUJP010000240.1 GCA_016793725.1 Myxococcaceae bacterium | reverse complement strand
GGTGTGAGCCCCAGCCGTGCGCGATGCCCGACTCGCTGGTGAAGTAGACGAGCGAGTTGTGCAGGTACGACTGACCGTTCGCGGGGTCGGTCGCCGCCGAGAGGCGCTGCAGCAGCGGGGCGACGAAGTTGCGCACGATGGAAGAGACGATGAGGTTCGCGAGCGCCGCGCCGACGGTGGCGCTGCCCGCCGCCTGCAGCACCTGGCCGCTGCGGCGAGCATCGCGTGTGAGCACTGCGCGGTCGAGACGCGCGTGAGGCGTACTCGTCTTCCGGCCACCGCACCTGCCTCGACTCGAACTCCGGCAAGAGCCTCTCGAGCATCCGTTTCAGCACGCCCTCCACCTCTTCGGGCGACGGGGGCGGCAGCTCCATCAAGAGCCCGTCGTGCCACACGCCCTGGGCCGCGAGCAGGTCGACGTGGGGAGCGAGCGTCACCGACGACGAAAAGAGCTGAACGAAGCGTGCTCCACGGCGACGCGCGCGTCGGCAACATGCTCTTCCCCACCGTGCCGCGCGGCCGCTTCGTGCTGTTCGACTGGCAGGCGGTGCGAACGGGCAGGGCGGAATTCGACGTCGCTTACTTCCTCATGCTGAGCTCTCAAGGGAGCGGGCGAGTCTTCTTCATGCCCAGCCTGAAGGTGGGCACCTGCAGGATGACGCCGAGGCGGGCGAGGGCGCGGGAGCCGTCGACGCGGCGATTGCGCCGCAGCGTCTCGTGCACTTCGCTCTCGGGCACTGACGGAGGCAGCGGGCAGCCGTACTCGGCGCAAATCCACTCCACGACTTCGCGCTGCGGCGCGGGCTCGAGGTCTGCGACCACGAACGTCTCGCCGCGCACCTGGGCGCTCGCCAAGAGCAGCGCCGCGAGGTCGTCGGCGTGAATGCGAGACATCACGCCGGAGCCGTCGCCGGGCAGCCGGTGCGCTCCGCTGACCACGCGCAGGTGCAGCCCGCGATCGGGGCCGTAGATGCCCGGCGCGCGCAGCACGGTGCCTCCGACGGCCCGGTAGGCGGCCTCCGCTGCGAGAATTCGCGCTTGAGAAGCGGTCGCCACCTCGGGGAGCGCCGTGGTGTCGTCGACCACGCCCGAGAGTTCGCCGTAAACGCCCGTGGAAGACACGTAGCTGATGGCCGCCGCGCCGGTGAGCAGGCGCGCGAGCTGGGCGTCGGTCTGCCCATCGGGAGGGAAGCAGATGATGGCGTGGAGCCCGGCCCGCTCGAGCCCCGCGGCGACCTCGAGCACGGGGGCCGTGGTCACGGTGAAGCCCCGGCCTTCGAGCCCCGCCGCGCGTGCGGCAGAGCGCACGGTCGCGAGCACCTCGTCACCGCGGGCAGCAGCCAGCGCTGCGGCGCGAGCGCCCACGTAGCCCGCTCCGAAGATGACCCGTCTCATCACGCGGGTGCCAGGCTCTCGTCGGGTCGCACGTGCTCGTCAGCGTAGGGCAAGAAGGACCAACCGTGTTCGCGGACCCTCGACGCGCAGTCGAAGGGCAGACCGACGGGCACACCCACGTCCCACTGAGACGTCTCAGCGGGGCGGTGGGGTTCACAGGCCCGCGCGCCCCACGGCCGCCGGCCGGCGCGCGGTGTGCAAAGAAGCCGGGCATGAGGCCCCTGACCTTTCCGCTCGCGCTGTTCGTGCTCAACGTGACGCTCTTCGGCTGTGCCACGGTTCCGCTCGCGCCGGAGTCGGCCGACCGCGCAGCCAAGGGGTTCGCTCCGCCAGCGGGCAAGGCCGGGCTCTACGTCTATCGCCCGAGCGCCTTTGCCATGTCGGCGGTCACCGTGAACGTGAAGCTCAACGGTCGAGCGCTCGGCCTCTTGAAGGTCGGCACGTACCTGCACGCGGTGCTCGAGCCGGGCACGTACACCCTCGTATCGCAGTCGCAGGTCGAGCTGCCGGTGCAGCTCCAGGTCGAGCCCGACCGAACCTATTTCTTCGAGCAGCTCGTGAGAGAGGGTGCGTTCTGGCACGCGCTGCCGACGACGACGCTGGCGCCGATCGACGAGGCACGCGGCCGAGACGCGGTGGCGCAGAGCACCATGGCAGCCACCCACCTGCCTGACGGGCCGGCCGTGCCCGGAGCAGGCTGCACCCGCGACACCGACTGCAAGGGCACCCGCGTGTGCACCGCAGGCACCTGCAGCGAGCCCTGACGCTGCTGAGGCCTCCGCTGCCGCGGTTCGCGCTCGAGAAGCGGTCGCCACCTTCGACGCGGGCGTTCAGCCCCGGCGCGGCGCGTACTTCGCGAAGAAACCCTCGGCCGCGGCGAGCAAGCGCCGCGCGCCGCCTGGCGACAGTACGGCTCTCGTCGCCGAACTCAAGCACCGGCAGGGGGTGCCGTACCGGGACATCGCCGAGCTGTTCGGGCGGTACTTCAACTTCCCCGTCACACGGCGCACTCGTGCAGCGTTGAGCCGCTGCTCTCGCCGAGGGTGATGGCGCCTCAAGACGCGGCTTGACCTCTCGCGTCACTCACTCACGGCATCGGCAGCGGGTTGCGAAACTGCCGCAGGTCGACGCCCTCGAGGCCCGGCCGAATGTACGCGCCGAAGCCCCAGCTGTTCGGGTCGGCGGTCGAGATGTCGTTCGCGCACGCGTAGCCGAAGCCGCCGAGGG
>JAEUJP010000200.1 GCA_016793725.1 Myxococcaceae bacterium | reverse complement strand
GGCGGCGGCGGCACCACGACCAGCGGCTCGACCGGCTGCGGGCGAAACAGCAAGAACCCCACCGCGCCGAGCGCTCCGATCAGCGCGAGCCCCACGAACAAGAGCCACTTCGGCGGCCCCGTCTGCAGCTTCGGCAGCGGCTCATCGACCGGCGCCGGCTTCGTCACCTCTGCCGGCGGCGGAACTTCGGCCGTCGTCGAGCGCGGCGCGATCGTCTTCGGCTTCTCGGCTGGCACTTCGGGCTGCGCCGCCGGCACATGCCTCGGCTCAGGCCGTGTCAGTGCGGGCGCCAGCGCCGTCGAGTCGATCGGCGGCGCCTCGGTCTCGACCGACTGAAGTCGCCGCGACCTCGGCGCCGGCGTGCCCATGTTCACGTTCGCGCTGCTGACGCGTCGCGACCGCGTGCTCCCCGGCGTCGCCGGCCCACCCGACCCCGAGTACGACCGCGGCGGAGGCACGAACGCCAGCGTCTGGTTGTTCGGCACCGCCCGCTTGATCGCCTCGACGTGCTGCCGCATCTCGCCCGCCGTCGCCGGCCGCTCGGCGGGGTCTTTCTCCATCGTCCACAGCAAGAGATCGTCGAGCTCGGGCGGCAGCGACGGCACGTGCTCTGACGCGCGCGGCGCCGCGTTCTCGACGTGCATGAACATCGTCTGCATCGGGTTCTCACCCTTGAAGACGCGCTTGCCCGTCAAGAGCTCGAACATCACGCAGCCCAGCGCGTAGAGGTCGGTCGCCGGCGAGATCGCCCGGCCGCGCGCCTGCTCGGGGCTCATGTAGTCGGGCGTGCCGATGATCACGCTCGCCCGCGTCTGCGGAGTCGCCTCACCCTTCAGCGCCCCCAGCTTCGCGATGCCGAAGTCGAGCAGCTTCACGTACGACCGCCCGCGCCCCGGGTTCACCAGAAACAGGTTCGACGGCTTGATGTCGCGGTGAATGATGCCCGACGCATGCGCCGCATCGAGCGCGTCGAGCACCTCCTCCGTCCACGACAGCACGTCGTACGGCGTGATCGGCGCCTGCTCTTTGATCAGCCGGTCGAAGCCCTGGCCGTCGAGGTGCTCCATCACGAAGTAGTGTGAGCCCCGCTCGGTCTGCCCGAACGAAAAGATGTCGACGATGCCGCGGTGCCGAATCGCGTTCACCGCCCGCGCTTCTGAGAGAAACCGCTCGACCAGCTCGACGTCACTCGACAGCTGCGGCAGCAGCACCTTCACCGCCACCCGCTTGCCGATGACCGGCTGCACGCCTTCGTACACGGCTCCCATGCCGCCCGCGCCGATGCGCGTCAGAATCTCGTACTCACCCAGCTTCTTCCCGGTGAGATCTTCGTCTTTGACCGTGTTCGCCAAACGTGGCCTCTGAACCTAGCAGCCTTCTGCTTCGATGGTCGGCCCCCGCGGTCGGTTCCCGCGAATGGCTCAGCCCTCTGCGAGCCAGGCCTGTAGCAGCGTGCGTGTGCTCTCGTGGTCGGGGTTCACCAGCACCTTCGACGGCGGCCCGCTCTCGATCACGATGCCTTGATCCAGCACACACACGTGCTCGACCGCCCGCGCCAGCTGCAGGTCGTGCGTGACGACCACCTGCGTCACGTGCCGCTCGTCGATGCGCTTCAGGCTCGAGATGACCTCGGCCTTCAGCGACGGGTCGAGCGCCGACGTCGGCTCGTCGTACAGCAGCACCGCCGGGTCCATCGCCAGCGCCCTCGCGATCGCCACGCGCTGCTTCTGCCCGCCGCTCAGCTGGTCGGGGAAGTGGTTCATGCGCTCGCCGAGGCCGAGCTGGCTCAGCAGCTCTTTCGCCGTGGCCTCGGCGGCAGCTTCGCTCAGGCCCTTCACCTGAACCGGCGCCAGCGTGCAGTTCTGAAGCGCCGTGAGGTGCGGGAACAGCTCGAAGCTCTGGAACACCAGGCCCAGCTTCGCTCGCGCCGCTCTCAGCTGCTCGGCGCGCTGTTGCGCTGACACTTCGTCGGTGCCTCGCACCGTCACACCTTCGATCTGCAGCGTGCCTCTCTCGAACGGCTCGAGCCCCACCACGCAGCGGAGCATGGTCGATTTTCCCGCTCCGCTTCGCCCGAGCATCGCCGTCAGCGTGCCCTTCGGCAGATCGAACGACAGACCCTGGAGCGTCGGCTTCGGGTTGCCGGGGTACTGGCGGGTGAGGCCTTCGACCTTCAGGCTCATGTCGTCGCCTTCTTCAGGTGGCGCCCGAAGTACGCCTCGACCCGCCTCGCCAGCAGCGCGAACGGCAGGCCGATGATCAGGTAGCACGCCGCCACCACCAGCCCCAACCCCAGGTGGTCTCGCATCGAGCTCGCCAGGTTCGTGTACGTCTTCGTCAGCTCCGTCAGCGTCACGATGCTCACCAGCGAGCTGTCTTTCAAGAGCGCGATGAAGTCGTTCGTCATCGGTGGAATCGAGACGCGCACCGCCTGCGGCCCCACCACGAAGCGCAGCGTCTGCCACCGCGTGAGGCCCAGCACGCTCGACGCCTCGAGCTGACCCGCCGGCACGCTCTCGAGCCCCGCGCGGTAGTTCTCGGCTTCGGCCGCCGCATAGTTCAGCGCCAGCGCCACCACGCCCGCCACGAACGGCGAGAGCTTGAGGCCCAGCTCCGGCAACCCGAAGTACACGAGCGTCAGCTGCACCAAGAGCGGCGTACCGCGGAACAGCTCGATGTACGCCACACAGAACGCCTTCACCGGAGCCGGCCCGTACCGCCGCCCCGTCGCCAGCGTCAGCCCCAGCATGATCGCCAGCACCATCGCCAGCAGCGACACCGCCAGCGTCAGCGCCGCGCCCTTCGCGAACAGCGGCAGCACCGCCGGGTACCGCGTCGTCACCCGCTCGAGAAACGGCAGCGGCTTGCCGACCGCCGCCCGCCACTTCTCGAGCTCCACCGACGGGGCGCCATTGCCTTCACCGATGCCCCACCGCGCGTAGAGCTTCGCGAGCGTGCCGTCGGCCTCCATCGAGTCGAGCGCCGCGTTCACCTTCAGCAAGAGCTCGGGCTCGTCGAGCCGCACGCCCACCGCGTAGTCGACCTTGCCGTAGTCGCCCGGCGCGTCTTCGAGCGCTTCGTCGAACCCGTAGTAGATGCTCACCGGCCCGTCGAGCAGCACCGCGTCGGTGCGCTTCAGCTTCAGGTCGTCGTAGATCTCGTCTTGCCCGCCCTCGTACGTCTTCACCTCGGCGCCCGCATTCGTCGCGATGCGCTCGGCCAGCGAGCCCGGCAGCGTGCCCACCGTGCGCCCCTTCAGCTCGGCCAGCGAGCGCGGCGCGTTCTGGTCGCCCTTGCGCACCGTCAGCCGCTCGGGCGCCGTGAAGTACGGCCGCGACAAGAGCGCCACGCGCTTCTTTTCTTCGGCCACCTCGATGCCGTTGATCGCCACGTCGAAGTCGCCGCGCGCGAGCAGCTCGAGCAGCTTGTCCCACGCGCCGTGCACCGGGTGCGGCTCCATGCCCATTCGCTTCGCCAGCTCACCCGCCAGCTCGACCTCGAAGCCGATGAGGTGGTTCGGATCCATCGGGTCTTGGAAGACGTACGGCGCGCCACCTTGCGCGTCGGCGCCCCACTTCAAGACCGGAGTCGCGGCGAGCACGACGGTCAGCAGCAGCACTCCGCCATAATGAGGCCTTCAGGTGAATTGGCGCGAAAAATCTGCTTAACGTCCCTGCCGCTCGATGCGCCTCTCAGCCTTCATCGCCTGTCTCGCGCTGTGCGCCTGCCCGCCGCCGCCCGAAGGCCCGCTCGACTCCGGCGCCGTCGACTCCGGCACCGGCGAGCCCGATGACGCCGGCGAGCTCGACGCGGGCCACGACGCCGGCCGCCCCCCGCGCCCCGACGCCGGCGTCGACGCCGGCTGGGTCAACGTGCCCGAGGCCCAGTGGTGCCGAAGCCTCGCGCTCGCCCGCTGCTGGCGCGACGCCCGCTGCCTGCGCATCGACCAGACGCGCATCGACGACTGCGTCGCACGCAACCTCGTCACCTGCGACAACGCAGCCTACGTGCTCGGCAGCTCCTACGGCATGCACCGCTACGACGCCGACGCCGGCGCCGCCTGCTTGAACGCGCACGATTACGGCAGCTGCGAACAGACGCCCGCTGCGTGTGGTTCGGTCTTCACCGGCCTCGTGCCCGCCGACGGCGGCGCGTTCTCGAAAGAAGACTGCAACCCCGACGCAGGCTACTTCTACGCGTCAGAGAACGTCTGCCCGCGCCGCTGCCGCCCCTGGGCGCAGCTCGGCGAGCCCTG
>JAEUJP010000185.1 GCA_016793725.1 Myxococcaceae bacterium | reverse complement strand
CGCGGCACCCCTGCGACGGCCGACTCGCTCGCAGGGCACGACGTGCTGGTGCCGTCGGGTGAGCTCGAGCACCTGCCCGAGGCGCGCTGGCTCACGTCGCTCCCGGGCGTGCGCGTGAAGCTGCGCTCGAGCTCGATGGTGGCGCTGTTCGAGGCCGCGCGGGCTGGGCTCGGCCTCGCGGTGTTGACCCGTGCGTGGGGTGATGCGGCGCCCGACCTGCAGCGCGTCGCGGGGCTGCCGCACCTGCCCGCGCGCCCGGTCTGGCTGCTCACGGCGCCCGGGGCGTCGAAGACCGGCGGTGTTCAGCTCGTCGCGCAGCGCATCGCCGAGCTGATGGCCACCTTCTCGCGGGTCTAGCGCCCGGACGACACGTGCTCGGGCTCACCTTTGGCCGGTGAGATCTGCCACCGGTCGCCGTCGTGCTCGCACGACGCGACGAAGCCCCCGTCGGTCACCTCGAGCGAATACGTGTACACGCGCTTCTCGGGCAGCTTGAAGCGCAGCTCCTCGAGGCTCGCGGCGAACCGGCCGCGTGCGCCCATGAAGTCGCGCTGCGCCCAGAGCACGTCGCGCAGCACCACCTTGCACTCGTAGGCCTTGGGCCGCTCTTTGCGCCCGACGAAGCGCGAGACGGCGCCGGCGGTGCCGAAGAGCACCACCGCCCCGAAGGCGAGCGCGAAGACCGTGCCCTTCTTCAGAGCACGGACTCGCCGTTGATGGCCGCGACGGGCAGGGGCACCATGCCCCTGCCAGAGACGATGTGTGCCAGTCGAATGTGGTGCGTGACGAGCATGCGGCCGACTTAGCCGAGCGCTCCGGCGCGGGTCCAACCCGTACAAAATGTAAATCGGCTTCCAAAAACGCGGCAGCCTTGCAGCGCGAGAACCTTCGGCGATGAATGTGAACCGCGCGACGATGCGAATCGTCACCTTCAACGACGACTTCACGGACAAGAAGACCGACCTGCCGAAGATTCACGGTGGAGTCGTGATGGTGCAAGAGGCGAAGCGCGTGAACGTGCGCGGCGTCGTCGACCCTGACGAGTACCGCGTGTTCCAGAACCGCCAGAGTGACGCGCACGCCGGCTCGGCGCTCTACTGGCGCCGCGACCGGTTCAAGACCCTCGACACCGGGCAGAAGCTGCTGGCGAAGGCCGACGGCAACGACGACATGCTCGACCGCCACGTCTCGTGGTCCGACGTGCAGGTGCGCGGCACCAACGTGAAGGTGCGCATGGCGTCGGCCCATCGGCCGCCGGGTGACGAGCCCGACGAGAAGGCCGAGTTCGACCAGAACCTGAAGGCGTTCGCCCAGAAGTGCCGCCGAGACGGCATCCCCGTCGTGATCGGCATGGACGCGAACTTCCCCAGAGACCCCGTGAAGTACCGGGCCGCCGTTCGCCGCCTCGAGAACCTCACCGGGCTCGAGTGGCACGCCCCGAAGGGCTCCATCGATGGGTTCCTCGCCAGCAAGGGCGTGAAGTTCAACCGCAGACCCCACCATGAAGACGACCAGTTCAGCGAGGGTCACCGGCCCGCGGCCGTCTGCATCACCGTGACCGCGAACGAGAAGTAACCCTCGGCGCAGCACGGGCGTAACAGCCGTCGCACACCTGACCTCGAGCGGGCGCCCGGCGCGCCTGCTCGAGGCATTTTCGTGCGTTCTGTAACGCCATTTTTCGCTGCGCCCGAAATGCGGAGCCTGACGCGCCCAGAGAATTCGGTCGCAGCTCAGCTCCTCACCTCCCATGAAAACTCCATCGCTCGAAGCGGCGCTCTGC
>JAEUJP010000170.1 GCA_016793725.1 Myxococcaceae bacterium | reverse complement strand
CCGCACGCGGCGAAGGCGAGCAGCGACACGACGAGCAGCGGGCGGAGGTTCGGTGCCATGGGGTGTTTATCGGGTATGCACCGTCGAGCGTCCAGGCCAGCAGATGCCGCTGAACGCGCTTCCGTCACGGGCGCGCTCAGCTCTTCAACAAATCGCTCACCGACGCCTCGAACTGCGACCCCATCACGTTGATGAGGCCGTCGAGCTCGCTCTCGGCGACGCGCACGGCCTTCGTGTCGGCCGCCGCCCCGCCGGCGCCCGCGCCGCGTACCAGCGCATCGTCGACGTGTGGGCGCAGGCGAAGCCGCGCTCGGTGCACGCCGAGCAGGCCGCGGCGTGGCTCGCCGCTCATGTCTCGACCCCCTGAGCCTGCGGCAGGGCCGGGTTCGTCGGGTGTCGAGTCGGGTTTGCGATGCAAACCAGAGTGAGGTAGGCCTGCCGCCGCATGACGCTCGCCATCGGTGGTACTCGACCCCCCTCATCGCCGGCTCGTTCGCTCCCCGTCTCTTGGGACGTGAAGCTCGAGCCGTCGCAGGTCGAGTACACCGATGTCGAACGGTACGAGGCGCACGGCGACGTGAAGCTCGAGGTGCCGCTCGGCGCGCTCGGTCTCACGAAGCAGGAGGCGAAGAAGCTGTTCGACGGCGCGCAGGTCGAGTGGCTCGGCGCCGCCAGGGGCGAGCTGAATCCGCAGGTCAGCATCGACGGTCAGAAGCTGCGCGTGAAGGTGGCGGGCGTCGACGGCCGCGGCTTCTTCGCGATGGCCCCGCGCCTCGCGTTCAAGGGGCGAGACGGCGTCGCGCGGGTGATGACCTTTCGCACGCCGACCGTCACGCTGAAAGAGAAGGACCCTCAGGTTCGTGCCGCCTGGGGCGGCTCGGGCGTGAAGGAGCACCTCGCTGCTGAGAAGAACGCGTGGAAGAGCACGAAGCAGTACGTGCGCGAGCTGAAGCACGAGGTGAAAGACGCGTTCACCGGCGCCGAGCGCCGTGAGCGGCTGCGCGACGTGCGCGAGCTCGGGCAGGTGCGCCGCGCCGAGCACCGCGAGCGCATGCACGACCTCCGCTCCGACCTGCGCGAGCAGCGGCACGACCGCCGCGCCGCCGAGAAGGCCGACCGCAAGGGCCTGGTGAAGGTCGAGACGAACCAGCAGTAACCGCCTGAAACCTCGGGCTCATGTTTCAGCCGGTGCGCTGCCCGTGTCTCGAGGGGCATGCGCACCGACACCCAAGCGCCGGCCCGAGACCCTCGTGCAACGACGGAGGCCGCGGCTGACCCGGCAGGCGGGTCAGCAGAGCGCTCACGCTCTGCCGCGCTGGAGCGCGTCGAGCGCCTTCACGAGCTCGGCCGCGTCGATGGGTTTCTCGAGAAACCCGACGGCGCGGCAGCGGCCGACGCGCGCCGCTGCGTCTCGGTTCGCCGACACCAGGATGCGGGGTATGTCTCTGAGCCCCGGGTCTTCGTCGCACGCCGCGCAGAACGTCTCGCCGTCCATCAGCGGCATGTATGCGTCGACGAGAATCGCCGCCGGCCGCACCCCGCGCCTGAGCGACTCGAGCGCCTCGAGCCCGTTGCGCGTCGTCACCGGCCAGTAGTCGAGGTCGGCGAGCAGCTCCGAGATGGCGGCGCGCGTCTCGAGGTCGTCGTCGATGACGAGCACGAGGCCTCTGTCCATCAGGCGCCGGGGGCGAACCCTGGGCTCTTCAGCAGCGCGCTCCGTCACCAACCGCCCGAGCAATGCGCGAACGCCCGTCTCGCAGCAACCGGGCAGACCCCGAGTTACGCGCGGGTAACGTTCGCGGGCTCGACCTGCTCGGCGAGCTGGTCGACGAAGCGGTCGAGGCCGGCGTCTTGGGCGTCGAAGCGCACACCGAACTCGCCGGTCGCCGTCCACACCACCTTCGCGGGCAGCTTCAGCACCTGTGCGCGCGTCGCGGTCCCGGGAATGATCAACAAGAACGTGTACGGCGACCCCGCCTCGGGCGCCGCCCGGCTGCTGATCCGCGCTCCGCTCTTCGACAGGTTGTGCACGTGGTCGAGCCGCGGAGACGCGCTCACCGCGATCGCGAGCAGCTGCACCGCGTAGCGCTGGAACTGCCGAATCGGTGAGAACCCCACGCGACCGAATTCTACCGGCACTCCGCCATGTCGGCACAAGCCCCCTGCTTCATCGTTACCGCGTCACCCCAGCACCTGCCGCACCAGGTCGAGCAGCGCGTCGAGCGAGAACGGCTTCTGCAGAATCGCCGCCAGCTTCAGCCCCTGGGGCAGCTGGTCGAGCTTCACCGCCGTCATCAACACGAACGGCACGTTCGTGCCTTGCTTCTGCAGGGCGTCGACGAGCTCGAGCCCGTCCATCAGCGGCATCATGTAGTCGCTGATGATGAGGTCGGGCGCCTCTTCGGCCACCCGCTTGAGCGCATCTCGGCCGTTGCGCGCAGACGCGACCGCATAGCCCTCGTCTCCGAGCACATCGACCAGTGCCTCGACGATGCCGAACTCATCGTCGACGATGAGAATGCGCTTCACTTCTTCTTCTTGCCTTTCGAAGCAGGGTTGCTCGGGCTCGTGTCGATGCGGGGCCGCGCACGGCCCTCCATGATTTCTTCGACGGTGCGGTACGACTCAGAGATGTCGACGCCGCCGTTGCCGATGCGGAACTCGCGCGTCGCCGGGTGGTAGCCGCTGTCGCGCGTCTTGATGACGCTCATCAGGCGAAAGAGCTCGCTGTGCACTTCGGCGAACCGCAGCAAGATGGCGTTCTCGGCCATCGTCGACACGCCCATCACGGGCAGGTTTATGTCGTCGCCCACCACCTGGCGCAGCTCGGCCGAGCACAACGTCGTCACGCCCTGCGTGCGCAGCTCGTTCGCGAGCGCGCAGAAGAAGTGGTTGATGCGCTCGGGGTACGCCGCCGCTTTCGAGAACCCGTCGAGCCCGTCGATGAACAGCCGCTTGATGCCGTACAGCCGCACCGTGTCGACCAGCTGGTTGCCCAGCCCGTCGAGCGTGCGGTCGGTCGGCGGGTGCCAGATGAAGTGCAGCTGCCCCTTCTCATGCAGCGAGCCGAGGTCGAGCCCCAGCGAGCGCGCCTTGTGCACGAGCCGCTTCGGCGTCTCGTAGAAGCCGAACAGCAGCGCGGGCTCTTTTTCGCGCGCACCCGAGAGGAACTGTAGACCCAGCGTCGTCTTGCCCGCGCCCGACGGCCCGGTCACGAGCGTCGTCGAGCCGCACATCAGGCCGCCCTCGAGAATGCCGTCGAGGCGCGGAATCGTCGTCGACACGCGCCGGTCGCCGCACGAGTCTTCTTCGCTCGGGTTGCCGAGCAGCACCTCGATGCGCGGGTGCACCCGCACGCCGCTGTCGTCGATTTGAAACGTGTGTGCGCCGCGCAGGTACCCCGAGCCGCGAAACTTCTTCACCTCGAGCTCGCGCTCGCTGCGCCGCTGAAACTTCATGTCGGCCAGGTCGATGACCCCGTCGACCATCGTGTGCTCGGGGCGCACCTGCGTGGGGTCGCCGCTGGTGAGCAAGATGACGGTGCAGTTCACCAGGCCCGCGTGAATCTGCAGCGCGTGAATGAAGCGCTTGAACTCGCGGTCGGTCTCGGCCGACTCGGCGGCGGTGACGAGGCCGTCGATGACGAGCAGGCTGACGTTCTTCTCGCGCGCCTCTTTGCGCACCAGGTCGACGAGCGACTTGAGGCCGCCCTCTTCGAGCACCGAAAAGCCGCTCAGGTACGAGAGCTGCGCCGGCACCACCACCGGGTCGAAGTACTTCAGGCTGCTCAGGTTGAACATGAGCCGCTCGTGCGACTCGGCCAGCAGCGTCGTGTAGAGCACGCGCCCGCCCTGACGCACGTGGTGAAAGGCAATCTGGTTCGTGAGCACCGTCTTGCCGGCGCCCGGCTCGCCCTGAACGATGTAGACGCCGCCGCGCAAGAGGCCCCCGCGCAGAATCGTGTCCAGCCCAGGT
>JAEUJP010000153.1 GCA_016793725.1 Myxococcaceae bacterium | reverse complement strand
GTGCGCTGCGAACTGCGGCTGGAGCGAGTCGAGGAAGACGTACGTCCGAAGCGAGGTGGCCATCGGTGGCCCGAGTAATTAGGCGGCCTCGCCTCTCATGACAAGCGTCGTGTTAGAGGCAGGGGGCCTGTGCCCATCGCTTTTCTTGCGCTGCTGCTGTGCGGGCAGCAGACGCCGCCGTACCTGCCGCGTACCGGCGCCGCGGTCGTCTTCGTGCAGAACGGTTCGGTTTCCCCAGCGATGAGGCTCGGTTGGGAAGTCGACCTCGTCGATCAGCCGCGCAACACGCTGGTGGCCGGTCTGCAGCTCGGCGGGGCGTATTCGACGACCGTAAACTTCTGGCAGTACGTGGGGTTGTTGGGGCTCGGCTACCGCATGCAGCGCGAGATCGGCTTTCACTGGGGCTTCGACATCGGCTTCGGGCCGGCCGGCTTCGGCGACCAGCGCGAGAAGAAGGTGCTGCCGTACATCGAGGGGCGGGTGCACGCGGGCTGGCGCGTGGCGGTCGTGACGCTCGCACTGGCGGTGGGCTACGGGCAGGCCGTGTCGCGCGACCCGTTTTCGGTGACGCAGCGGTACCTGGGCGGCTGGTTCGTCGGTCTGCTCGTGGGGTGGAAGTAGATGGGCTTCGTCGATCTGCACCTGCACCTCTTGCCGAACGTCGACGACGGGGCTCGCACGATGGAAGACGCGATCGCCATGGCGAAGGTGCTCACGTCGCTCGGCTACACCGACGCGGCGCCGAGCCCGCACAACCGCCCCGAGTACGCGCCGCGCGAGATCTGCGTACAGCGCCTCGGCGAGGTTCAGGCGGCGCTCGACGCGGCGAAGGTGGCCTTGAAGCTCCACGTGAACAGCGAAAACCAGTTCGTCGACGAGAGGCTGTTCGAGGGCGGGCGGCCGCTGGCGGGCGGGCCGTACATGCTCATCGAGGCGCCTTACACGACGCCGCTGCCGGTGCTGCCCGACGTGATCTTCCGCCTGCAGCTGAAGGGCGTCACACCGGTGATCGCGCACCCCGAGCGCTGCATGGAGTTCGATCGCAAGGGCAGGGCGGCCGACGCGGTCAGGGCGGGGGCGCTCTTGCAGCTCGACATCGCGGCGCTGGTGGGGCGGTACGGGCCGAACGCGAAGAAGCTGGCGCGGGCGTTTCTCGACGAAGATCTGTACGCGATCGCGGCGAGCGACATGCACTCGCCGGTGGGCGCCGACAAGTGGCTGTCGGAGTCGATCGCCGCGCTCGACAAGGCCGTCGGCCGCAAGCGGCTCGAGAGGTTGCTCGCCGAGACGCCCGCCTCGTTGCTAAGAGGCGCGGCCTAGGTGAAGCGCATCGTACAGCTCGTCGTGAGCCTCTCGATCACGGCCGTCTGCTTCTGGTGGACGTTCAGGCACACGAACTGGGGCGAGATGCTGCTTTCCCTGCGCACGGCGCGCTGGTGGTTGATGTTGCCCTACATCGGCGTGCTGTTCGGCATTCACTTCGCCCGCACGATTCGCTGGGGCGCGCTGCTCTCTGGCATCGAGAAGGTGAAGTTCGGCCCCCTGAACGAGGCCTCGGCGATCGGCTTCATGATGCTCTTGGTGCTGCCGTTTCGGCTCGGTGAGTTTGCGCGCCCGTTTCTGATCGCCGAGCGGTCGACCATTCGACGCAGCGCCGCGATGACGACGGTCGTGCTCGAGCGCATCGTCGACGGCATCGTGATCGCGGTGCTCTTGCGCGTGTTGCTGCTGTTCGTGCCCGACAGCGCGAACAGCATGGGCATCGTCACCGCGGGTGCGAACATCATGTTCGCAGTGTTCGGCTCGGGCTTCGTGTTCCTGCTCGTCGCGCGGTGGCAGCACGACCGCACGGTGCGCGCGCTGCGGGCGGTGTTCGGGCTCGTCTCGCCGCGGGTGGCCGAGAAGGTCGTGTACATCGTCGACGGGTTCGTCGGCGCGCTGAAGCAGCTGCCCGACGCGAAGAACTTCGCCGTCTTCATTCTGGCGACGGCCGCGTACTGGGTGCTGAACGGGTGGGGCATGTCGCTGTTCGCGAGCGCGTTCGACGGCGTCGACCAGCTCACGTTCTTTCAGGGCTACGTCGTGCTCTCGGTGCTGGTGTGCGGCCTCATGATCCCCGCGGCGCCGGGCAGCGCAGGCACGTTTCACGCGGCCATCACGCTCGCGCTGGGCCTGTTTCTGCCGGCCGACGTCGTGAACGGCCCCGGCATCGCGTACGCGAACGTGCTGTGGCTGGTGCAGATGGCGCAGCAGATTCTGTTCGGCCTCTTCATCATGGTGCTGTCGAAGCGCAGCTTCGGTGATCTCGCGGGCAAGCTGAGCGACGGGCCGCCGACCGAGCCTCCGAACGGCGGCGACAAGCTCAAGGCGCAGGCGTGAACGGCGCGCGGCTCGCCGTCGACTGGGTGTCGCTCGCGATTCTGACGACGGCGTACCTCTTCGGCCGTATTCCCGGGGTGAACCCGCGGCTCGGCAACGGCGCGATGGCGGCAGCGTGCGGGGCGGTGGCGTTTCGGTACTGGCAGCGGGGCACGGCGGTGCAGCTGAACCTGGTGATGATGGGCGTCGCGGTGGTGCTGGCGCTCTTCTACCTGGCGCGGGCGTTTCGCGGGGCGGCGCCGAAGCGGCGGCCGGTCGACGACGAAGACTGACTCGAACAAGACCGAGTTCAATTTCCATTGAACGCCGAGTGGAGCGTTAAGCTCCACCTCGCTTGAGTGACGTACGACAGGTGCTCGCCGACGCACAGGCGGCCGAGGCGCGCGGCGAGAAGACCGAGGCCGTCGCGCTGCTCAAGCGGGCCGCCGAGATCTACCGCGACGCCCAGAACCACAACCGCGCGCTCAAGATGCTCCGGCACATTCGCCGGCTCGAGGGTCTTCCGGACGAGCCCGACGAGGTGGGGGGTTCGTCGGAGCCCGACGCGGCCGGCCGCCGCCGCCGCACCCTCGAAGAGCGCGGCCCTGCGCTCGCAGACCCCTCGCTCGACGCCTGGTGCTCGTTCTGCTGCCGCCCGAAGGCCGAGGCCGGCGCGCTCGTCGGAGGCCCGACCGGCTCGTTCATCTGCGCCTCGTGCGCCGGCACCTCACTGGGTTTTCTGGGCGGCACCCGAGCGCCCTCGGCGAAGGCGCTCGAGCTCTTGCCCGCCCAGCAGGCCGCCGCCGAGCGGCTCTCGCGCGGCACCCTGGGCGTGCTGTTCGGGCCTGCCGGCTCGGGCAAGTCGACGGTGCTCGCGGCGCTGAAGGGCGCGACCTGTCTCGAGCCGACCGAGCCGCTGAGCGCCGTGCCCGATGCGCCCCGCGTCGTGATCTCGATCTGCGCCGTGCCGCCGCCGGCGCCGCTCATGCTCAAGGGCCAGCCGGTGTGGGACACGGCGACGCTCGTGACCGCCTGCGGCGAGCTCGTGCCCGAAGCCGTGCTCGCGCGCGTCGACGCCGTCGCGGTGCTGCCCACGTTCGACGCCGAGTCGCTCAGAGCGCTCGCGGCCAGGCTGGGCGTGACCGAAGACGCCGAGGCGCTCGTACAGCTGGCGCTCAAGTCGAAGGCGCCGGCGCGTGAGCTCTGCGCGCTGGTGGCGAGGCTGTGAGCCCGACCGGCATCAGCGTTCATCGCCTCGGCCTCGTCGAGTACGCCGACGGCCTCGAGCTGCAGAGGCAGTTTCAAGACGCGCGCAAGGCCGGCACCGTCGGCGACACGCTGATGCTGCTGCAGCACCCGGCCGTGCTGACGATGGGGCGCGGGGCGAAGGCGTACAACGTGCTCGCGAGCCCCGAGACCCTCGCCCGCCTGGGCGTCGAGCTGCACGAGACCGACCGCGGCGGCGACGTCACGTACCACGGGCCCGGGCAGATCGTGGGCTACCCGCTCTTGTACCTGCCGCCTGGCCAGCAAGACGTGCGCAAGTACGTGCGGAAGATCGAAGAGGTCATGATTCGCACGTGCGCCCACTTCGGCATCGCAGCCACCCGCGAGCCGCAGTGGCCGGGCGTCTGGGTGAACCGCCGCAAGATCGCCGCGCTCGGCGTGCACCTCTCGCGCTGGTACACGCGCCACGGCTTCGCGCTGAACGTCGACCCCGAGATGAGCCACTTCGAGCTCATCGTGCCGTGCGGCATTCGTGAGGCAGGCGTGACGTCGATGGCGAGAGAGCTCGGCCGGCCCGTCACGATCGCCGAGGTCGAGCCCGTCGTCGCCGCGAAGTTCGCCGAGGTGTTCGAGCTCGAGCGCCTGAGCCCCGCACCGCCGACCCCGACCGTCAGCGTCGTCGTGCGCCGCGGCCTCCAGGTGCTCGTGCTGCAGCGGCCCGAAGAGCGGGGCGGCTTCTGGCAGATCGTCACGGGCCGCATCGAGCCGGGCGAGACGCCGGCTGCCGCCGCCCTGCGCGAGGCCCGCGAAGAGACCGGCCTGCCGATCGAGCAGGTGCGTGCGCTCGATTATGAACACGCGTTCACATTTGGCGGCGCACGGCTGTTTCACGAGCACGCGTTCGTGGCCGAGGCCGGCGCCGGCGATGTGACGCTCACCGAGCACCGCGCCAGCGAGTGGCTCGACGACGCTGCAGCCGCCGCGCGCATGCCGTTCGCCGGGCTGGCGCGCGCCGTGCGGCTCTCTGGTCGCTGACCAACGAAGCCCCATTGCGTCACGATGTCACCCGGCGCGACAATGGCCGCGCAGACCAGGCCGAAGTCGGGTTCCATGTGCGTCGCCTCTTCCCCCTCGCGCTGAGCGTCGCCGCCTGTACGGGCGTGATCGGTGCTCCACCGCCGCCGCCCGAAGCGCCGGCACCTCTGCCGCCCGAGCCGCAGTGTGAGCACGCCCTCGTGCCGGGCCGCCCGCCGCTGCACCGGCTGACGCGGCTCGAGTTCGATCAGAGCGTCGACGCGGTGCTCGGCGACCGCTCGGCGCTGGCCGCCGCCAACTTCCCCCTCGACCCGAGCCACGCCGGCTTCGACCACGTCAGCGACGTGCAGACGGTGAGCGTGCTGCACGCCGAGCGCTACGAAGAGGCGGCGTGGAAGCTCGCCGAGGCGCTGTGGGTGCGCGAGTTCGACCCGGGGCTGAGCAAACGGTGGGAGGCCGAGACGAGAGCCGAAGACGGCGGCTACGAGCGGGTGCAGCAGTCGTGCTGCGGCTCGAACCTGTACAACAACGTGGTCGCCAACGGAGCCCGCGGGTTCTGGACCGCGTACCGCATCTTCGTTCAGACGTACCTCGATCGAGAGGCCGACTACACCGTGCGCCTCTCGGGCTGGGCGGCGTACCCCGACGGCGGCACCACCACCGAAGACGGAGGCGTGCGGCCCCTCAACTGGCAGGTGCAGCTCGACTCGCGCTACCCGTTTCTCAGCGCGCGCGTCGCCGGCACGCGCACCGCGCAGCAGCTCTACACGGCGACGGTGCACGTCGACTCGCCGGGCGTGCACCAGCTCGACATCTGGCTCGACGACGAGACGCGCCTGTCTGACCCGCCCACGCCGCCGGTCGGCTGGCTCGACTGGTTCAGCATCGAGCGCGCGTCGACGGCGATCGCGACCCCGAAGGTGCGGCGCTGCGATCTCGCGACGGGCGGCGCGCCGTGCGTCTCTCAGACGTTGAGCGCCCTGATGCGCCGCGCCTACCGACGGCCCGTCGCCTCGCCCGAGGTCGACGCCGTCGTGGCCGTGTACGACGCCGCGCTCGCCGCGGGCGACAGCCAGGCCGAGGCGTTTCAGGCGGCCGTCGCCACCGTGCTGCTGTCGCCGCACTTCCTCTATCGCGTCGAGCTCGATGCCGACCTGACCTCTGCGACGCCGCACCCGGTCTCGGCGCACGAGCTGGCCGCGCGCCTGTCGTACTTTCTCACCAGCGGGCCGCCCGACGACGCGCTGTCGGCAGCCGCCGACGACGGCACCCTGACCGACCCCTCGGTGCTGCAGTCGCACGCGGCGCGCCTGTGGGGCTCTGGCGTGATGGTGCAGAACGCCGGCGCGCAGCTGATGTCGACGCGCGCGCTCGACACCATCAGCCCGTCGCCGCAGCTCTTCCCCACGTTCGACGCGCCGCTGAAGGCTGCGATGGGCCGAGAGGCCGAGCTGCTGTTCGCGTCGGTCTTCCACCAGCCGCAGCCGATGACGAAGCTGGTCGACGCCGACTGGTCTTACCTGAACGACCGCCTCGCCCAGCACTACGGGCTGCCGCTGCCGGGCAGCGCGACGCCGGTGCGGGTAGCGCTCTCGAACACCGAGCGCGGCGGAGCGCTGGGCCTGGGGTCGATGCTCGCCCTCAACTCGACGCCGGCCCGCCCGTCGCAGGTGCTGCGCGGCAAGTGGGTGCTGACGAACCTGCTCTGCGACGTGCCCGATGACCCGCCCGCCGCGATACCGCCGCTCACCACGATGCCGGGGCGCACCGCTCGCGAGTCGCTCGAGGAGCACGCGAAGAACCCGTTCTGCGCCGGCTGCCACAAGCGGATGGACCCGATCGGCTTCGCGCTCGACCAGTACGACGCCGACGGGGCGTGGCGCGCGACCGACCGGCAGGGGCAGGCGCTCGACACGCACGGGCAGCTCCCCGACGGCACGACGTTCGAGGGGCTGCCGCAGCTGCGCACCGCGCTCGCGAGAGACCTGCGCTTCGAGCAGTGCATGGCGCTGCACCTGCTCACGTACGCGCTCGCGCGCGAGCCGAAGGGCGACGATCGCTGCCAGGCCGAGAGCCTCGCCGCGAAGGTGCACGGCCAGTCGTTCGAGGCGCTGATGCGCGAGGTCGTCGCCTCGGAGCCGTTCAGAATGCGCCAGGCGGAGGTGCAGCCATGAAGCTGTCGCGAAGACACCTGCTGCGCGGGTTCGGCACGGTGGTGGCGCTGCCGTTTCTCGAGAGCCTCGAGGCGCGCGGGCAGACGTCGGCGCCGAAGCAGCGCTTCGTCGGCTACATGACGCCGAACGGCGTGAACATGCAGCGGTGGAATCAAGACACCTCACCGACCTTCACGCAGCTGTCGCAGTCGCAGACGCTCGCGCCGTTTCTGCCGGCGCTCGGCTCACACTTCACGATGGTCAACGGGCTGTCGTGCAAACACCGGCCGCCGATGGGGCCGGGCGGGCACCACCGCGGCGTGACCGGCTTTCTCACCGCAGCGACGGCGATCGAAGGGCAGCTGAAGGTGTGCATCGACCCGCCGGCGACCGGCTATGAGGGGTGCGCTCCGGCGGGCGCGTCGCTCGACCAGGTGCTGGCGCAGGCGCTGCCGCGCTCGACGCGGTACAAGAGCCTCGAGCTCGGGCCCGCGAACAACTCGATCAACGGGGGCAACTGCGGCGGCTTCCCGTGCCCGTACCTCGACAACATCTCTTGGGTCGACGGGTCGACGCCGGCGGCGCGCGAGATCTCGCCGGCGCGCGCGTTCGACCGGCTCTTTGCGGGGCTCGACGCGGGCCAGTCGGCGGCGGCGCGCGCGAAGCGGCTCGCGCGGCGAACGCGCGTGCTCGACGCGGTGAAGGCCGACGCCGACGCGCTGAAGCCGAAGCTCGGCCGTGACGATCGCGCGCGCGTCGACCAGTACTTCACGGCGATCGCGCAGCTCGAAGATGATCTGCGCAACGCGCCGCCCCCGCAAGCCTGCACGGTGGGCGCGCGACCGAACGACGTGGGCCTCAACGTCGACGACCCGACCGACTACATTCGCACCTTTCACCGCATCTTGCTGCTCGCGCTGCAGTGCGACGTCTCGCGCGTGGTGACGTTCATGGTCGGCGGCGGCGGCAACGCGGGCTCGTACAAGTACCCGCGCGCCCTGAACGGCAACGGGCCGCGGCCCGACGGCTCGTGGGCGTTCTCGAACGGCGTCGCCTCGGGGTGCGAGCTGGTGAAGCACCACGAGCTCTCACACTGGCGCAACGCCGAGGGCTTCACGGCCATGCCGCCGACGCCCGAAGAGCTCACGGCGATGAAGTACCTCGCGACCGGCCTCATCGACCGCTACTACCTGAGCGAGCTGTCGACGCTGCTGAACGACATGAAGAACACGGTCGACGGGCCGAACGGCGAGACGCTGCTCGACAACACGCTCGTGTACTACTCGAGCGAGCTGTCTGACTCAGACACGCACTCGACCGACAATCTGCCGATTCTGCTGGTTGGCGGGGCGGGTGGGGCGCTCACGGGCGGCCGGGTCATCAACCGGCCGAGCGGGCGCGTCGCCGATCTGCACATCGCGATCGCTCAGGCGTTCGGGGTGGCGCTGAACCGCTTCGGCAACGATGGGGTGCAGGCCCTGCCCGGCGTCTTCACACCTTGATGATCTGACCCTCGGCCGCCGCCATCGCCTCTTTGCGCTCTTTGCGCACGTGGCCGAGCAGGGCGTCGAGCGCGTCGTCGTCGCGCGTCGGGTCGTGGTGAAACAGGCACAGCTTGCCGACGCCTGCGCCGTTCGCGACCTTGATCGACTGTTCCCACGTCGAGTGGCCCCAGCCGATCTTCGGCGGGCCGGCGACGCCGTTGTATTCGTCTTCCGAGTACATCGCGTCGAAGATGAGCAGGTCGGCGCCCTTCGCGAACTCGATGAGCTGCCCGTCGCGGTCGCCATGCTCGGCGTCGGTCGCGTACACCACCGACTTGCCGCGGTAGTGAACCCGGTAGGCGAGGTTGCCGCCCGGGTGCTTCACCTCGAGCGCGGTCACCACGGCGTCGCCCAGCACGATGCGGTCGCCCTCGGCCACGGCGCGGTAGTCGACGTCGGCGCGGAACACCATCTCGGCCGTCACGGGGAAGAAGGGCTGCTGCATCTGCGCCACGATCACGTCTTTCACCGTGCGCCCTGCGCGTGACGGGCCGTAGAACACCACCCGGGACTTCGGGTGGAACATCGGGGTGAAGAACGGCAGGCCCTGCAGGTGATCGTAGTGGTAGTGCGAGACGAAGATCGACGCCGTCAGCGACGGCCCGTAGCTCGCCCCGAGCTCACGAATGCCGGTACCCAGGTCGAAGATGATGAGCTCGTCGCCGCAGCGAATTTCGACGCACGGCGTGTTGCCGCCGTAGCGCGCCGTCTTCGGGCCGGGCGAGGGTATCGAGCCGCGTACGCCCCAGAATCGCACCACGGGCCCCGCCGCTTGCTTGGTGGTGTTCTTTTTGGAGCCGGCACCGGCAGACGTGTTGTCAGCCGACTTCGGCTTCCGGGTTTTCCTCGGCGAGGAGCTCAATCAGGTGTCCGGAGCGGTCGCGCTTCGTCTTGAGATAACCGACGTTAAGCGGATTGTGCGCGGTTCGCGAAGGAATTCTTCGTCGCACCGGCACACCCTCGTCGACCAGCCCCGCAATCTTGAGCGGGTTGTTCGTGATCAGGTCGACGCTGCGCACATCGAGCGACCTCAAGATCTCGGCCGCGATGTCGTAGCGCCGCACATCGTCGGGGAACCCCAGCTTCAGGTTCGCCTCGACCGTGTCGAGCCCTTGTTCCTGCTGCAGCTGGTAGGCCCTGATCTTGTTGCCGAGCCCGATGCCGCGCCCCTCTTGCCGCAGGTACACCAGCACGCCGCGCCCGCTCTGCGCGATGAAGTCGAGCGCCCGGTCGAGCTGCGCGCGGCAGTCGCACCGCATGCTGCCGAACACCTCGCTCGTCAGGCACTCGCTGTGGAGCCGCACCGGCACACCTTCGTGCCCCGCCACGTCGCCCCGCACCATCGCCACGTGCTCGGCGCCGCTGCGCCGGTCGCGGAACACCACGATCTGAAAATCGCCTCGCTCGGTGGGCAGCCTCGACTCGCTGAACCGCTCGAGGTGATGCGTCGGCTTCCGGGACGGCAGAACCTTGGTGTGCATCGTACTTACCAGACGTTCCATGCGCGCTTTCGTTTCTCAGGTCAAGTCACGCCGCCCAACTCACTGGAATGAGCGTCACTTTTTCACCCGCCGCCGCCTCGGTCACCTCGGGCGGCAGCACGATGAGGTGGGTCGCGCCGGCCGCCGACGTCAGCGCCCCCGACGTCTGCGAGCCGAGCGGCGTCGCCACGAGCGCGCCGCCTTCGAGCTTCACCGTCGCGCGCGTGAAGAGCTTGAGGCCCGGCGGTTTTTTGAGCGGCGCCCCGAGCACCCCGGGCACCTCGGGCACCGCGGAGTCGAGCCCCTGCAGCTTGCGCAGCGCCGGCCGCACGAACAGCTCGAACGTCACCAGCGACGAGACCGGGTTGCCGGGCAGGCCGAAGACGAGCGTCGAGCCTTTGGTGCCGAACGCGAGCGGCTTGCCGGGGCGCATCGCGACGCGCCAGAAGTCGATGTTCACGCCGAGCATCGTGAGCACCTCGCGCACGTAGTCTTTTTCGCCGACCGACATGCCCGCGATGCAGATGAGCACGTCGAAGTCTGGGGCGAGGCCCGTCTCGATCTTCTGCCGCACGGCCTCGAGGCGATCGGGCGCGATGCCGAGCTTGCGCGGCAGGCCACCGCAGCGGCGCACCATCGCCGCGATCGCCGGCGAGTTCGTGTCGTAGATGCGCCCGCCGTGGGGCATGCCGATCTCGACCAGCTCGTCGCCGCTCGAGACGATGCCGACGCGTGGGCGCCGCGTCACCCGAACCGTCGACAGCCCCTGCGCCCACAACAGCCCCAGCTCGCCGATGCCGAGCGGGGTGCCCTTCTTCACCAGCACGTCGCCCTCACGCGAGTCTTCGCCGCGCGCGCGCACGTTGGCCCCCGCCTTCACCGCCTCGAGAACTTCGACCGCGGTGTCGCTCAAGGCGCGCGTCTTCTCTTGCATCACGACGGCGTCGGCGCCGCGGGGCAGGGTGCCACCCGTCATGATGCGCGCGCACTCGTTCGGCTGCAGCTCGCGCCGGGGTAGCTGGCCCGCGAAGATGCGCTCGACGATCGTGAGCGCGGTGGGCGCAGATTTCACATCGGCCGCCCGCAGGGCGTACCCGTCCATCGCGGAGTTGTCGGCCGGCGGCAGCGTGCGCAGCGCCGTCGCGTCTTCGGTCGTCGAGCGCCCCAACGCCTCGTCGAGGCCGACCGCCTCGTCGTCAAGTGGCGAGATCTTCTGGAGGATCTGGCGCTGCGCGTGCTCGACCGGTGTGAGTGACACGGCCGCGCGTTATCCAAAAAAGTTCAAGGAATGTCCAAGGTTTATATTGACATTCTCAGCATGTGAGGGATAAGCGCACGCCAAAGCTCCCGTGAAGGAGGGCGCTGACATTGGCTGGTTCCAAGAAGAAGCCTGCCGCGAAAAAAGCGGCATCCAAGAGCAAACCCGAGAAGAAGGTGGCGAAAGCGGCGCCTGCAAAGGCGGCGAAGGGTGCTGCTCCGAAAGCTGAGCCCAAGAAGGCTGAGCTCAAGAAACCCGAGCTCAAGAAGGCCGAGATCAAGAAGGCCGAGCTCAAGAAGGCCGAGCCGCCGCCGAAGGGCAAGAAGGGCAAAGAGGCGATACCGGCGCCGCAGTTCTCGGCACCGAACGCGCGGCGTGAGGGCGCGTTTCTGGGGCCGTCACCCGACAAGCAGCTCCCGCGGGCGACGAAGCTGCCGCAGGTGGCCGAGGCGCTGACGAAGCGCGAGATGGAGCAGCTGCTCACGGTGGGTCAGGGGCGCGGCGTGATGGGTGAGGGGTCGCTGAAGGGGCGCCTCATCGTGCACGCGAACTTCCCGTACCTCGAGGTGATCGGCCGCGACAAACGCGAGCTCTATTTCCTGTTGCAGGGGCCCGATCAAGAGGTGCTGCCGGCGTACGTCGACCACAAGGTCAGCGTGAGCGGGTACATTCGGCGCACGAACAACCACGGCGGCATCGTCGACGTGCGCAAGTACTCGGCGAAGAAGCCCGAGGCCGAGGTCGAGGTGGTGCCGGTGGCGCCGGTCGACAAGCTGCGGTTCTTGTCGCCGGGCGAGGTCGAGCAGGCGTCGAGCGCAGGCATGGGCGCGGGCATGAAGGGCTACGCGTCGCTGCGCGGCACGCTCGAGATGACGGGTGAAGACTTCTTCCTCGTGGTCTCGAACGCGGGCACGCGGCAGCAGGTCAGCTTCACGCTCGAAGGCAAGGGCGCGAAGGGGCTGCGCAAGAACGTCGGCAACATGCTGCACGTGACGGGCGTGGTCGAGAAGACGTCGGGCTGGGGCGGCCGCATCATCTGTGAGACGTGCGAGCCGAGGCCGAACGAGTTCCGTTCGGTGTCGCGCGAAAACATGGAGATTGTCGAGGTCGAGGTCTCGGGCCAGGGTGGCGAAGCCGAGGTGAAGCTCAACACGGGGTTGTCGGTGCGGCTGCCTGAGCGCGCGGGCTACACGTGGGCGGTCGAGCCGACGACGGCGAAGCGCTGCGGCCTGCGCGAGGCGAACTTCGAGCTCAAGAGCAGCGGGGCGACGCGCGAGTTCTTCTTCACGCCGCGCAACCCGGGCGATCACGAGGTCGAGTTCTTCCTCGCGAAGGCGTTCACCCCGGCGCAGGTGTCGAAGACCTACAAGTTGGCGCTGCACGTGAAGGGGCTCGACATGCCCGCGCCGGTGCCTGGTCCGTACTGAGTGGGTCAATTTACAGAGTCGTCATTGGTCGAGCTCATCGCTCGGGCGGGCCACCCGCTCGGGCTCAAAGAGCTGATGAAGTTGAACGCCCTCCACCCCGGTCAGCAGACGGCGCTCAAGCGCGTCTTGCGGGAATTGGTGAAGGCAGGGCGTCTATTGAAGGAAGGAAAAAGGTTCACGTTGCCGAAGTCAGCAGTCGAAGTCGAAGCAGTGAAGTCAGAGAAGGTTGAGGGGCGGGTCGAGCGTCGCGGAGGTCAGAAGCAGCGCGCTCCCCAGTTCGAGAAGCAGAAACCCACACACGAAAGACAGAAGAAGAGAATCGAAGGCACGCTGAAGGTGCACCCGAACGGGTTCGGGTTCGTGCACCCGTCGTCGGGCGAGGGCGAAAACATCTTCGTGACGCCGGCCGATGCGGCGCGGGCGCTCGACAACGACAAGGTCGTCGTCGAGCTGGTCGAGGGGCGAGACGGTCGCACGACGGGCCGCATCGTCGACGTGCGAGACCGCACGCGGCAGTTCGTGGTCGGTGAGTACCGAGAGAACAAGCACGGCGCGTTCGTGCAGACCGACATCGGCCCCGTGTCGGTGCCGAAGACGCAGCTCGCGCGCGACGGTGATGCCGTGAAGGTGCGGCTGGGCGTCGGCAAGAGGGTCTTGAGCCCCGATGATCGGCTGACCGGTGAGGTCGCCGGGTCGCTGGGCAAGATGGGCGACATGAGCGTCGAGGTGCTGGGCATCGCGTACGCCCAGGGCTTCAACGAAGAGTTCCCCGCCGAGGTGATGGACGAGGCCGACGCCGTCGAGACGACGGTCTTGGAGGCCGAGGCGAACGAGAAGGGCCGCAGAGATCTGCGCGCGATGGGGCTCGTCACCATCGACGGTGAAGACGCGCGCGACTTCGACGACGCGGTCTGGGTGACCGATCACCCGAAGGGCTACCGGCTGGTGGTCGCCATCGCCGACGTGTCGCACTACGTCGAAGACGGTGACGCGCTCGACGCCGAGGCGCTGCGCCGCGCGACCAGCGTGTACCTGCCGGGCCGGGTGCTGCCGATGTTGCCCGAGCGGCTGTCGAACGGCATCTGCTCGCTGAAGCCCGACGAAGACCGGCTGTGCATGGTCGCCGACATGGTGATCGACAAGGCTGGCGTCGCGGTGTCGAGCGAGCTCTACCCGGCGGTGATGCGCAGCGCGGCGCGCTGCACGTACGAAGAAGTGCACGCGGTGCTTGCAGGCAGAGACGTGCCGCACCGGGTGAAGTTTCGCCCGCTGTTCGAGAAGCTGCTCGAGCTGTCGAAGGTGCTGACGAAGATGCGCCTCGACCGCGGGGCCATCGACTTCGACATCAACGAGACGCGGGTCGAGCTGAACGAAGACGGCACGCCGAAGCGCATGGCGCGGCGTGAGCGGCTCGAGAGTCACCGCATCGTCGAAGAGTGCATGCTGGCCGCGAACGAGGCGGTGGCGCGCTACTTCCGTGAGCGGGGGGTGCCCACGCTGAGCCGGTACCACGCGCCACCAGATGAAGAGAAGCTGGCGGCGTTCGCGGCGCTGGCCGGGGCCTACGGGCTCAACGTTCGCCAGGGGCCGATGTCATCGAAAGAGCTCAACGCGCTGCTCAAGCAGCTGGTGGGGCACCCCGAGCAGCGGGCGCTGAACCAGCTCCTGCTGAGGTCGATGATGCAGGCGATCTACTCGTCGCAGAACGACGGGCACTATGGGCTGGGGGCAGACGACTACCTGCACTTCACGTCGCCGATTCGGCGGTACCCCGACCTGATCGTGCACCGGCTGTTGCGGCAGATCTGGGCGAAGGAGCGCGTCGACGGTGACGAGCTCGAGAAGAAGGCGGTGCAGTCGAGCGAGCGCGAGCGCGCGGCCATGAAGGTCGAGCGCGAGGTCGTGTCGTTCTACTCGTGCCTGATGCTCAAAGACCGCGTCGGTGAAGAGCTGCCTGCGACGGTGTCGAGCCTCGCTGAGGGGGGCTTCTACGCCGAGCTCGACGGGCTGTACATCGAGGGCATGGTGCGGCCTTCGGGGTGGAAGTTCGACCCCGGCCTGTACCGGGGCATTCTCGCCGGCGGCAAGGTGGTGAAGGTGGGCTTGCCCATGGTGGCGCGCATTGCTTCGGTGAACCTGCAGGCGCGGAAGATCGATCTCGAGATCGTGGCGCTCGAGGGGGCGCCCGTGAAGGCCCAGGCACCCCAGGTGCGGCGCCGGTTCGAGCCGAGAGAGTCGCCCCGGCAGGAGCGGCGGTCGAAGGGTGGGAAGGGTCGCCCACACGGCAAGTCGCACCGGCGACGGTAGTCGGCACACGACGACGTGCCCCCCCCGTGCACGGCGACGACGACGGGGACGCGAACGGGTTCGGGTTCGGGTTCGTTGACGAGAACGCGACTCGTCACACATCGACGTCTACGCCGTCGCACGGTCATCGATGCCCTGATTCCGGGAGCCCCGGCCGATGCGCCTGAGCTGGTACCCGGGTGGGGTGCTCGTCGTCGCAGTCGCCGTCAACGCACCCGCTCCCGCACCCGCACCCGAGAGGCGCCGCACCCGTTGACGTGCTCGTTCGCGTCGTCGTTCGACGTGGCACGTCTACGTGCACGTTGCGCGTGAACGGTGAGACGTCCACGTCCAACGTCCAACGTCCAACCTCCACGGCCTTACGCCTACGCCTCAGCGCGCACGTAGACGAAGTCGACGGGCTTGGCATCGACGCCCTTGGCGGGCGCCGCGATCCAGTTCGCCATCTTCCCGGGCTCGGTCACCGACTTCGCCTGCAGGCTCTTCACGTACGCCTTGTCGGCGGCCGACGGGATCCAATCGTTCACCTTCGCGTCCCACTGCTCTTGCGTGAGCGGGGTGCCGTCGGGTGCGTACCGGCCGTTCGCGAAGATGCCCTGTGCGCGGTGGAAGCGCCGCGAGGGCAGGGTGAAGCGAAACGAGAGCCCCGCCGCGTCGAGCGTCTTGTTCCACCGGTCGACGCCGCGCTGGCAGTCTTCGACGTAGCCGTCGCGCAGCACCTCGTTCATCGCGTTGCGAATCGCGACGTCTTGCTTCTCGAGCACCAAGGGGTTGCCCGTCTTCGGCACCTCCATCGGGTACACGCCCTCGATGGCCTTGTGGTCGGTGTACTTCTTGTCTTCGTTGGCGCGGCCCTTCAGCCCCGCCGCGAAGAACGCCGCCGCGTTCGACGAGATCTCTGACCCGAACAGATCGAGCGACAGCGAGTACCAGAGGTTCAGGTACTTCTGCAGCGTCGGCAGATCGACGCCGCCCAGCTTGCGCGCGTCACCGTTCGGGTCTTGCTTCGTCAGCTCGGCCGAGCGCTGCACGACGCGCCCGACGCCCGTCTCGCCCACGAACATGTGGTGCGCCTCTTCGGTCAGCATGAACCGCGTCGAGCGCGCCAGCGGGTCGAACCCCGAC
>JAEUJP010000151.1 GCA_016793725.1 Myxococcaceae bacterium | reverse complement strand
CGCGTCACGTGAGCGCGAAGCGCGTCTTCGGGGCGGTCGTCACCGTCGCCGTGCTGGTGCTGGCGGCAGTGGTTCCCCTCACGACCCAGCCGTTCGCGGGCGCCGAGCGCAGCGGGCCCGAGGTCATCGTGGTGCCGGCGCGGCTCGAGGCCACGGTGCGCAAGCTGGCGGTCGACTTTCACCCGCGCGGCCATCAGAACCCCGAGAAGCTCGACGCGGCTGCGGCGTGGCTGAAGGCGCAGCTCGGGCCCGGCGCCACCGAGCAGACGTGGAAGGTCGAGGGCCGCGAGTACCGCAACGTGTCGAGGCTCTATGGGCCGGCGACGGGCGACCGGGTCGTGGTCGGTGCGCACTACGACACGTGTGAAGGGCTGCCGGGCGCCGACGACAACGCGAGCGGCGTCGCGGGCGCGCTCGAGCTCGCGCACGTCTTTGCGGTGACGCCGCCGCCGGGGCCGGTCGAGATCGTCTTCTGGTCGCTCGAAGAGCCGCCGTTCTTTCGCACGAGAGAGATGGGCAGCGTGGTGCATGCCGACGCGCTCGCGGCGGCCGGCGCCCGCGTGAAGGCCGCGCTCTCGCTCGAGACCATCGGCTACTTCTCTGATGCGCCCGGCTCGCAGCACTTCCCCATCGGAGCGCTCGGGCTCATCTACCCGACGACCGCGAACCACATCGCCGTCGTCGGCAACCTCGGGCAGGTCGGCCTGACGCGAAAGGTGAAGCGGGCGATGAGCGGCGCGAATGACCTGCCGGTCGCCTCCATCAACGCGGCCGCCGCGATACCCGGCATCGACTGGTCAGACCACCGCAGCTACTGGGCGCACGGCTGGCCCGCCGTGATGGTGACCGACACGGCGCTGAACCGAAACGCGAACTACCACCACGCGACCGACACGCCCGAGACGCTCGACTACGTGCGCATGGCGAAGGTGGTGGCGCAGGTGCACTCGGCGGTGTGGGCGCTCAGCGCGCAGAAGTGACGAGGCGCGACGATTCGGGTGCGGCGCGACGCGCGGGTCACTGCCCTGCGCGGTGCGCATGCATCGCGACGGCACATGTCGATGCGGCGGTGGGTTCTCCGAGCTGACGCGAGCTGCCTCCGGGGGCGCTGGTCTGAGGGTCTGTCGGGCGAGGCCCGCATTTCGTAGTTCCCTACGAAAAACCTCAGTCATGGGACAGACCCTCGATTCAGCTCGGGGGGGCCAGCCTCGCGCTGCGACGGGAAGCCGATCGCATCTCACGTCGGCCGGCGCGCCCACGGCCGAAGGGGGCGCTCGCGCAGGTCCCACCCTCCGACCGTCGGGTCGACCCGACGCCGCACCGGCACAACGACGCGGCCGCACGCCCGCCGCGCGAGGGCACAGCCGCTGCACCGAAGCCGCGGCATGCGCTCACTCACGACGGTGTTCCTCCTCAGCTTCGTCTCAGCCTGCAACGTCGCGCCCGACTCACCGCCGCCCGACGACCCGACGGCGTCCATCGCCTCCGCCATCATCGAGCCGGGCCCGGGCACCTGCTTTCTCGACAGCGACCGAGACGGCTTCGGCAAGCTCACGGCCGTTCACGACGACTGCGACGACCCGGGCTACTCGTACAGCAACTCCGACTGCAACGACGTCGTCGCCACGAAGTGGCGAATCATGCGCTGCTACGCCGACGAAGATCACGACGGCTACGGCACCGGCCCCGCCCTCGACGTCTGCGCCGGCAACACCTGCGCCTCGGCCGGCTACGCGAGCAACGACGACGACTGCGACGACACGCGGTCGAGCGTGCTGACCACGCACACCTGCTTCGTCGACGCCGACGGCGACCACTACGGCGCCACCGCCACCGCCCAGGTCGCCTGCGCCATTCGCTGCAACGACGCGCCGAACCGCGCCGAGAACGCGGGCGACTGCAATGACAACGACGCCGCCATTCACCCGCACCGCTACGAGTCGCCCAACGGCATCGACGACGACTGCGACGGCGCCGCCGACCTCGCCCGCGCGAACTACGGCATCTCGGGCAACACGAACACCTCGACGGGCTTCGACGTGCGGCTGTCGCTGTACAACGCCGACGAGCGCGCGGCGGCGAGCGCGGGTGAGCTGTGGGGCCGCGTGTACTACCGCAAGCTCGAGGCGCACTCGGAGCCGTGGCTCACGATGCCCGATGCGCCGGCAGAGATGAGCTCGTTCGTCGCCGTGTTCCACATCACGGGGCTCGAGCCGCTGAAGGCCTACGAGGTGCGCGTCGACCTGTACAAGAAGCCCGCGGGCGGCGAGCTCGAGCGCATTCGCCCGCTGCGCGACTGCAACGCGAAGGCGCCGAAAGACTGCGCGAACAGCGACACGTATTACACGGTGACGCTGCCGACCTCGGGCACGGTGAAGACGGCCCGCGCGAACATCGTGCTGAACGCGCTGTACGAGTACGGCTGGTTCCGCACGCACTCGCTCGGCAACTGGGACGACTCGCTGAAAGACCGCTACCAGCTCGTCGCGAACGACACCGCGTACTGCACCGAGTTCTACGCGAACGCGGCGCAGCCGTTTCTCATCGGCATGAACCCGTGCCGCGAAGACGACACGACGGCCACCAGCCACTGCGACCCGGCCGACACGGGCCCGTCGGAAGACAGCGTCAACGACATGAAGACCTGGTTCGACGGCAGCGCCGAAGACTTCGAGCTCGACCCCGACTTCACCCAGCGCCTGCCCGGCGACTGGCTCGGCGTGCGCGAAGACGCCACCTCCGCGTGCGGCCGGCACACGCAGCTGTTCCTCGCGTACGACCCGGGCGAAGAGAGCTACTGGTTCGTCGAGGGTAACGGCAGCTACAGCAACCCGTTCGGCAGAATCGAGCACACCGTCAACGTCGACCACGACAGCCGCTGCCAGAACCAAGACGACGGCGTCTACTGCCCGCCCTCGGCGAGGGCGTACTGCGACTCGGGCTGCTTCATGATTCGTACGGTCGGCCGCGTGAACGACGCGTCGAAGGTCGACTGACCCTTCGTCACGGCACCGCGGCGGCCGGCACCCCGAACATCACCGGGGCCGGCCGTTCGGGCGGGCACAGCGCGGTGCTGTCGAGGGGCGCGACCACGCGCGGCAGCCCCGCCGCGAACGACGAGAGAAAGCAGCGGTACTGGTACTTCGGCCCCTCGGTCTG
>JAEUJP010000666.1 GCA_016793725.1 Myxococcaceae bacterium | reverse complement strand
GAGCTCCGCACGCCGCTCACGGCAGTCCGAGCGGAGCTCGAGCTGCTCGCGGAGCGCCAGAGCGAGACACCCGCTGAGCTGAAGCAGGCGCTCGCAACGGTCGCCCGTCTCGGCGGGCTCATCGACAAGCTGCTCGTGCTCGCGCGCCCCCTCTCGGAGGCGCACCTCGCGAACGAAGCCGTGTCGCTGCGCGATGTCGTCGAAGACGTGCTCGCGGAGCTCCCCGCGCCCGAACGCGAACGCGTGACCGTGCGCGGCGAAGCCGATGCGACGGTGCGCGGGGACCCGACCCTGCTGCACGCGATGCTCTTGAATGCGATCTCGAACGCGCTGAAGTTTGGCCGCCGCGTCGCGGTCGAGGTGGTGCCAGAGCCGTCGGCTGCTCAGGCGGTGCTACGCGTCGATGACGATGGCCCCGGAGTGCCTCGGGCCGAGAGAGAGAGAGTCTTCCAGCCGTTCGTCCGCTCGGCGCGCGCCCGCGAAGAAGGCGTCGCCGGACACGGCCTCGGCCTCGCGTTGATTCGCCACATCGCACGGCTGCACGGCGGAACCGCGACCTTCGAAGACGTGCCCAGCGGCGCGCGGCTGTCGATGCGGGTCGGGGCGCGGCAATGAACGCGCGGAGTCTGTGGCTGGTGGTGCCGGGACTGCTGCTGGCATGCGTGCCGCACTCGGCACACGACCGCGCATCGGTGTCGCGAAACCTCTCGGAGCGGACCGGCGCCAACCTCCGAGAGGGCGGTTCGGACTTCGAGCTCCCGCCCGGTATCGCCATCGACGACGGCATCAGCGAGGACGAAGCGGTCGCTGTCGCGTTGTGGAACAACGCCCAGTTTCAGACCGACCTCACCCAGCTCGGCTTCGCTCGCGCCGACCTCGCGGAGGCGGGAATCATCAGGAACCCGCTCTTCACCGTGCTGCTGCCGCTCGGGCCGAAGCAGCTCGAGCTGACAGCGCTCATCCCCATCGAGGCGCTCTGGCAGCGCCCCCACCGAGTCGCCGCCGCGAAGGTCGAGGTCGAGCGTGTCGCATCGAACCTGGTGCAGACGGGTCTCGACCTCGTGCGCAACGTGAAGGTGGCCTGGGCCGAAGCGGTGCTCGCGCGGCACCGCATCGAGTTGGCGCGCAAGAGCAGCGACCTGCGCACCCGCATCGCCTCCATCGCGGATGCCCGGCTCACAGCCGGCGACATCAGCCAGCTCGAGCTGCTCACCGTGCGTGTCGAGAAGCGCCGTGCGGAGCACGACGTGAGGCGTCTCGAGCTGGAGGCCGTGGCAGCGAACGAGCGGCTCGGCACCCTGCTCGGCCTGATCACGCCGGCCGGCCTGAAGCTCTCAGAGCTGGGTGAGCCGGCGCGCGACGCCGACGACCTCGACGCGGAGCTGCGCGAGTCGCTGGGGCTGCGGCCCGACCTGCGCGCCGCCGAGCTGTCCATCGAAGCAACGCACGCGCGGGCGAGCGCGGCTCTGGCTGCCACGTTCCCGCAGACCAACCTGGTCGCAGACGCTAACGGCGCTGGCCTGCAGGGCTTCGAGATCGGCCCCGGCCTGCAGCTCGAGCTGCCGCTCTTCAACCAGAACCAGGGCCAGCGTGCGCGCGCCGACGCCGACTACGAGCGGGCGATCTGGGCGTATGTCGCCGCGCGCCAACGAGTGCTGCTCGAGGTGCGGCAAGCACACGGTCGGCACGCCGTGGCGAAGCAGCAGCTCGAGCTGCTCCGTGCCGAAGTGCTGAGCGAGCTCGGAGCCGCAGTGTCGCGCGCAGAGAAGGCGTTCGGCGGCGGAGAGGTGTCACTGCTCTTCGTGCTCGACATCACGCGTCAGCAGCTCGACGCGTGGCTGCGCGAAGCCGAGCTCGTCGCCGAGCTGCGCCGTGCCGGCGCCGAGCTCGACCGCAGCATCGGAAGGAAGCGTCTCCATGCGAATTGAAGCCCTGCTGTGCTGCGGGTTGGCGCTCGGCTGCTCGAAGCCCTCAAAGCCTCCCGAGCCGCACCCGGCGACGATCCAGAACCCGGTGAAGGAGAGCGCGCTCACCACCGTGAAGCTCACGCCGGAGGCGGAGACCCGGCTCGGCGTAACCACCGCCCTGGTGGAGAAGCGCGCCGTCGCGCGGGTTCGACGAGTCGCCGGAGAGCTCGTCGTCCCAGTCGGGCGCACCGTCACGGTGACGGCGCCCATGGCAGGCACCGTGCTCGCGTCGGGGGGCGAGCTGCTCAAGCCCGGCACGATGGTGAAGCGCGGCCAGGTGGTCATGCGCCTCTTTGCGTTGCCCTCGGCAGCCGACATCGCTGCGGCCGAGTCGAGGCTCGAAACGGCGAGGAAGCGTGCTCAGCGCTCGGCAGACCTCTTGAAAGAAGGCGCGGTCGCCGAGCGCGCCAACGAAGACGCGCAGCTCGAGCTCAAGCTCGCCGAGGCGAACCTCGCCGCGGCGCGGCCACAGGGAGGAGCCGGCGGCAAGCTCGCACTGCCGCTCACTGCACCGCGCGACGGCGTCCTCCGCGACCTGCGCGTCGGTGAGGGGCAGTCGGTCGCCGCCGGCACAGTCCTCTTCCAGGTCGATGCCCTCGATGAGCTGTGGGTCCGCGCTCCGCTCTTCGCGGGCGACGTCGCATTCGTCGCGGCCGGCGCGCCAGCCACCGTGAGATCGCTCTCGGCGAAACCGAATGACCCAGGCCGTGAGGCGAAGCCGGCCGCCGCGCCTCCCGCAGCCGATCCGCTCGCGGTGAGCGTCGACCTCTTCTTCAGCGTGCCGAACGACGATCGCGCCTTCCAGCCGGGTGAGCGGGTGATGGTCTCGGTCCCGCTGTCAGGTGGCGAAGACTCGCTGGTCACTCCGTGGGCGGCGCTGGTCTACGACGTCCATGGCGGCGCGTGGGTGTACGAGGCCGCCGGGGCGCAGACATTCGTGCGCCGGCGCGTCGAGGTGAAGCACCGCACCGGCGACACCGCGGTACTCGCCAGCGGGCCTGCGCTCGGCACGCGCGTGGTCACTGCCGGAGTGCTCGAGCTCTTCGGTGTCGAGTTCGGAGCAGGACATTGATCTCGTCGCTCATCTCAGGTGCCCTCAAGCTGCGCGTCGCAGTCGCCTGCCTCTCTGTCGTGTTGATGGTCTGGGGCCTCGACGTCGTGTCGAGGACTCCGCTCGACGTCTTCCCCGAGTTCGCGCCACCGCTGGTCGAGATCCAGACCGAAGCACCAGGGCTGTCGACCTCCGAGGTGGAGGCGCTCATCAGCGTTCCGCTGGAGAGCGCGCTCAACGGGACACCGTGGATGAAGGTGCTGCGATCGAAGTCGGTGCTCGGTCTCTCGTCTGTGGTGCTCATCTTCGAGGAGGGCACCGACCTGCTCAAGGCGCGCCAGCTCGTCTCCGAGCGGCTCTCCATTGCCGCCTCGTCGCTGCCCGCCGTGTCCCGGCCACCCGTGATGATGTCCCCGCTGTCGTCAACCAGCCGGGCGATGAAGATCGGCGTGTCGTCGAAGACGCTCTCGCAGGTCGAGATGACGACCCTGGTGCGGTGGACGATGCGGCCGCGGCTCATGGCGGTGCCTGGCGTCGCGAACGTCGCGGTCTGGGGGCAGCGCGACCGACAGTTGCAGGTGCTCGTGAGTCCCGAGCAGCTCGCCGCCGGCCGCGTCACGCTCGACCAGGTGGCGAAGGCGGCGGGAGACGCGACCCGCCCGCAGCCCGGTGGCTTCATCGACTCTCCGAACCAGCGGCTGCCGGTGACGCATGTGAGCGCGGTGCGAGGCGCCGGTGACCTCGCGCAGGTGCCGGTGGCGAGCCGCCGGGGCGCGTCCGTGCTGCTCGGCGACGTGGCAACGGTGACCGAAGGACATCAGCCTCCCATCGGCGACGCGATCATCAACGACGGGCCGGGCCTGCTGCTCATCGTCGAGAAGCAGCCTTGGGGCAACACCCTGGAGCTGACCCGCAACGTCGAGGCGGCGGTCGAGCAGATGCGTCCAGGCCTGACCGGCCTCGACATCGACACCACCATCTTCCGACCGGCGACGTACATCGAGCGCTCACTCGACAACCTGAACCACGCGCTCTTGATCGGTTGTCTTCTGGTGGTGCTGATCCTCGCGGTGTTCCTCTGGGAGTGGCGCACTGCCGTCATCAGCCTCGCCGCGATTCCGCTGTCACTCATCACTGCCGGGTTGGTGCTGCACTTCCGCGGCGGCACGCTCAATACGATGGTGCTCGCCGGCCTCGTCATCGCGCTCGGCGAGGTCGTGGACGACGCAATCATCGACGTGGAGAACATCGTGCGGCGGCTGGAGCTGAACGCGAAGCTGGCCGAGCCGAAGAGCGCGTTCGAGGTGGTGCTGCAGGGCTCGCTCGAAGTGCGCAGCGCCGTCGTCTACGCGACGATGATCGTCGCGCTCGTCTTTCTGCCGGTGTTCATGCTCGATGGGCTGGCGGGCTCGTTCTTTCGTCCCCTCGCGCTGTCGTACCTGCTCGCGGTCACCGCCTCCCTCGGCGTGGCGCTGGTGGTGACGCCCGCGCTCTCGCTACTGCTGCTGCCCGGCGCGAAGCGGGGAGCACACCGAGATTCTCCCGTGATGCCTCCCTTGCGCCGGGCCTACCGGCGTCTGCTGGAAGGGGTGATGAAGCGGCCAAAGCTCGCGCCCGCCGCGCTCGTCGGCCTGGCGCTGGCAACCGCCGCCGCGGTTCCGTTTCTCGGAGAGGACTTCCTGCCACACTTCAAGGAGCTCGACTTCCTGATGCACTGGGTCGAGAAGCCGGGCAGCTCGCTCGAGGCGATGAACCGCATCACGCTGGCGGCGAGCAAGGAGCTGCGCGCGGTGCCCGGCGTTCGCAACTTCGGCTCGCACATCGGCCGAGCAGAGGTCGCAGACGAAGTGGTCGGCCCCAACTTCACCGAACTGTGGATCTCGCTCGACCCCGACGCCGAGTACGACGCGACGGTGGCGAAGATCCAGAGCATCGTCGACGGCTACCCCGGCCTGTACCGCGACCTGCTCACCTACCTGCGCGAGCGCGTGAAGGAGGTCCTCACCGGAGGCGGTGGCTCGGTGGTGGTCCGGCTCTACGGCCCGAGCCTCGACACGCTGCGCGAGCAGGCGCAGCTCGTCGGCGCGAAGCTCGCCAAGGTCGACGGTGTCAGCGACTTGAAGGTCGAGCCGCAGGTGCTGGTGCCGCAGGTGGAGATTTCCCTGAAGCCGCAGGCCGCGAGCGCTTTCGGCCTGACCGCCGGGGACGTGCGCCGCACCGTGGCGACCATGGTGAAGGGGTTGAAGGTCGGCGAGATCTACGAAGAGCAGAAGAGCTTCGACGTCGTGGTGTGGGGTGGGCTCGACAACCGGCACGACGTCGCGGCTTTGCGCGAGCTGCTGATCGACCTGCCGCTGCCGGGCAGTGGTCAGGTGCCTCTGCGCGAGGTGGCCGAGGTGCGCATCACTCCGACGCCGAACGTCATCGTGCGCGAGTCGGCCTCCCGGCGCATCGACGTGTCGTGCAACGTGAAGGGCCGGGACCTCGGCAGCGTCGCGCGAGACGTCGAGGCAGCCGTGAAGGCCATGCCGTTCCCCGCGGGCCACCACCCTGAGGTGCTGGGCGAATACGCGGCACGTCAACAGTCTCAGCGCCGGCTCGGGCTGTTCGCGCTCTTGGCGTTCATCGGCATCTTCCTGGTGCTCTACAGCGACTTCGGTACAGCACGGCTCGCGCTGCTGGTCTTCATCAGCCTGCCGTTCGCGCTCGTGGGGGGCGTCGCGGCCACACTGCTCGGCAGTGGCGTGCTCTCGCTCGGCGCGCTGGTCGGCTTCGTGACAGTCATCGGCATCGCGGCGCGCAACGGCATCATGCTCATCAGCCACTACCGCCACCTGGAGACCGAGGAGGGCGTCCCGTTCGGATTGGCGCTGGTGCTGCGCGGTGCGGAAGAGCGGCTCCGGCCGATCCTGATGACCGCGCTCGCCACCGGCCTCGCGCTGGTGCCGATCGTGATGGGCGGAGTGAGACCTGGCCATGAGATCGAGCACCCGCTCGCGGTAGTGATCGTCGGCGGGTTGGTGAGCTCGACAGCCCTGAACTTGTTCCTAATGCCTGCTCTGTACCTGCGGTGGGGACGACCGAAGGGACAGTGACCGGCGAGCTGCCGGATTCCCACGTGGTCCCCAACTCGCAAAGCAGCGACCTGTACCGTTGGGGCACGTGACAGTCGAGGCGTACATGCGCCGCGCGGTCTCGAATCGTGTCGCCACCTACGACTTCGCGTGGCCCATCACCGCCAGCGCGTTTCTAATGCGGGCCTCAAGCGCCCGTAGGTCGTCGAGGGCGTGGAGAAGATCGGCACGCGCTACCGCTCGGCGGTCCCGGACATCGGCGGTGCGGCAGCGCGACGAGCAGTACCTCACGCCCTGCTTGACCTTGCCGGTGCGGGTCACAGCCATTTGGCCGCCGCAGCGGGCGCAGGAGCCGTCGGACTCATCGTCAGCGGGGTGCTCATGGGTTGAGCTGTCGGTGGCGTGCAGCATGCGATAGCGACGGCGACAGGATGGCCATTTTTCCGCACCGTGCTCTTGCCCCCGCCAGGCACTTGGCGCCGTGTCAGACGAAGCAAGGTGAAATCTACGCCGACTTGTCGTTTGCTCGTGTGCCGGGATTTGCATGATTCCCGAGAAAGGCGGGGGCGCCATGGGGTGGAAGCAGTTCCTGCGACAAG
>JAEUJP010000022.1 GCA_016793725.1 Myxococcaceae bacterium | reverse complement strand
AAGACCGGCCTCGTGAACCTGTTCGCCGCGGGCTTGTGCCTGTGGGCCGCCGCGTACCACACGCCCGTCGGCGCCCTCGTGCGCACCGTGTCGGCCAAGATCATGGGCTCGAAGTCGACCGCCCGCCCGCTGCTCTCGTACTACTCGGGCGGCGTCTGGGAGCTGCAGCACCACAACCTCGACATCGAGTCGACGCCCGACGTGCCCGACCCGCAGATGCTCGCCGCCGTGCCGCCCGGCCCCGCGCTCGGCCGCGGCCTCTTCGTCACGTACACGAAGCTCCCCTTCGAGCAGCGCAAGTTCGGCGCCGCGCTCGCCCAGCGCTACGACGTCGTGCCCAGCGCCCTCGAGCAGCCCGGCACCGGCCCCGACGCCGCCACCCACCTCGTCGACAAGGCCAAGGGCGAGCTCGGCAGCGAAGACGCCGCCGTGCTCGCGTTCTTCGCCGGCTTCGACACCGCCCGCTTCGCCGCCGAGCGCACCAGGGCCGAGGGCTACCCGCTCACGCTCGACCGCCTCGCCCAGCGGCTGCCGCCCGACGCCACCGCCTCGGTCGACTCGGCCTCGCAGGCGCTGCTGCTCTCGACCGCGTACGGCCTCTCGTGGCCCGTGCCTGCCTCGACGCGCGTCACCTCACCCTTCGGCTGGCGCTCACACCCCATCTTGGGTCGCCAGCAGCTGCACACCGGCGTCGACCTCTCGGTGCCCGAGGGCAGCGACGTTCACGCCACCGCCGCCGGCACCGTCATTCGCGTCAGCGAAGACGCGCTCAACGGCAAGCTCGTCATCATCGACCACGGCCGCGGCGTCACCACCGCCTACTGCCACAACTCGGCGTTTCGCGTGACGCTGGGCCAGGTCGTGAAAGAGGGCGACGTCGTCGCCTACTCGGGCAACACCGGCCGCAGCACCGGCCCCCACGTTCACTACCAGCTCGAGCTCTCGCACCGGCCCGTCGACCCCTTCCTCTTCAAGGGCAAAGAGATGAAGGTCGCCCTCGAGCTGCCGCCGCCGCGCCCGCCTCAGCGCAAAGGTGACCCGCTGAAGGCGGCGTTCGAGAAGGCCGCCGTCACCGGCACCGACGCGCCGTAGGCTCTTGGGCAACGATCGTTGCCCGCGAAGGCACCTGACACGTTTGTCACCAGCAAGTCAGCGGTGATAGAGGCCCCGGCTACCTCGTGACGCCCCCCCAGGTGAGGGTCGTAAAGCTCCGGCCCGACATTCAGCTGCCGCGCTACCAGACGGCAGAGGCCGCGGGCATGGATCTCGTCGCCGCCGAAGACGTCGAGCTCGAGCCGATGCAGCGCCACGCCGTCGCGACCGGCCTCTCGCTCGAGATTCCCCGGGGCTTCGAAGGCCAGGTGCGCCCGCGCTCCGGCCTGGCACTCAAAGCAGGCCTCACGTGTCTCAACTCGCCGGGTACCATCGACTCCGACTACCGCGGCGAGGTGAAGGTGATTCTCATCAACCTTTCGAGAGAACTCGCGAAAATTCGCCGGGGAGACCGCATCGCGCAGCTGGTCATCGCGCCGGTCAGCAGGGCGGAGCTGGTCGAAGTTCAGGGGTTGAGTGAGACGCAGCGCGGCGGGGGTGGTTTCGGGTCGACGGGCGTGGTTTGATTCAAAGGTTTTAGGCGCTTAGACGAGGTTGGGCCTCGATTGCTTTGTTACAAGTGCGGCAGCCACGTTCCGGACACGTCGGACTCCTGCCCCAACTGCGGGCAGAAGCTGGCGGGCGGCGGAGTCCGTCAGGCGACCGCTACGTTCTCGCGCCGCAAGCTCTCGCAGAGCGTCGTCGACGGCGCGCCGTTCAAGCCACAAGATCTCGTCGCGAACCGGTACCTCATCAAAGACACCGTCGCGCTCGGGCCTCTGGGCTACCTGTTCCGGGCGCACGACAAAGAGATCGACGTCGAGGTCGCGCTCAAGGTCATCAACCCGAAGCTGGTGCAGACGGCCGACGAGCGTAAACACTTCGCGAAGCACATTCGCCTGGCGCGCAAGCTGAGCCACCCGAACCTGGTGCGCGTCTACGAAGAGGGCGAAGACCAAGACCGGCCCTATTACACGTCGCAGTACCTCGACGGCCTGACGCTGCGAAAGATCATCGACCTGCGCCTCGCGAAGGGCCAGTTCTTCAACATTCGCGAGATCGAGCCGATTCTGCTGCAGATCGCGAACGCGCTCGACGCCGCGCACAAGGTCGGCCCGCACAGCGACATCAAGCCCGACAACGTGCTCGTGCTGCCCGACCTGCTCAAGGTCACCGACTTCGGCGTGGGCCTCGCGATGCCGCGGCTGCCGTTCGTGCAGGCGATGAAGGCGCGCCGCGCCGATCGCTACCTCGCCCCCGAGCTCGTCGAGGGCCGCGACGTCGATCTGCGCGCCGACATCTACTCGATGGCCGTGATTCTCGGCGAGATGCTCTCGGGTCTCACGCCCGACGGCGCGATGCCCGAGCTGCAGCGGCGCAACCCCGAGGTGCCGCAGGCGCTCGAGGGCCTGTACCGCCGCGCGCTGAACCAGAACCCGACGGCCCGCTTCAAGACGGCCGGCGAGTTCATGAGCGAAATTCAGTCGGTCTCGGCGTCGATCGCGCCGCCTCCGCTCAAGTCGCGCGAGAGCGCGATCGGCACCGTCTCGCCGCAGCGGCCGCGCTCGTCGACGGGCGTCGGTGCGCTGCAGCTGTCGCCGCGCCGCGAGAAGCCGCCGCCGCCGGTGCCCGACATGCCGCCGCCGCCGCCCGACTCGTCAGAGATGGTGGTCGGCAGCGCCGAGATCATTCCCCCCGACGCCACGCAGCCGGTCGCCGAAGAGCACCTGCGCTCGGCGCTCGAGTCGGCCCGAAACGGCGAGCCGCCGCCTCCGCCCGAAGACGGCCGCGAGCCGACGCAGATCATCGACTCGGGCCAGCTCATCGCCGACGACAAAGAAGAGACGGCGATTCGGGTCGAGGCCGTTCAAGATCCCGAGCCGTCGGCGCCTCCGCCGAGGCCGCCGCCGCCCGACGACAAAAATCGCACCGTCATCTGGCTCGTGCTGCTCACCGTGCTCGGCGTCGGCATCGGCGCCGGTGGCGGCTACTACCTCTTGATGAGCATGCGCCAGCGCAACACCGAGCAGACCGAGGCCCAGCGCAGGCTCGACGAGGCGAGGCGCGCCGAAGAAGCGAAGAAGGCCGAGCAGGCGCGCATCGACGAGGCCATCGCCAAGAAGCAAGAAGAAGAGCGCCTCGCCGCCGCGAAGAAAGACGAAGAAGAGGCCGCCAAAAAAGAGCGCGAGCGCCTCGCCGCCGAGCAGAAGGCCGCCGAAAAAGAGCTGCTCAAGACCGGCCTCGCCGACAAGGCCGCCCGCGAGAAGGCCGAGCGCGAAGCGAAGGCCGCCGCCGATCGCGAGGCGAAGGCGTCTGCGATCGCCGCCGAGAAGGCCGAAAAAGAGCGCCTCGCCAGAGAGAAAAAAGAGCGCGAGAAGGCCGAGAAGGCCGAGAAGGTCGCCGTGGTCTCGCCGCCGCCGCCCCAGCCCGACCCGGTCGCCACGAAGAACGAGGGCCCGTGTGGTGAGGGCATGCGCATGGTCGCGGGCGGCGCCTTCAAGATGGGCACCGCCGCCGATGACCCGATGATGGGCTTCGACGAGCGCAAGCTGTCGTCGGTCGACGTCGCCGCGTTCTGCATCGATCTCTTCGAGTTCCCCAACAAGCGCGGCGTGTCGCCGACCGTCAACCTGCCGTGGGCCGACGCCAAGCGGCTCTGTGAGGGCAAGGGCAAGCGGCTCTGCAGCGAAGAAGAGTGGGAAAAAGCGTGCAAGGGCCCGGGCAACGCGCGCTGGCCGTTCGGCAACACGTTCGACTCGGCCGCGTGCAACACCGAAGACGAAGGCGGCGAGAAGCGGTCGCTGGTGCCGTCGGGCCGGTTCGGCAAGTGCCGGTCGGGCTACGCGGTCGGCGACATGGCCGGCAACGCGTCGGAGTGGACGAGCGAGAAGCTGGTGAAGGGCGGCTCGTTCGCGAGCTCCGACTACGCGGTGCGCTGCTCGGCGCGGCGCGCGGGTGGCTCGATCTCGCGCTCGGGTGAGATCGGCTTCCGCTGCTGCCAGGATCCGAAGAACTAGCTTCGGTCGCGTAGTAGAGAGCCGGGCATGCTCGCCCGCTACGCCCGACCCGAGATGACCGCGCTGTGGACCCGTGAAGAGGGCCTGCGGCGCTGGCGAGACGTCGAGCTCGCGGCGCTCGACGGCATGGTGGCGGCGGGCATCGCTCCGGCGTCGGCCGCGCAGAGCTGCCGCGCGAAGGCGGGCGACTTCAGCGCCGCCGACGTGCAGCGCATCGACGAGATCGAAAAAGAGACGAAGCACGACGTCATCGCGTTTCTCACCTTCATGGAACAGCGCATCGGCCCCGACGCGCGCTGGCTGCACTACGGCATGACGTCGAGCGACGTGCTCGACACCTCGCTCGCGCTCTTGCTCCGCGATGCCGCGACGCGCCTGCTCGCGGGCCTCGATCGCACGCTCGCCGCCATCGAGAAGCGCGCGTTCGAGCACAAGCGCACGGTGATGGTGGGGCGCTCGCACGGCATTCACGCCGAGCCGATCTCGTTCGGGCACAAGCTGGCGGTCTGGTTCGACGAGCTGAAGCGCGGCAGGGCGCGGCTCGAGCGCGCGCGCGAGGGCATCGCGGTGGGCATGATCTCGGGCGCGGTCGGCACGTTCGCGCACCTGTCGCCGGCCGTCGAAGCGCACGCGTGCAAGGCGCTGGGCCTCGGCGTCGACCCGGTCTCGACGCAGGTGATTCAGCGCGACCGCCACGCCGAGTACTTCGGTGCGCTCGCCCTCATCGCGACCAGCATCGAGAAGTTCGCGGTCGAGGTTCGGCACCTGCAGCGCACCGAGGTGCGCGAGGCCGAAGAGCAGTTCACCGCGGGGCAGAAGGGCAGCTCGGCGATGCCGCACAAGCGCAACCCCATCTTGAGCGAGAACCTCACCGGGCTCGCGCGGCTGATGCGCGGCTGGGGGCAGGCGGCGCTCGAGAACGTGCCGCTGTGGCACGAGCGCGACATCTCGCACTCGAGCGTCGAGCGGGTCATCGGCCCCGACGCGACCGTGACGCTCGACTTCATGCTCTACCGGTTCAGCGGGCTCATCGAGAACCTGCGGGTGTACCCCGAGAACATGGCGAAGAACCTGGCGCTGCTCGGCGGCGTGGTGAACAGCCAGCGGCTGTTGCTCGAGCTCGCGAAGAAGGGCGTCGACCGGCAGGCGGCGTACGTCATCGTTCAGCGCAACGCGATGAAGTTCTTCGAGAGCGGCATCGACTTCAAGGGCGCGCTGCTCGCCGACACCGAGCTCTTGCAGAAGATGAGCGTGGCCGAGGTCGAGGCGTGCTTTTCGCCCGACTACCACCTGAGGGCGGTCGACGAGATCTTCCAGCGGGTGTTCGGGCGCTCGTAGCGGGAGCGGGTGCGGAAAAGTAGCCTCTTCCCTTTGAGCTTCGGCGCGCGGCCGTGCATCTACCGGCTACAATCGCCATGCTCATGCGCCGCGCCCTCGCCTGCATGTGCGTCCTTGTCGGATGCACCGGTCGCATCGTCGGCTCCGTCGACGAGCCCGTCGTGCTCCCGCCGCCCGTCGACGAGACGCCGCGCGAGTGCCGGCCCGTGCCGTCGCCGATGCGCGCGCTGACGCCGCGGCAGTACGACGAGATCGTCGCCGATCTGCTCCAAGACACGAGCCGCCCCGCGCGAGATCTCGAAGCGCCTTCGTCAGAGACCCGCTTCGACAACCACGCCGACTGGGTCTCGATGGATGAGGTGCGTCTTCGCTTCTACCTCTCGTCGGCCGAGGGCCTCGCCACCCGCGCGCTGACGCGTCAGGCCTCGGTGTTCCCGTGCGCGGCGCCGATGGCTGCCCAAGAGGAGGCGTGCGTCGGTCAGATCTTCGACACGTTCGGCCGCCGCGCCTGGCGGCGCACGCTGACCGCCGACGAGCGCACCACGCTGCTGGGCGTCTTCCGCACCGTGCGCGCGTTGAGCGGCGCGACCTACAACGACGCGCTCTCGGCGGTGCTGCAGGTGGTGCTGCAGTCGCCGCAGTTTCTCTACGTCACCGAGGTCGGCACTCCGGTCGTGGGCGCGACCCGCCCGACGTCGCGCCTCACGCCCCTCGAGACCGCCACGAAGCTCTCGCTCTACCTCTGGGGCACCGTGCCCGACGTCGCGCTGCTCGACGCCGCCGAGCAGGGCAGGCTCGAGACGAAACAAGACGTCGAGCGCGAGGTGCGTCGACTGCTGGCGAGCCCCAAGGCGCGCGAGGGTTATCTCCACTTCGCGAGCCAGTGGCTCGAGACCGAGCACCTCGCCGACGTCAGCAAGAACGCCACCACCTTCCCCCTGTGGAGCCCCGACGTCTCGAACGCCGCCCGCGCCGAGCTCGAGACCTTCATCGGCGACACCTACGCGGGTGGGAAGAACTACGCGGCGCTGCTCACGGCGCGCGACACGTCGGTGAACGCGACGCTCGCCCCGCTGTATGGCGTGCAGGCCGGAGCGACCTCGCTGCCCGCCTCGCGCGCGGGCGTGCTGACCCGCGTCGCCTGGCTCGCGGCGCACTCGCACCCCGAGGCGACGTCGCCCACCTTCCGCGGCAAGAGCATTCGCACCCGCATGCTGTGCGAAGAGGTCTCACCGCCGCCGCCCGGCGTGAACGTGATGCTGCCGAACGTCACGGGCCCGGCGACGATTCGCCAGCGGCTGTCGGTGCACATCGAGGCGGGCTCGAGCTGCTTCTCGTGCCACCGCCTGATGGACCCCATCGGCTTCGGGCTCGAGAGCTACGACGGCATCGGCGTCTCGCGCACGACCGACAACGGGCTGCCCGTCGACGACCGCGGTGAGATCGTGGGCGGCTCGACCGCCGGCACGTTCACCGGCCCCATCGAGCTCTCGCAGCGGCTCGCCGACAGCCCCGAGGCGAACCGCTGCTACCTCACGCAGGCGTACCGCTACGCGCAGGGTCGCACCGAGACGTCGCGTGATCGCTGTCACCTCGACGCCGCCCAGCGAAGCCTGCCCGCAGGGGCGTCGCTGCAAGACGTCGCGGTCGCCATCACGACCTCCGACGCGTTCTTGACCCGGGAGACGCTGCCATGAAGATTCCCCGGCGACATTTCCTCCGCGGCGCCGGCGCGCTCTTGCCCGTGCCGCTGCTCACGTCGCTCCTGCCGAAGGCCGCGCGCGCCCAGGCCGCGGCGCCGCGCCGCGTGATGTTCTGGCTGCAAGACAACGGCAACCTGCGCGACGAGCTCACGCCCACGGGCGACGCAAACAGCCTCACCCTGCCGTACCTGCTTCAGCCGCTCGAGGGCGTGAAGAGCGACCTCACCGTCATTCGCGGCATCGACAACCACGTCATCTGGAACCACAACGGCAACGCGCACGACATCGGCAACGCCACGCTGCTCACGGGCATCGCGCGCACCGACTTCAACGCGGTCGGCGGCGGAGCGAACGGCGGCGGCGCCTCGCTCGACCAGTACCTCGCCGGGCGGCTGCCGACGGCGCCGCGGCGCAGCATCAACATCAACCTGCCCACGGGCACGTTCGCGATGTCGTACCAGGGCGCGCAGCAGGCGACGACGGGCCTGAACCTGTGGAGCGCCTACCAAGATCTCTTCGGCAACTTCATGGGCACCACCGACCCCGCGGTCATCGCGCGGCGCCGGCTCACGCGTGAGAGCGTCATCGACGCGGTGCTCGACAACTTTCGCCACGTGAACGGGCGCGTCTCGGCGGCCGACAAGGTGAAGCTCGACCACCACCTGTCGCTGTTGCGCGACCTCGAGACGCGGCTCGCGCTCGAGGCGCAGGGCAGCTCGTGTGCACCCGACCCGAACCCGCCGACGCACCAGAACAACAGCGCGAACACCGAGTACACGGCGTACCTCTACGCGCTGGCGTTCGCGTGCCAGCTGAGCCACGTCGGCGTGCACATGGTGAGCTCGCCGAACGCCGACCCGGTGTTCCCCGTGCGCTTCACGGGCGGCGACTACCACCAGTGGATTCACCAGGGCCCCGACTACGGCCTCGACCCGGTGCGGCGGCGCGAAGACTGGCGCACCTCGATGCGCTGGTTCTCGACGGCGTTCAACACGTGGGTGCAGCGCTTCAAGGCGGTGCCCGACGTGAGCGGCGGGTCGCTGCTCGACAACACGCTCATCGTCTGGGTCAACGTGTTCGGCATGGGCAGCTACCACGACTTCCACGAGATACCCGTGGTCGTGGCCGGCCACGCGGGCGGCACCGTGCGCGGCGGGCGGCTGCTCGACTACCGGCGCGCGCGCGCCGCGAACCCGACGAACTTCGGGCCGTCGTACGCGCGCTCTTCGTTCGTGAACGAGACGACGAACAACCTCTGGGTGTCGATCGCGCAGGCGATGGGGCTGAACGACGTCACGGCGTTCGGCGACGCGAGCTTCTGCTCGGGCGGCCTGCCCGGCTTCGTCGGATGAAGCGCGTCGCCTCGGTACTGCTGCTGCTCGCGGCGTGCGACGAGCCGTTCGAGCCGAAGCCGAAGCCCGACGGCAGCGTCACGCCCGGCGACTGTGACGTGCCGGCGCTCTTCGCGTCGACGTGCGTCGCGGGCTGCCACGACACGGCCACGAAGCAGGCCGGGTTGGATCTCGAGGCGCCCGGCCTCGCGTCACGCGTCTACGGCGTGCGCGCGACGGGCCGCGCCGACTACCTGCTGGTCGACCCCGAGCTGCCCGAAGAGAGCGCGCTGGTGGTGAAGCTCTCGGCGACGCCGCCGTTCGGCACGCGCATGCCGAACACCGGCTCGCCGCTCGACGCGCAGCAGCGCGCGTGTGTGCAGGCCTGGGTGAACGCGCTGGTCGACGCGGGGCCGGGCGACGGTGGCTCGGTGGTGACCCCGGTCGACGGCGGCGGCGGCGGCGATGCGGGCGTCGACGGCGGCACGTTCACGCCGGTCGACGGCGGCACGTTCGATGCGGGGCGCTTCTGGGGCCCGGTCGCCGACTCGAGCGGCTGCGTGCCCGACGGCGGCGCGTGGTGCATCGCGCAGCGGGTGCCCGAGCCGCTCTACGCCGTGCGCGGCCTGTCAGAGACCGACATCTGGGCGGTGGGCTCGCGCGGCGCGGCGTATCACTACGACGGCAACACCTGGTCGCGGTCGGATGCCGGCGTGAGCGTCACGCTGTTCGACGTGCACCCGGTGTCGGCGACCGACGTGTGGGCGGTGGGCGAGCAGGGCACGGTGCTGCGCCATCAGGGCGGAGCGTGGGCGCGGGTGCCCTGGTCGCCGCCGATGCCGTTCGTCGATGCAGGGCTGTCGGCGAGCGGGGCGCCTCCGCGAGATCTCGGCGGGGTGTGGGCGACGGCGACCGAGGCGTGGATCTCGGGGGCCGGCGACACGCTCGCGCAGTGGAACGGGTCGACCTTGAGGGTCACGCAGTCGGCGAGCCCGAACGAGCTCGCGCCCGACCTCTTGAAGATCTGGCGGCGCGGCCCGACCGAGTGGTGGGCGGCGGGCGACATGGCGTTTCGCGAGAACAACGGCACGGGCTGGGCGCAGGGCCGCGGCGCGATTCAGCGCGTGTTCGGCATCTGGGGCGCGGTGAACCCGATGAACATGGCGCGCGTGCTGGTCGCGGTCGGCGCCGACGGGTCGATGTTGTCGTACAGCTACACCGACTCGGGGCAGTACCCGTGGCAGCCGCCGAGCTGGAACCCCGACGCGCTCGAGCTGCGGCGCGACCTGCGCAGCGTGTGGCTCGATGCGGCGACGGCCAGGGGTTGGACGGTGGGGCTCGACGGGCAGATCGTCGAGGTGAACATGGTGACGTCGCGGTACGTGCGGCACGTCACGCCCGTGGGCGATCACCTGCTGGGCGTGTGGGGCACCGCGCCGAATCGGAGCTGGGCGGTGGGGGGGCGTGTGGATGGCGTGATTCTGCGCAGCCGCTGAACGAATCAGCCGCGCTTCCCACTGAGCCCGTGCCGCTCGAGCAGCCGGTAAAAATGACTGCGCGCGAGCTTCGACGCCTTCGCCGCGTTCGTCACCTGCCCGTCGTGCTGCTTGAGCAGCGCCACCAGGTAGTCACGCTCGAAGCGCTCGAGCGCCGAGTCGCGCGCCTCGATGAACCCGGCCGTCTCGTCGACCGGGGCGGCGCCGCCGTCGACCGTGCCGAACGTGAGCACCCGCTCGACCGCGTTGCGCAGCTCGCGCACGTTGCCGGGCCACTGCATGCACTGAAACGCGGCGACGGTGGCGGGCTCGAGCGAGACCTCGACCCCCGACAGCTCACGCGCGAACCGTGACGCCAGCACCGCGATGTCGTCGGGCCGCGACCGCAGCGGCGGTATCGCGATCTCGGTGACCGCCAGTCGAAAGTACAGGTCCTTTCGAAAGCCGGCCGCCTTCAGGTCGCGGTGCGTCGCCGAGATCACGCGCACGTCGGCCTTGCGCACCGTGTTGCTGCCCAGCGGCGAGTACTCGCGCGCCTCGAGCAGCCGCAGCAGCTTCGGCTGCAGATCGATCGGCAGCTCGCCGACCTCGTCGAGAAACAGCGTGCCGCCGTTCGCCGCGTCGACGGCGCCCGGCCGGTCGCGGTCGGCCCCCGTGAACGCGCCCTTCGCGTGCCCGAACAACATCGACTCGAGCGTGCCGCGGTGCGCCGCCGCGCAGTCGAACACGTGAAACGGCCTCGTCGCCCGCGGCGACAGCGCGTGCAACGCCCGGGCGGCGGCGCCCTTGCCGACGCCCGTCTCACCCGTGAGCAGCACCGTCGAGTCGGCGGGCCCCACGCGCTCGAGCTGCGCGAACACCTGCTTCATGGCGAGCGAGCGGGCGGTCATGCCCTGCAGCTCTTCGCGGTCGCTCGCGCGCAGCGCGCCCGGTGCGGCCACCGGCTTCAGCTGCAGCGTCGTCTTGCCGACGGTGATCGACCCCCCGGCCGGCACGCGCGCGGTGGTCACCTTCGCGCCCAGGTAGCGCGTGCCGTTGCGGCTGCCGAGGTCTTTCACCACCACCTCGCCGGCCATCAGCTCGAGCGCGCAGTGCCGCCGCGACACGGCGTCGTCGCGTACGACGAGGTCACACGCCGCGTCGCTGCCCACGAAGAACGTGCCGACCTTCAACACGCCACGCGCGCCCTTGCCGGGGCCTTCGGTCGCTTCGACGGCGAGCTCGGTGAGCGGCTGGGCCGGCGTGTTGCCGCCGAGCGTGACCGTCTGATCGCTCACTGCAGGTTCACCTTCATCGACGTCGTCTTGCCTCGCACGACCCGCACCTTCTTCGAGACCGTCTTCTTCGTGTCGGGGTTCTCGAGCACGACTACGACGTCTCCCTCGTCGACGGGCACCTTGTAGAGCGGTGTGTCGCCCACGGGTTTCCCCCGCACGCGCACCGAAGCCCACGGCGACGCGTCGATCGTGAGGTACCCGATG
>JAEUJP010000918.1 GCA_016793725.1 Myxococcaceae bacterium | reverse complement strand
CGCCGGGCGCGGGCCAGCCGGTGATCGGCAAGGCGGCGTCGGGCGGGCGCGGCAGCATCGTCGCGGGGGCGCTCGAGCAGTCGAACGTCGACCTGGCGACCGAGTTCGTTCGCATGATCGCGGCGCAGCGCGGCTTTCAGGCGAACAGCAAGACCATCAGCACCGCCGACCAGCTGCTCGCTGAGCTCATGCAGCTGAAGCGCTGAGTCGAATGTGACGATGCACCGAAAGAACCACCCCATGATCTTCGTCACCCGACTCGACGGCAACGAGATGCTCGTCAATCAAGACCTCATCGCGATGGCCGAGGCGACGCCCGACACGGTTCTCACGTTCACCACCGGCTCGAAGCTGATGGTGAAAGAGAAGCTGCCCGAGCTCGCCGAGCGCATCGTCGCCTACGAGCGCCGGGTGCACGCAGAAGGAGTACCCGGAGTCAGCCATGGATAAGGCAAGCATCGGCGGCATCGTTCTGGCGATCGTCGCGATTCTCGGCGGCCAGGCGCTCGAAGGTGGTCACGCCGGCTCACTCATGCAGCTCACCGCAGGCATCATCGTGGTCGGCGGCACGATCGGGGCCGTGCTGGTCGCGTACCCGATGAAAGACTTCATGCACGGCATGAAGATGGGCAAGGCGGCGGTGACCGAGAAGCCGTCAGACCTCGATGCGATCATGAAGCAGATCGTCGAGCTCGCGACGGTGGCGCGCCGCGACGGCGTGCTGGCGCTCGAGAGCAAGCTGTCGACGGTGACCGACCCGTTCTTCAAGAAGGCGCTGCAGTTTCTCGTCGACGGCGTCGAGGCCTCGGTCGCGCGGTCGGCGCTCGAGACCGAGATGGAAGCAGAGTTCGAAGAGAACACGGTCGGCGCGAAGGTGTTCGAGAGCGCGGGTGGTTTTGCTCCGACGGTCGGCATTCTGGGCGCCGTGCTCGGCCTCATTCACGTGATGGAGAACCTGTCAGACCCGTCGAAGCTCGGCCCCGGCATCGCAGTCGCGTTCGTCGCGACGGTGTACGGCGTCGGTCTCTCGAACCTGGTGCTGCTGCCGGTGGCGAACAAGCTGAAGCGCCGGCTCGCCATCGAAAAAGAGCGCAAGACGGTCATCACCGAGGGCGTGCTGTCGATTCAAGAGGGGCTGAACCCGCGCGTGCTCGAAGAGAAGCTGAAGGCGTTCTTGGGCGGTCACGCGTCGCACGCTCCGGCGAAGGCGAAGTAGGCCATGGCGAAGAAGCACAAGCATGAAGAGCACGAGAACCACGAGCGCTGGCTCGTGAGCTACGCAGACTTCATCACGCTGCTGTTCGCGTTCTTCGTCGTGATGTACGCGGTGAGCCGCGTCGACAACAAGAAGCTGGCGACGGCGTCGAAGGCGATTCAGTGGGCGCTGCACTTCGAAGGCAACGGCGGCGTCGGGCAGATGCCGATCTTCGAGGGCCCGCCGAGCGAAGGTGGGTGTGCGGTGAGCGTGGGCAGCTCGAGCAGCGCGGCGCGGCAGCAGCAGAAGGTGGTCGAGCAGCTGCGCAAGCGCATTCAAGAGCGGCTGCGCACGATGTTGGTGCCGAACAACGGGCCACAAGAGGTGTTCATCACGGCCGAGAACGGTCGGCTGGCGCTGCGGCTGTCGGCGACGAAGTTCTTCGACGCGGCGCAGGCCTCGCTGCGGCCCGACTCGCTGCCGGTGCTCGATGCGATCGCGCAAGAGCTGGTGCCGCTGGGCCGGCCGATTCGGGTCGAGGGGCACACCGACGACTCGCCGCTGGGCGGGTCGCGGCTGCGCTCGAACTGGGAGCTCTCGTCGGCGCGCGCGTCAGCGGTCGTCGAGTACTTCGAGCTCGCGCACAAGGCGCAGCCGGGGCTGCTCATGGCCGCGGGCAAGGGGTCGGCGGCGCCGCTGGTGCCGAACGACTCGAGAGAGCACCGCGACATGAACCGGCGCGTCGAGATCACGCTCGAGCTGCCGCCGGGCGACATGTTGAGCTCGCTGGTGCAGTGAGGTCGAGGTATTCAGTGCGGTGATGCTGGCACGGGTACTCGTGATGACCGCGCTGCTCGCGGGGGAAGACGAGCCGCAGCTGCCGAAGAACGTCATCGTCGCCGACGTCGGGCTGCACGTGGTGGGGCTCGGCTACCAGCGCAACCTCACGCCGCAGCTCGCGGTGCAGCTGACGGCGTCGCTCTACGTGCCGTGGACCCAGAGCGCCGTCGGGGTCGAGTCGACGCAGGTCGCGGGGCTCATCGGGCGGTTGCGGCTGTTCGTGTATCCCCAGGCGCAGGCTCCGCGCGGGTTCTGGTTGTCGCCGTTCGTTCAAGCGGGAGCGGCGAACGAGACGCGCGACGGGGCGGTGCAGCGCGGCGTGGTGTGGGCGGCGGGAGCGAGCGCGGGCTGGGCGTGGCTGCCGTGGAACCGGCTTCACCTCGCGCTGGGGTTCGGCGTGCAGTACCACTGGGCGAAGTTCCCCGCGGGGCCGGGGTTCGGGCGGTTCTGGCCGCAGATCGACGGCAGCGTGGGCTTCGCGCTGTGAGTCAGGTCGCGCGGCGGTAACCGGTCACACGGCGGTAACCGGGTGGACGAAGCGTGGCGCCTACCGGGGCGGGCCCGTTAATTCGGGAGCCATGCTGCGTAAGACTCTGTTGGCTGCGGTGGTGGTGGTGGCCGGGTGCGCACACTCGGGTGGCTCGTACGTGTGGATCGACGACTTCAACGAGCCCACGACGACGGCGGAGTACATCATCGCGACGGACGACGTCGTGAACGTGCGCGTGTTCGGGCAAGACGCGATGTCGGGGCGGGCGCGCGTGCGCGAAGACGGCAAAATTTCGCTGCCCTTCCTGCACGACGTGCCGGCGGCGGGCATCACGCCGGTGTCGCTGTCGACGCAGCTGCAGACGCAGCTGAAGACGTTCATTCTGAACCCGGTCGTGACGGTGTCGCTCGAAGAGACGCGGCAGGTCTCGGTGTCGGTGCTCGGTGAGGTGCCGCGGCCGGGCATCTATCGGCTCGAGCCGACTGCCGGCGTGCTGCAGGCGGTGGCGAGCGCCGGCGGGTTCACGAACTTCGCGTCGCGAGATCTGTTCGTGATTCGCAACGTCGAGGGCAAGCCGACGCGCATTCGGTTCGATTACGGCGCGCTGGTCGATGGGCGCGGTACGGGCATCGGGTTTCGGCTGAAGCCGAGCGATGTCGTGATCGTCGAGTAGGCCTCGAACTTCATGGGCAGGAGAAGTCGGCGAGCGGGGTCGCGAGGTAGTTGGTGTTCCGAGGGTCGTGTTTCTCCATCGGCCATGCCGCTTGATCGTCGAGGCCTGGTGAGTCGACAACAACGGCTCGAAGAACGTCGACATCTTGGGCGGAGACGTACGACCGCGTGTAGAGGACACCCGGCTGCCCAGCCTGTCCGTTGCCTGAGGAGTCTCGCGAGCAATCGAGACTCAGGGGCGCAGACGAGATTTCATCGAGTCGTTGAGGCGTCTCCCATTCAGGTTCGAGTGATGCCTCGTTGAGTGCGACCACCCGATAGTCTGTCGACATCGTGACGTTCTTCACCGATGCGGCATAAAGGGTTCGTGAGGTTCCGCTTCGGCAGCCGAGTATCGGAACTCCCGTGGTTTTCGCGTCGATGCAGGTCGGTTGGCCTCCTGCCAGCGGGAGCGAACAGAGGGTTGGAATGACAGGCTCCAACCCCCTCGCTTCGTTGAGAAACGCGTGGGTGGACCCAACGACGATGTTTGCTGCAGCCAGGGGAATTGGAATCGATCCTGTCGACGTAACGACTGAGCTGGGGCGGCCACCGTCGGACACGCTGAAAAACTGTCGGGTGGCTGAGATCGGCACCGCCGTGACCACGGAGGCGTTCGGTTGGCTCGTACGAGAGACCACTTCAGCGAATGCGAAGCCCTGAACTGTGAACAACGCACCTCCGACGACCGAGTTGTCTGGGAGTACCGGCAAACTGATCGTGTCGCCTGAGGCGGTCGGATTCATCACGGTGGCAAAGGGAGGGATGCCAGCGTCACGAAATGTGGAGGTGCGCGAGCCAGCATCTCCACCGAAACAAAAGGTCGAGACGCCCTCAGCGTGAACCAGCGGGAAGTATGCATACTCACGGTCTCGGGTGACGAGAACCGGAGCGCCGGTCGTGGCTCCAATGAACGTGGGGGCGACTCCTGTGATCGGTCCGAGCTGTGGATTCGTCGCGTTGAGGACGGAGACGTCGATGCCGGTGCCGGATTGCTCGGCGAGATAGAGCACGGGATTGGTTGCGTGTCCTCCCACCATCAGATGCCCTCGATTGCCGTTTCCCTCGTAGTTCCAGCGAATGGCGCCTGAAGGGCTGAGCGCGACAGTGCCGTAAGGAATCGACGAGGTGTGATGAACAAGTAGGTTGCCCTTCGTGGTCAGTGCGAACGAATCGACGAAGCCGCGGAAGCGCCGCTCCCATTTGAACCGAGTGATCTGAATCGCTCCGCCGTCGATGGAAGCGAAGTTACCCAGATCATCGCCGACGCGAAGACTCAACGAGGCCGTCGCTGAGTATGCGTTCATCGGGTGCCGCCACAGGTCGATCCACTGCTGTCGACACGAGCCACCGTCGAACCGGCTCACGCAGCCAGCGTCCAAGTCGAACCTCTGGAGCACTCCGCTGTCGCCTCGCAGTTCGAGGGAGCCAACAATGAAATCGGGTTCGGGGGCATCGACGGTAACGATGACCGTTTCGTCGCGGCGATAGGCGTCCGGTGCTTGCGGGTCGAATGAGCTGAAGCCCGAATCGTCACGCGCCCTGGTCTCGTGGGGACTCAGTCGCACTTCGACCCGCGGTGCAGTCGAGTCGACAATGGTTAGCGCTCTGGCTGCGAGTCCTGCATCAGGGAACGCGGCGTAGAGTTCATACGTGTGCTCGTCGGCCGGAAAGGTCGCAAACGCTTCGAAATAGCCGGCGTCGACGCGTGGGAGAAATGCGAGTGGGGCGCCTGACGCGGTTTCGAGAGTGCCGCCGTCGACAACGATCGTGAGCGTCTCAGGGTCGGCAGAGGTGGCGCCAGTGGAGAGCGTGAGTGCCGCTGCAATCTTCACCGGTTCCCGGCCTGCGCGTATCGGTGCGAGCAGCTGCAATGACGCGTAGCGGGGAACACACGACAGCTCTCGGCATTCGAGGGCGGCGCTGCATGCTGGCCTACACTGCGTTGGTCGAACGACGCACAGCTGTGTCGGCTCATCGCAGTAGGCGTCGTCGAAGCAGCCATCGCTGCACCGTCTAAGGGCGGGACCACACGTCGAGGTCAAGCCCGCGACGGCCAGTGAAAGACAGAGTCCCACCCGTGCTCTGCGCATTTGGGCTCAACGTACCAGGGCTGGCGCGGAGTAGAAGGCGTCGCAGTGCGCCCTCTCGGTCTTGCTGCTCTCTTCTTCGCCTGCTCGACGCCTGCCCCTCAGCCGTCGAGCGCGACTGCTCCGGTCATCGACTTCGAGGGCCGCTTCTTCGACGCTCCGTATCCCTCACCGGGCCGGCTGCGCGCCGACGGCACCATCGACGTCGGCGACTTTCCCGGGCCGACCATCGCGCTGAAGCAGCGGCTCGTCGATCAGCTCGGCACCCACGGCGAGGGCTTCGGCCGCAGCACCGCGATGTGGCTGCGCTTCACCGACGCCATCGACCCGTCATCACTGCCGCAGCTCGGCGTCGCGCCGACGCTCGACGACTCGGTCTTTCTCATCGACCTCGAGTCGAACGCGCTCGTGCCCCTCGAGCTGAAGTTCAAGGCGGAGCAAGAGACGTATTCCCCCCGCAACCTGCTCGTCGCGACCCCGTTTCAGGGGCACGTGCCCGCCGCCGGCACCTGGCACGCGCTCGTCGTCACCACGAAGCTGAAGGGCGCCGATGGCCTGCCGGTTCCGCGCGCCGCGTTTCTCGACCAGGCGAGCGGAGGTGGAGCCCGAGCCGACGCCCTTCGCGCCGAGCTGCCGCGGCTGAAGACCGCGCTCGGCGATCGCTACGGCAGCGTCGCCGCCGCCACCGTCTTCCGCACCGGCTCTCACTGGGAGCGCCTGCAGAAGATCGCCACCACCGCCCGCGCCTTCCCCGCCGCCGCCGTCGGCCCCGTCACCAAGCTGCGCGAGCACCCCGGCTTCGCCGTGTTCGAGGGAGAGCTCGACGTGCCGATGTACCAGCACGGCGACGAGCCCTACTCGGAAGACGGCGCCATGGTGTTCGACGCGACCGGCGCGCCCGTGCAGCAGCGCGTCGAGCGCATTCGGTTCGCCCTCGCCGTGCCCCGCCGCGCCATGCCGGCCGGCGGCTTCCCGCTGCTGTTTCACGTGCCCGGCTCGGGCGGCTCGCACCTCGCCATCATCGATCGCGGCGCGAACCTCGGGCGCGGCCTCGCCGAGGTGCTCGCGCCGCGCGGCATCGCCGCCATCGGCATCGAGGCGAACCTCACCGGCCCGCGCGCGCCCGGCGGCAGCGGCAACGGCGACATCTTCTACAACGTGTTCAACCCTGTCGCGCTGCGCGACAACCACCGCCAGCAGGTCGCCGAGTACGAGGTGCTCGCCACGCTCGCGAAGGGGCTGACGGTCGACGGCGCGCAGGTGGCCGAGGCCGGCGCGGCGAGCATCAGGTTCGACGGCTCGCGCTTCTTCGTGCACGGCCACTCGACCGGCTCGGTCGTCGGCGCCTCGGTGGTCTCGAGCAACGAGTCGTTTCGTGCGGCCGCGCTCAGCGGCGCCGGCGGCAGCTGGCTGTACAACCTCGTGCTGAAGCAGACGCCCGCATCGGCCGAGCTGGTGAAGCCGCTGCTCGGCTACACCGATGCAGACGCCGTCGACATCTTCGACCCCGTGCTCACCCTCGCCGCCACCATGTGGGAGCCCATCGAGCCGATGAACCAGGCCCCCGGCTGGGTGCGCGATCTGCGCGCTCGCACGACGCCCATCTCGGTGCTGCTCGTCGAGGGCATCGTCGACACGTATTACCTGCCGCGCATGGTGAACGCGCTCGCGATGTCGGCGCGCGTCGACGTGGCGGCCCCGGCGCTCGACCCCGACACGGTGACCGAGCTCGCGCAGGTCGGCACCGGGCCGCGCGCGACGCCGTTCTCGGCGAACAGCGGCGGCTCGACGCTCGGGCTCGTGCAGTACCCGGCGCTGCCGAACCAAGACGGGCACTTCGTCGTGTTCAACCGGCCCGAGACCCGCGTGCAGTACGCGTGCTTCTTCGCGTCGGCGGCGTCGGGTCAGGCCGTCGTGGTGGCCGCCGACGCCGGCTGCCCCTGAGCGGCTTCACGAACGGGCGGCTCGACCAGCACGCGCGACCAGCGGCCGACGACGAGCGAGTAGGGCGCTCCGGTCTCGAGCGGCGCCCACGGGTTGTAGAGCAGGAACTCGGCGGGCCGCCCGCCCGCGACGCGAAATGAGACGCCCGAGAGCCGCCGCGGCGGCAGCGCGACCGCGTTCGTGACCCGCACCGCACGGCCGAGCACGGCGTCGAACAGCGCGAGCGCGGCAGTCCAGTAGAGAAACGCGGTGCACACTCCGAAGACGACGAGGCTGACGACGCGCGTGAGCAATTGCCGGTTCGCGCCGAGCGTGCCGGCGGCGAACAGCGCGGTGAAGAGCACCGCGAGCGCGAGCAGCAGCAGCGACTTGAAGAGCAGCCCGATGCGGTAGCGCGCCGAGATCGACACGCTGCGAGTCTATGCGCGCGCGGGCCCGGTCTTGCGGCGATGACCTCCGGCGGGCGGCGCGGCACCGTGGTCTGGGCGGTCGGGTGCTGTGGCGTACTTCGACTGGCGCCCCGCTCCGCGCACCGGCGGAAACGGGAGTGCAGCGACCCGAAGCATCGGCTGCGCCGCACCTGACGGCGCCCTTCGGGATGCGCAGGGCGCGCACGACCGACAGCGGACAGGCGACAGCCGGCTTCTCGGCTGCGAGGAGAAATTCTGTGCGCCAGGAAGCTCGGCGCGAGAGGAGGTGAAAAGCGAGCGCTCACCACGTTTGCGCACCACATCGACGTCGAATGGCTGAAAGAAGCTGTGAGGCTCACGCGCAAGGACGGGGCACCGGGGAGATGACTCCGGTGGGTCATCAAGCAGAAGACGGCGTCGTCGGTAACTCGCCGTCGCTCACGCGCTTCGCACACGAGGTACGCAAGGCGTGGCATAAGTGGCTCAGTCGTCGCTCTCAGCGTGGCATGAGCTGGGAGCGTTTCAGAGAGCTGCTTCGACATCTCCCGACCCTCACGTGTCTGAGCGTGATTTCGAGCCGACCTGTTCCGATGCGCAGCTTGACGCGTCTTCGCTCTCTACGAACCGCTCACCGCCGGTCTGGGTGGCGAGGTGTCACTGCGCTCCAAGTTTCGTGCGGTACTTCGTGACGGCTCGCGCCCCCGAGACACCTGCAAGCTACGAGCCTGATTCGGCACGACAGACGTACCGCACGAAACTTGGAGCTGGGTGAGCGCGTCCGCGTCAGGCGGCCAGCTGGCCGTAATCCTCGAGGGCGTGGGCCGACATTTCGTCGGTCCCATCGGGCCGCGCGCCTCGCGGCAGCTGTCAGGCGACCGCCAACTCCTCGCACTCGGAGTCAGGACCTCACCCGTGCTGTTTTGGGCGTGAATCGCTCTCACCGCCCGACATACCTGGAGCCCGGGGCCCGACCTCCCGCACCCGTCGACGTGCCGACAGGGCGAGTGGGGGCAACACCTGTCTGACAATCGAGGGCCTGGTGTCAGACATGGCTTCACCCCTCACCGCCCTCGAGCTTTAGCCCAGCCGCCGATCTCGGCGCAGCACCGCGACCTGCTGTCGCATCACCGTCGGCTGTCGCGTCGTGCCGCGGTCGGCAGAACAGCCGCCGTCACTTCGCGCGCTGCCGGCGCAGCAGCCACACGGCGTTGCCGAGCAGCACGACGTTGCTCAGCGCCACGGCCTCGTACCGCAGCGGCGGCACGGCCCACGCGAAGAAGCACGCCCCGAGATAACCCACGGCGCTCGGCGTGGCGCCCGGCAACATCGTCGCCGCGATCACACCGGCGAGCACGAACCAGAACGCCAACATCAACGGCACGATGTTCGGGCCGAGATCGCCGACCGTGAAGCGCACCGCGACCAGGCCCACCCCGAGCACCGATACGGCGTACACCATGAGCCGCAGCAGCTGGCGGTTGAGCGGCGAGCGCTCCTGCGTGTTGCGGCGCGCGCGCACCAGGA
>JAEUJP010000913.1 GCA_016793725.1 Myxococcaceae bacterium | reverse complement strand
GCCGAGTCGGGCACCACCGGCGCCACCGACGCGCTCAACCCCACGCGCCTCGGCACCCACACCCGCGCCGAGCTGCTCGAAGAGCGCTGGCTGTTGAAGGAGCCCATCGGCATGGCGCCGAGCGCGACGCTCTGGCTCGCTCGAGACACCTCGCTCGATCGCCCCGTCACGGTGAAGCTGCTCAACGGCGAGCATGTGGGCGACGCCGACGCCGTCGCGCGCTTCGAGAACGAAGCCCGCATCTTCGCGCGCATCGACCACAAGAACCTCGCGCTCGCGCTCTCGACCGGGCGCCACCAGGGCCTGCCGTTTCTGGTGATGAAGCAGCTGAAGGGCCGGTCGCTCGCCGAGCTGCTCCACGCGCGCGGCGGCCGGCTCGAGCTCGCGCAGGCCGCCGCCGTCGGAGCCGAGCTGTGCGACGCCGCCGAGGCGCTCGAGGCGAACGGCGCCGCGCTCGGCAACCTGCAGCCGCGCCAGGTGCACGTCGGCGAAAACGGCGAGGTGGTGCTCATCGACCTCGGCGACAGCGTGCCTGGCGTGCTCGCCGAGGCTGGCTACCGCGCCCCCGAGGTGCTGTCGGGCCAGCCGCCCGGCCCGCGCTCGGCGCTCTACTCGCTCGGTGCGCTGCTGTACGAGCTGCTGTCGGGCCGGCCTCCGTTCGAGGGTGACCCGGGCGAGCCCATCGTGGAGGGGGCTGCCATCTCGCGGCCGCCGGGGCTCGTCGCAGGCGAGCTCGGCCGCGCCGTGATGTCGGCGCTGTCGCCGAACCCGGTCGACCGCCCAGCCTCGGTGCTCGAGCTGAAGTCTCTGCTGATGCAGCAGGTGCCGCAGCAGGCCGTGTCGTGGGGCGACTCGCCGTGGGGGCCCGCGGGCACGAACACCGAGGCGGTGACGGCGCGGCTGGTCGCCCACATCGAGGCCGTGAAGGCGCCCGTCGCGGCGGCGGTGAAGCCCACGAACGACCCCGAGCTCGCCGGGCCCACACGCGCTCTACCCGCGCTGCAGGTGCAGCTCGAGCGCGAGCGCGTCACGGCCCCGCGGCCGTTTCACAAGCAGCCGTCGGGCCGCCGCGCGCTGCTCGTGTCGGGGCTCGTCGCTGCGCTGCTGCTCGTGACGCTGGTCGCGGTCTCGCTGAGCGCCGGCCCCGATGCGCCGCCGCTCGCCGAGCCGATTCCGCGCTCCGAGCTGCCGCCGCCGGGGCCACCTCCTCAGCCCGTCGACCGCACCGCCGAGCGCGCGCCCGCCCCGCTGCCCGTCGAGCTCGAGCAGCGCAAAAAAGAGCTCAGCACCGTCAACCCGGGTCAAGAGACGCTCGCGAAGTCTCACCCGAAGCTGCGCTCGGGGCCGACGGTCACCCCGTCGCGCGTGAACCGGCAGGGCCGGCGGCTCGCGGTCGACCCGGGCGCGCAGGCGGCGGTGGTGCTCACGGCGACGTTCAAGGGCAGGCCGGTGCGTGCACAGGTCGAGGTCGACGGCATCTGGCGGGGCGCGACGCCGCTCGACCTTCGGCTCGCGCCCGGCGACCACACGTTCAAGCTCGACGCCACGGGCAGCGCGCTCACCGAGATTACGCTCGGGTTCCGCCGCGGCGAAGCGGCGAAGGTCGACATCGAGCTGCGCCCACGCGAGCAGGCGGCGCAGCGGCCCAACGCGCCCATGGCCGGAGCCACGCCCGAATGAAGATGCGCGGCCAGGCAGCGGTCGAGACGGCGCTGACCCTGCCGCTGATGCTGTTCATGGTGCTCGGCACGCTGCAGCTCTTCTTGCTGCTGCAGGCGCGGCTGCTCACCGAGCACGCGGCGTTTTCGGCGACGCGCACCGGGGCGCTGTCGTCGGGCAGGTGTACGCGCATGGTGCACGCGGCGCTGCTGACGGTGCTGCCGTCGTTCACGCGCACCGACTCGCCGGGGCGGGTGGCGAACGGCTTTCGAATGCGGTCGCGCAACCGCTTCGACGTCGCGCTCGACTCGGGTCACGATCGCGAGATCGTCTGGCTGTACAACGAGGTGCCCGGCATGACGCCGCGCGCGGGCGGCCCCGAAGACGACGGCTTCGACGACCCCGATCGCGCGCAGCCGCTCGTGCTCGAGACGCGGCTGGTGTTCTGGTACCCGATGCGAGTTCCCTTCGCGAACTGGGTCATCGCGCGCTCGGTGCTCGCCGCGTGGGGTGGGGCGCGGTACCAGGCCGTGAACCCGCTGTCGCCGACGCAGACCGCCGATTGGCGCGCCGTGAATCGGCCGGCCACCGTCACCGCCGACGTGTTCAACGAGCTCGACCGCCGCGTGACGCAGCGCCAGTACACCTTCCCCATTCAGGCGACGTCGGCGATGCGCATGTTGACGTCGCCTCGGCAGGGTGGCCGGTTCTTGACCGCGGGGGTGTGCCGGTGAGGGCGTCGCGCGGCCAGAACATGGTGCTCGGCGCGCTGACGATGTTGGTCATCGCGCTCGGCGTGTTTCTCACGCTCGCCATCTCGGTGCGCATTCACGAACGCCAGGAGCTGCAGATCGCCGCCGACGCCGCCGCCTACAGCCAGGCCGTCGCGACCGCGCGCGCGTTCAACTCGGTGTCGGCGGAAAACCGGGTGCTCGTCGCGCAGCTCGCGTCGATCGCGGCGGCGCAGTCGATCTTGAGCTGGGTCGGCTTCTACCACGGCACCCTGAACCAGGCGCGCGACGCCCTGTGGGACATTCAACGGCAGTCGGCGTGCGGCGGCACGATGTTCAACGACGCGGTCGCGCGAATCATGGCCGAAGACCGGCGCCTCATCGAAATCTGGGAAAAGCCCGGCTGCGGCTACGGCGGGCGCATGGGCTACGACAACCTGTCGGCCGAGTACATTCGCACCGACCTCTACGAGACCGCGCTCGACATCGCCGACAACCAGCGCCAGCTCTATCGCGACATGACGCAGCAGCTGCCGCAGATCGCCGACGAGATCGCGCTGCAGGCCTCGGCCTCCGACCCGTTCGCCGCCACTGGCGAGGAGTTTCGCGTACACGCCGGCAGCCGCGTCACCCGCCGAGAGCGCCAGTCTGCCGTCGAGGAGCTGCAGCGCCGCCCCATCGACATGCTGCGCGCCACGATGGCGACCCGCGGGCAAGACCCGTTCGTCTCGTCTCGCGAGGCGAACCACCGCAGCGGGGGCTTGAGCGGCGGCGACTTCATCGCGGCACGGCTCCAGCTCGTCATCGGCGACACCTCACCGCTGCGCGTGCGGGTCAGCGACTTCGGCACCTCGTACTTCGGCGACGACGGCCCGCAGTACCTCTGGCCCGGCGAGCGTGACGGCTACGACGGGCTCATGCTGCGCGGCGTGCAGTGGCTCAAGTGGAAGCGCGTCGACACCCAGGAAGACCTGCTCGCGTGGGGCGCGTGGGCCCAAGACTCGGGCCGCTTCTGGTTCGAGTGGGTGAGCCCCCCGCCCGGCTGCAACATACCCACCGCGACCGAAGACTCGTTCGGCTACCTGGTGACCACCGGCCCGAACGACCGCCGCGACAACCACATGTGGCGGCGCGGCAACATCGGCTTCGGCGACTACCGGGAGTGGAACGACCCCGCCCACGTGCTGCCCGCGTGCTGGCCGTCGCCGCGCCACACCTTTCGCCGCGTGCCGCCGTTCGCCGCGAGCCCGCTCGCCATCTGGCCCGTGTACACCGACTTCGACGCCGACCGGCTCGACGACGGCCGCACCTCTCAAGAAGACGCGTTCGGCCAGCCGAAGACGATGGTCGCGATGCGGCGCGACTACGCCGCGCGCCGCCGGCTGCCGAACGAAAGAGACCCGTGGGAGCTCTCGTTCAACTTCGGCTTCAGCCCGGCTGGCCAGCGGCTCGACCTGACGTCAGACCGCGAAGAGCGCGCGAGCCGCCGCGGCTTCGAGCACGCCGTCGCGCTCGCGTCGGGCTTCGTCTACTACCACCGCAAGTCGCACTTCCGAGAGCCGCCGAACTTCTTGAACCCGTTCTGGCGCGCGACGCTGACGGCGTCTGACGTCGACGAGCGGTACGCGGCGCGCGGCGCCGACGCCCTGCGCACGCTGCGCGACTTCGGCGAGTCGTCGGCCGCGAGCACGCTCGATCAGCTCATGCGCACCAACTTCGAGGCGGTGCCATGAGCTGCGCAATAAAGGGGACAGGCTACTTTATTGCGCAACCCCAACCGCGCAGGCGCGGCTCCGAGCGCGTTGCGCAGAAAAGTAGCCTGTCCCCTTTTTTTCGGGGCGCCGCCACCGTCGAGCTCGCGCTGCTCTCGCTCGTCTTCGTCACGGTGCTGCTGTTCGGCATTCACTTCGCCGAGCTCGGCGCGCTCAAGCTGCGCGTACAGCAGGCCGGCAACTTCGCCCTCTGGAGCGCCACCGGTGACCGCGCCCACCGCCTCGCCGGCGCCTCGCCCGTCTTCCTCGACGCGAACGCCCTGCGCGACGGTCAGGGCAACAGCCCCGCGCAGGCCGCCCGCGAGCGCTATCGCGACTTCGACGGCACCCGCTCGGCGCCCTCGAACCGCGTCACCCTCGCGACCGCGCGCGCCTCGGGCTTGCGGGTTCGTTGCCGGCCGACCGCGCTCGCCGTGCAGCCGTCGACCGTGCCGATTCAGCGCCTCGCCTCGGCCTACCGCTACGCGCGGTGGGGAGGCCGCGAGGTCGACTCGATCTCGTGCACCGCGCAGGCGCGCATCGACCTCGTGAACGTGCCCTCATCGTTCGCCGAGGGCGCCGATGGCCTCTTCGACGAACCGCACCCGCGCCGGCCCTTCATCGACGTCTGCGCGTTCGGTCGCGCGAACGGCGGCACCTGCCCCGGCGGCATGCCCATCGCGGTCGACGACTGGGGCCTGCAGGGTGACGACGGCGACGAGTCGGCCGAGTGTGGCTTCGACTGCAGCATGCTCGGCGCCGGCAACCAGGCGTACAAGAAGACGGTCGAGCGCCTGTACGAGAACTACAAGCAGGTGAACTCGACCGGCAGCGTGAACCTGCAGACGTTCGTGAAGACGCTGTTCACGGCGAACCCGAACGCGCCGGGGCTGATGGCGCAGGTGCCGGTCGACGAGCGCGACTTTCGCTTCGCGTTCATCGGCGACCGCGGCACGCGCGAGTTCGAGATTACGACCCGCGAGGTCGACGTCGTCGGCACCGGCGCGGGGCCCACGCAGCACGTCGACCACCACTGGGCGACCACGCCGTATTCCACGCGCTACCGCGCCGCGTACCGCGATCGCGAGAACTGCTTCGGAGGGCTGCCATGCGACAAGCCGGCATTCGACAAACAGCGCTGGTGACGCTGCTCGCGAGCCTGCCCGCGCTCGCCGGGGCCCCCCGCACGTGGGAGGTGCCCGGCGCGCTCGAGGCCGTCGACGTGCCCGGCCGCACGGTCGCCGGCGGCATGCCCGTCGCGATGCACGCGGTGCGCTCGAAGCACGACGCCCCGTTTCTGCAGGCACACCTGCTCAAGCAGTTTCAGTCGGCCGGGCTGTGGCTCGGCCCGCAGACGCAGCTCACGGTGCACCGGCAGGTGACCGGGCTCGACGTCGACGCGCGTGTCGTGCACACCGTGTTCCTGCAGACGAACCCCGACAAGAGCACGACCGTCATCTTCTCCGAGACGTTCGCGGCCGAGCGCGGGCCCCAGGGGCGGGTGACCTTCGCTCCGCTCTTGCCGGGCGCCCAGAAGGTGACGCTCTCTTCGACCGAAGGCGTCGAGCTCGCGACGTACCGCGTGCGCGCCACCGAGGGTGAGGTGCACGCGTTCTACGGCGAGACGCTCGCGAAGGCCGGGTGGGTGCGCGACGGCGCGAGGTGGACGCGCGGGTCGCGGTCGCTCGTCGTGCAGGCTCGGCAGAGGGGCGACGAGACGGCCGTCGGCCTCACTCACCGCTGAGGGTAAAATGGGGAGGCGACTCGCCTGCGCCATGCTCGAGTCGCCCCCCGCTGACTTCGGGTGGGCCATGAGCGAGATGTGTGCCACGCGGTCAGCCCACATGAATTCAAGCGGCTACAGAGCACCCACACCCGAAGAACCCGAAGACGTGTAGCGAAGCCGTAACGTGCTGCGTGGCCTACGTTACGGGTTAGAAGCACTCGCCCATGAAGCCGTGGAAGACGCTGGCCCAGAGCGGTGTGCTGAAGCTGCAGGAGCGCGACGGGGAGCTGTGCATTCGCTCCGACGGCATCGAGCTGATGTCGAGCCGCCGCAGCGTGTCGGAGCAGGCGATGGCGAAGTACGCCACGAAGGCGAAGTCGGTGCTCATCGGTGGGCTCGGCCTGGGCTTCACGCTCGGCGCGGTGCTCGAGCAGACGAGCGCGCCCGAGGTGGTCATCGCCGAGCTCTCGCCCGCAGTCGTCGAGTGGAACCGCGACATCTTGAAGCGCCCCGCGATGACCGACCCGCGCGTGAGGGTTCACGTGGGCGACGTCGGCAAGGTGACGGGCAACTTCGACTCGATTCTCATCGACGTCGACAACGGCCCGCGCGCCGTCTCACACCCGGGCAACTCGAACCTGTACACGCCGAAGGGAATCGCGCGCTTCAAGGGCATGTTGAACCCGAAGGGCCACCTCGTGTTCTGGGCCGCCGGCCCGGGCACCGAAGAGGGCTTCGTGAAAATTCTCGGGCGCGCGGGGTTCGAGACGAGCCTCGACCACGTGGCGGGGCACACGCTGTTCGTCGCCCGGCGCCGCGCTTCGTGACAAGCTTCGACACGCCATGAGTCGCGCGTACCGCATCTCCATCGAAGAGTCGCTCAGCCGTCACGTCGAGGTCGACGACGGCGTGGCGTCGAAGCTCGAGCTGTTGCCCATTCTCACCCGCGAGCGCACCGCAGACATTCTCGCGGCCGAGCTCGAGAAGAAGGGCTTCACGCGCGAAGGCGACCGGGCCGTGCGCAGAGAGAAAGACGGCGTCACCGTCGAGGTTTCGCTGACCGACGGCGAGGTGAAGGTGACGGCGAAGGGGGCGAAGAGCCTCGAGCTGAAGACGCAGCGCCAGGGCGTCACCGTCGAAGAGTCGAAGGCCGTGCGCGAAAGAGAGCTGCGCAAGAACGCCGCGGCAGCGCTCGAGGCCGAGGCGCAGCTCGAAGAGCAGAAGCTGAGGCAAGAAGTGACCGAGAAGCTCGGCGCGCGGCTCAAAGACCTGCGCGGCGAGCTCGACGGAGTCGTGAACCGCGTCACCGCCGCCGCCTTGAAGGAGCGCGCCTCGCAGCTCGGCACCGTCGAAGAGATCAACGAGAACGCCGAGACCGGGGAGCTCACCATCAAGGTGCGCGTGTGAGCGTCTCGGTTCCCGAAGAGAAGCTGCCGGTCGAGCTGTCTGCGTTCGCCGCCGTCGAGGCCGCCTACCCGCACGAGCTGTCACACGCGACCGATGCGCTGCGCCGCGGCCTCTCGGTGCTCGTCGAGGCCGACAAAGAGCTCACCCCGTTCGTCTTCAAGTCGGTGCGCGACCGGCTCAAAAAAGAGGGCAAGAAGTTTCTCTACCTCGACGGGCGGCCCATCGCCGACCTGCCGCCGATACCGCCGGGCACCGGGCTCGTCGGGTCGATCTTGTTTCTCTTGCGCGAGGCGGTGCGCGGCGTCGTCGAGAACCAGGTCATCGTGCTGCCACACCTCGACCTGTTGACCTCGTCGACGGGCGGCCTGAGCGCCGAGGCGCGCGAGGCGATACCGCTCTTGTACGAGAACCCCGAGCTGGTGTTCTTCGGGTTCCGCGACCACTCGTTTTCGCTGCCGAAGGTCATCGACAACCTGTTCCCCCGCCGCGAGACGCTGAGCGGCATACCGCGTGACCGCCTCGGCGCGCTGGTGACGCAGCGCGAGTCGCGCAAGCTGTCGGCGCAGAAGTCGCTGCAGGTGTACCCGCTGTACAAGCAGGTCTCGGGCGTGAACGCGGCGCGCTTGCGGCGGTTGCTCTCAACGCTGCAGGGTGAAGACTACCCGGCCGATACGCGGCCGGCGTACGCGCAGCTGCGGGCGGGCACGCTGGTGGGCCAGCTGCAGGTGCCCGACGTCGACCTGCAGAAAGACATCGGCGGCTACGCGAAGGTGAAAGAGCGGCTGCAGCGCGACATTCTCGACGTGCTCGCGCACAAAGACTCGCTGAGCGACGAGGCGCAGGTGAAGCGCATCGAGTCGCTGATTCCGCGCGGCATGATCTTCTGGGGGCCGCCGGGCACGGGCAAGACGCTGTTCGCGAAGGCGATGGCGACGTCGCTGGGCGCGGCCTTGAGCGTGGTGAGCGGGCCCGAGCTGAAGTCGAAGTGGGTGGGTGAGAGCGAAGAGAACCTGCGGCAGGTGTTCATGCGGGCGCGGCAGGCGGCTCCGGCGGTGATCGTGTTCGACGAGCTCGACTCGTTCGCGGTGCGGCGCGGCACGTACCAGGGCAGCGGCGTCGAGCACTCGATGGTGAACCAGCTGCTCACCGAGATGGACGGGTTTCGCAAAGACGAGCTGGTGTTCGTGGTGGGCACCACGAACTTCGTCGAGTCGCTCGACCCGGCGCTGCTGCGGCCGGGGCGCTTCGAGTTTCATCTGCAGATCCCCTATCCCGGGGCCGACGACCGTCGCGCCATCATCAGCATCTACGACCAGAAGATGGGGCTCGCGCTCTCGCCGCGCGCGCTCGACTATGCGGTGAAGCGCACGGGCGACCTCGTCGAGGGGCAGGGCACGCGCTACTCGGGCGACCACCTGCAGGCGCTGTGCAGGGCGCTGGCGCGCATGCGGCTGCGCGAGCGGCGCGACGCGACGCGAGCCACCGAGATCGAAGACATCGACAAGGCGCTGAGCGAGTTCGTCGAGCGACCGTCGCTGACGCCGCGCGAAGAGCACGTGGTGGCGACACACGAGGCGGGGCACGCCATCTGCGCGCTGTTCTGCGAGCACACGCCGACCATCGATCGCATCTCGATTCGCGGTGACCTGGCCGGGGCGCTGGGCTTCGTGTCGTACTCTGACCCGGCGCACCGCTATGTGGTGACGCGCGGCCAGCTGACCGATCAGATCTGCACGCTGATGGGAGGCCGCGAGGCCGAGCTGCTGTTGCTCGAAGACCTCAGCATCGGCAGCGGGCAAGACCTCGAGCGCGCGACTGGCATCGCGCGCGCCCTGGTCGAAGAGTTCGGCATGGGCGGCGAGGGCGTCGGCGTGCGCACGCTCTTGCACCCGTCGAAAGACCACCCGACGCCGTCGAACGCGCTGCGCGAGTCGTCTGAGAAGGCGGTGCGCGAGATTCTCGAGCAGCAGCGCAAGCGCGCGGCCGACATTCTGCGCGAGCACAAGGTGCTGGTCGCGACGCTGCGCGACCTCTTGCTCGAGAAGAAGGTGCTCGACCGCGAAGCGCTCAGCGGCGTGCTGCCCATGCGGAAGGAGAAGAACTGATGGCGTCGCTCACGATTCGCCTGCAGGTCGACCCGCAGACCAAGAAGAAGAACGTCATCATCAAGTACGACTCCGATTCCGATGCGCTGCCGCAGGAACACGAAGAGCAGCACAAGGCGCTCGTCGACGCGCTCATCAAGAACGGCACCCTCAAGGCCGAAGACCTCGGCCACATTCACATCGAGCGCGAAGGGCAGGGCGCGGCGACGAAGACGTCACCCGAGGCCGCACCGCCGCAGGGGCAGAAGGTCACGCAGAAGGGGTGAGGGAAACCTCGAACCCAGAGCCAGGCCCGACCCCCAGGCCCTGTTCCCCGCTGTTCACTTCTTCAGCAGCTTCTCGGTGCCGAGCTGCTTCGACCCGGGCGCGCCCCACACGCCCTCCATGCCGTTGGCGCCGACGCGGTAGCTCACGACCCCCGCGGCCTTGTCGGCGGCGCCCCAGCCGACGATGAGCAGCTCGCCCTGCTTGATGGCGACGCCGCTGTACTTCTCTTTCGGCAGCGTCCACGTCACTTCGTAGACGTCGCCGTTCGGAGTGATGCTGACCTCACCCTTGTACGGCTTGCCGTCGGGCGTGGTGGCCTTCGTAATCTTGTACGTGCCGCTCAGCCCCGGCGGGCCCTCGAGCTCTTCGGTGCCCGCCTTCGGGCCCGAGCTCGCGGTGGCCCAGCGGCCGCTCAGCTTGCCGCCGTTCACCTTGTAGACGACGACGCCGAACGCCGCGCCCATGCCCCAGCCGACGCCGAGCAGCTCGCCCGACTGCAGCGCGACGCCCTTGTACGGCGGCGAGTTCGCGAGCGCCCACTCGACGTTGTACGTGTCGCCGCTCTTCGTCAGCTTCACCTCGCCCGAGTACTTGCCCTCGCCGCCGGGGTTCGCCCCGTTCGCCGCGTAGGTACCGCTGAGGTCGGCAGCGCCCTTCTGGGCGAGGGCGAGCGACGACGAGAACAACACGGTGACGAAGAAGAGTGAGCGCATGGGTGCGCAGGCTCGCCCGCAGATGCCCGCACTGTCCAGTCACTCTTTGGGCGGCAGCTCGCGACTCGGAGGCAGCAGCATCAGCACCATGATGGGCCCCCACAGCAAGGCCTGCACCAGGTGGCGCGCGGTGGCGCCCGCCGAGGTGTCGAACTTCTTCATCTGCGTCTTGAACGTGCCGGCGGCGACGACGAAGTAGCCCGAGACGAACACCCAGACGACGGCGAACACGGCCTCGCGCCGAGGCAGCGCAGCGAGCAGCCAGCAGCCCCAGCCGGTGACGGCGATGGCGAATGAGAACACCAGCGCCGCGAAGACCGAGCGCACGCGAGCGCCGACGCGGCTCAGCTCGTCGCGAGCGACCCAGCGATAGAGCAGCACGCCCGTGCCGACGACGGTCAGGCCGGCGGCGAGTGTGACCCACCAGGGCGGTATGAGCTCATAGGGCTCCACGCCCTCAGGCGTATCACCCCCGGCACGGGAACCTGGCTCATTCCCACATGTCGGTGGTTCCGAACAGCTGCTGCGCGGTCGCTGAATTTCCCACGAAGTCGACGCCACGCAGGTCGCTCTTGCAGGCCGTGTCGGGCGCGGCCAGCGGCGATCGCAAGAAGCTCAGCATCACCGCCGTGCCGCACGACGTGTTCGCGTTCGTCGGGCTCGACGTGATGACGCCGTGCGCACCGAGGGGGAACTCGACCCAGTGCTGGCCCGGCGCCGTGAAGTGCGGCTTCACCAGCAGCTGCTTGCGGTAGGTCGTCGCCGGGTCGAGCCCGCCGGCCAGCATCAACATCGGCGTGGTCGTCACGGCCCACGCGTCGACCCAGCGGTCGCGCGCGTACGTCGGCCAGGTGCCCACCAGCACGTCCATCGAGCTCGTCACGTCGCGCGACACCACCGAGTTTTCCCGCGACGCGAGCAGGTCGGCCGCGGTCGGCAGCGGCGCGGCCGTCGGCCAGAGCTCCGAGAACAAGATGTTGTTGCTCAAGATCCAACCCCCCTGCTGCGCCGCCAGCGCGGCTGCTGCCGACGGCGCCGTGCCGAAGAACACCTGCATCAGCCGCGCGAGCGCCGCCTGGTCGGCCGCGTTGCACCGGTCGGCCCGGTACAGCGCCGCGGCGATGTACGGGCGCAGCGAGAAGCCCATCATCATGCTGCCGAACACCCGCCGCAGCAGCACGTGCGCCGGCAGCCCGTACGGCGCCGCGAACCCCGAGCAGTGCCCCGTCTTCAGCTTCGCCAGCGTCGCGTTCGCCGTCGCCCACGGGTCGGCGCCGAGCTTCGCCGCGCACGTCGCGTCTGACTTGCACGGCCCGTCGAAGAACAGCTGCCCGGCCTCGTTCGCGTCCGAGTCCTGCTCGGCGAGGCTCCCCGGCGACGGCACCATCGAGTCGAGAATCACGCCGTCGGCCTGGCTCGGGTACAGCTGCAGGTAGCGGTGCGCCCAGTACGTGCCGTACGACGCGCCGTAGACGAACACCTTCTGCCCCTCGCGCTTCGACCGCGGTATCAGCACGCCGAGGTCGTTCGCCGCGTTCGTCGTCGAGTACGCGGTCATGGTGTCGCCGTATGCCGCCTGCGCGTTCGCGATGCACGACGGCCACTCGTTCGGTGAGATCGAGCGCCCCCACTCTGAGCCGGGCGCCTCTTCGACACAGCCCAGCCGGTTCGAGCGCCCCGTGCCGCGGTGGTCGGGCAGGTACCACTCGATGTCGAGCGCCCGCACGCCGATCGCCTCGGCGATGTTCTCGTACGCCATGCCCGACGCGCCGGGGCCGCCGTTCAACATCCACAGCTGGCGCTCTCGCGTGCCGCCGTCGGGCGCCCAGCGCTTCACGAAAATTTCGATCGTGCCCCCGTCGCCGCCCTCGGCCCTCAAGGGCACCGCCACCCGCGCACACTCGGCCCGCGTCGGCGAGCCGCCCTCGCTGTGCAGCGCGCAGTCGCCCCAGGCGATCGGCTCGACCGGCACCCCCGCATCGATGGGCTCGCCCGCGTCGGGCTCCGTACCCGCGTCAGCGCCGGCGTCTTCGGGCTCGGTCGGCCCCGCGTCTTCGAGCGGCACGCCCGAGTCGCCCGGCGGCACATCGATGGGCGGTGACGAGCACGAGAACACTGCTGCGGCGACGAGCGCGGCCGAGACGTGAAGACGGAGCATGTACGCATTGTGCGGATGAGGGCGAAGCGTTCAGCTCACAACTTCTGACTTCTCGAACGCCAGTCGAGTGGCAGGGTCGAGGCAGTAGCCGCCGTCGCGCGTGAGCAGCACCCCCTCGAGCCCGAGCGCGCGCAGCCGCCGCACCGCCATGTACACCCGCGCGAGCCCCGACTCGTGCAGCATGCGCTGCCCCGGCCAGCCCGCCGCCAGCAAACTGTCGACGCCGAGCACCGTGCCCGGAGCCGCCGAGTGCGTGTTCGCCAGCGCGAGCAGCACCCGCCGCAGCGTGCCCCGTCGCGACAGGTCGACGCCGTGCCCGGTCGGCAGCGTGAGCCTGCCCGCGTCGTGCGTCAGCGCGAACGTCGGCCCCTCGGCCCCCGGCGCCGCCGCGTACGCGAGCGCCTGCTTCACCCGCGCCTGCAGCAGCACGTCGTCGGTGCGCCCCGCAATCGCCTCGGCCTCGTGCAGCAGCCGCCGCGCCTCGAGGTGGTCTTTCGCCGACGTCGCGATGAGCGCCAGCGTCAGGCACGTCTCGGTCTCGCCTTCTGGGTGCTGCCGGCCGCGCAGCACCGGCAGCTGCTCGGCCAGCACGCGCTTCGCGTCTTCCGTTCGCCCGCGCCGGTGGAGCAGCTCGGCGTAGTGCGCGCTGATGTGCGCGACGTGCAGCCGGTCGTCGATCTCGACGAACGCCGCGAGCGACGCTTCGTCGGCGGCGAACGCCTCGTCGAGCGCACCGCTCGCGTGCGCCGCGATGGCCAGGTTGCCCCACGCGATGCCGAGCAGCCGCGGCGTACGCGGCGCGCTGGCGGCCGCCACCGCGCGGCGCTGGTGGGCCCACGACGCCGCGAAGTCTTCGCGTGCGTATGCGATGAGCCCGCGCATCGTCTCGGCGAGGCCGGTGAGCTGCGGGCTCTTCAGCTTCAGCGCACGCTCGAGGCCCTCGGTCGCACGCTCCCACGCGTGGTGCAGCTCGCCCAGCGCGCGCGCGCTGTAGCTCGCGTGTGATGCGAGCGAACAGATGAGCGCCGGCTCGCCGTACGCCCGGGCCCGCGCCAGCGCATCTTCGAAGCGCACCAGCGCCGCGCGGTGCTGGCCCTTCAGCGCGAGCCGCCGCCCCTCGGCCCGCAGCAGCTCGACGAACGGCGCGTCGCCTGCGACCGGCCCCAGCTGCAGCGCGTCGGCGAGCAGCCGCTCGTGTGCGTCGGCCGGCCCCTG
>JAEUJP010000911.1 GCA_016793725.1 Myxococcaceae bacterium | reverse complement strand
GAGGGGCCGGCGGGGCTGTGGGTGTTCTACGTGCTCGAAGACCCCGAGCTGGTGCGGTACGTGCCGCAGAAGGCGCTCGACACGCACGGCGTGGCGCTCGACCTGCTCGACGGAGCGGCGTGGAACCGGCTCGACCAGCAGGCGACGGTGGTGAGGGCGATCGCGCTCGAGGGCGGCCAGCTCAAGCTCGCGGCGAACGCGACGGGGCTGTGGGCGCTGGCGGCGGCCGACGGGCACGACGCGGCGCGCTTGCTCACGCCGGCGCAGCAGCAGCTCGTGCGCTCGGTGGTCGGCGACGTGCCGCTGCGCGTGTACCTGGGCCTGCGCGAGCTGGTGCTGTTCTGCCGTGAAGACGCGGCGACCCCGCTCGCCCAGCTCGAGGGGCTGCAGGCGACGCGCGACGGCATCGCGGGCGCGTTTCGGCTCGACGGCAACAAGCTCACGGCGCTCTCGGAGTGGAAGTCATGACCCGCATGCTCATCGCAGTGCTCTCGTTGTCGGTGCTGGGCTACCTGGCGTACCGCACGCTGTACGGGCGGCAGGCGGTGGTAGGCGGTGAAGAGCCGCAGCAGCAGCTGCAGAACGTGCGCGACGTGGCGAAGGGGCTCGAAGAGAAGGGCGAGCAGCGGGTCGACGACATCGACAAGAAGACGCAAGAACGGTAGGTCGTAGCCCTGCAGACAAAGGGGACGCGAGGCCCTCATTGCGTCGAATCAGCGCTGCCCTCATCTTTTTTTCTGTCTCCGCGTGCACGTGCGGGGGCGGTGAGCTGCTCACTTCAGAGACGTCGGTGTCGGCGTGCTCCGACCGCACCGACAACGACGGCGACAGCCTCATCGACTGCGCCGACCCCGACTGCCGCATGTCGGGCATCTGCCTGGGCGGAGCGGGCGGCGGCAGCGGTGCGACTGCGGGCGGCAGCGGCTCGACGGCCGGCGGGAGCGCGGCGTGCGGCACGCCCGAAGACCGCGCGGGGTGCATGTGCGCGACGCCGGGTGAGACGCGGCCCTGCTACGGCGGCCCGTTCATCACTCGCAACACCGGCACGTGCCAAGACGGCACGCAGACGTGCATGCAGAGCGGCGGTGAGCTGTCGGCGGTGTGGGGTGCGTGCACGGGAGACGTGCTGCCGGTCGCGGCCGAGGTCTGCAGCGCCGACCTGGACCAGGACTGCAACGGAGCGAGCGGGTGCTCCGACACGGCGTGCTCGACCGACCCGCGCTGCATCATCGAGTGCGCTCCGATGGACACGCGGCCCTGCTACTCGGGCCCGCAGGGCACGTCGGGCGTCGGCGCGTGCCGCGCGGGCGTGCAGACGTGCACCGCGATGAACAAGTGGGACCCGGCGTGCGCCGGTCAGGTCGGGCCTTCGGGCGAGAGCGCGGCGTGCACGAACGGCATCGACGACGACTGCGACGGCCGCGCCGACTGTCAGGACACCGACTGTCTCTTGAACATGGCCTGTATTCCCATGCAGTGCGCGCCGAACACGACGCGGCCCTGCTACGAGGCGGCTCCGAGCACGCAGAACGTGGGGCTCTGCCACGGCGGCATGCAGACGTGCTCGGCCGACGGGCGCATGTGGGGCGCGTGCACGGGGCAGGTGCTGCCGACGAGCGAGTCGGCCGCCTGCGGCGACATGGCCGACAACGACTGCAACGGCCTGCGCGACTGCGGCGACCCGGCGTGCTCGACGGCGCCGGCGTGCTGCACACCGTCTGACGGGGGCACGGTCGACGGCACCATCTACGCGCACTCGGCGACCGACCTGTACATCGTGAACCCGAGCGGGTGGTCGGTGACGCGCGTCGGTGCGTTCAACAACGGCGACCAGATTACCGACCTGGCCGTGACGCCGAACGGCAACGTGTACGGCATCTCGTTCGACTCGCTGTACACCATCAACAAGACGACGGGCCGCGCGACGCTGGTGGCGGGCGTGAGCGGCGCTGCGAACAACGGCATGACGTTCATCTCGAACGGGTCACTGCTGGCGGCGGGCTCGTCGGGCGACGTGAAGAGCATCAACACGACGACGGGGGCGGTGACTCCGCGGGGCAACTTCGGCAACGGGCTGTCGAGCTCGGGTGACCTGGTCGCGGTGGCGAACGGCACGATGTACGGCGTGTCGTCGACGACGGCGGGCGGGGGCAGCGCGTCGAGCAACAACGTGCTGATTCGGGTCGACCCGAATACGAGCGCGGCGACGGTGGTGGGCCCCATCGGCTTCGGCAACGTGTGGGGGCTCGCGTACGTGAACGCGAAGGTGATCGGGTTCACGACGGCGGGGCAGATTCTGCAGATCGACCCGGCGACCGGGCAGGGCACGCTGCTCGCCACGCGCTCGGTCGTGTTCTGGGGCGCCGGCACGTCACCCCTGGTCGAAGCCAACGCGTGCCCATGACCTTTACGTTGCAGCCTCAGTTCTGGTTACAACGTTCAGCGCGCTGACGTTTGCGGCCGAAGTCGTGCCGTCGGGCGGCTCCGACAACTTTCTCGAACCTCGAGAAAGAAACGGAGCTGCGCATGGGTCGACGTGTCGACGATTCCCGGGACGGTGCAGGGGCTGCGGCAGCGGCGGCGAGGCGCGCCGCGCAGGAAGAGGCCCGCCGTGCCGAGGCCGAGCGGCAGCGGCAGCGGCAGCTTGCGGCGGCGGCTGCGGCAGAGCGGCTGAAGGCGCAGTCTGAAGCGGCGGCGCAGGCGAAGGCCGACGAGTTTTCGACGGGGCAGGGCAGCGCGGCGGTGGCGAACGCGAGGGCGGTGGCGGGGTCGCCCGACAGCGTCGACCGGCCCGACGACGCGACGGCGCCGGTGGCGGCTCCAGTCACGGGCTCGCCCGACGCGCTCGAGGCAGCGGGCGCGGCCGAGGCCGAGCGTGAGGTCGTGACGGAAGCGGTGACGACGTTCTCGGACTCGGTGGCCGGCGACTCGCCGCTCGAGGCGACGGAGCAGCTGAACGAGACGCTCGAAGAGCTGCCGCCCGAGCTGCGCGGCGACTTCTTGCACGAGTCGGCGGCAGACCTGGAGCAGCTGGTCGAGAACATCACCGAGCTCGACGGTGAAGAGACGCACGAGGCGGTCGCGAACCTGAGCGAGGCGGCCGACACGGCGGGCCCGGCGTACGTCGAAGAGCTGACCGACCCGCTCGCGCGCGCGATCGCCGACGGCAAGCTCGAGCAGACGGGCAACGACGCGAACGGCGGGTTTGCGGGGGTGGGCCGCGGCATCAACACGCACAACTCCGAGCGCGAGTTCGTGACGGGTGTCGCCGAGCTGGGTGAGGGCGACAACCTGTTCCGCGACGCGCTCGCGTCGTCGCTCTCGGCTGAATCGCATGCGAGCTCGGGTGACCGGGCCGACCGCGCGCTCGGGTTCGCAGGCGCCGTAGCGACCCGCAACCCTGACGCCGTTCCCGACGAGGGAGTGTGGACGCAGGTTCGTGAAATCAGCAGCGACGTGGCGGGCGCGGTCGAAGGTGCGGTGCAGCGTGTGAGCGACCTGCGGGAGGAGGCGGCCGACCGCGTGCTCGACGAGGTGCTGGGCATCACCGAGAGCCTCGAGAGCCTCGAAGCGGGCGACACGCTCACCATCGGGGCGGGCGCGACGGTGTCGGCCGAGCTGCACGGCGAGCTGTCGGGGCAGCTGCAGGTGACGCGCAACGACGACGGCACGTACACGGTTGCCGGCGGAGCGACGGCGCTCGGCGGCGTGGGCGCGTTCGACAACCGCATCGCGGGTGGCTTCAGCGGCAACCTGGAGTTCACGTTCGACAACCTCGACGACGCGATCGACGGCACGCAGGCGCTGTCGAAGCTGGCGCTGGGCGCGGCGGTGCCGGCGGTGGTGGGGCTCACGTTTCCGTCGCCCGACGAGCTCTTGAACATCGGCACGAACCTGACGGCGATCGAAGTGACGAACGACGCGGTGGCGGGGCTCGACGCGCGGTTCGGGCTGAGCGGCGTGCAGGGCGGCGGCGCCGAGGGCTCGGTCGGCATCAAGCAGGGCTTTCGAATCGAGCTCGAAGACGGGCAGCCGACGGCGGTGGTCGCGCGGTCGGAGCTGCTGGCCGACGCGACGGGCGAGGCGTCGAACCTGGTGCAGCGGCTGGCGCCGGGCGCGCTCGAAGACCTGCAGGGCACGGCCGAGCTCGAGGGGTCGATTCTGCTCGAGGTGCGCACGCCCATCGACGGCGTGACGCTGGCGGAGTTTCTCGAAGAACCGACGGCGACGCCGTCGGTGGGTGAGCCGACCGGGCACGTGACGTACACGGGCACGGCGCAGGTGAACGGTGAGGGCGTCGAGGGCACCATCGAGGTGGCCGACCTGCAGTCGAGCGAAGTTCTGGTGTTCGCGGGGCGCGCGCAGCAGGGTGACCTCGAGGGCGCGATCGCGGCGACGGGCGGCGACGTCACGGCGTCGTGGCGCACGTACAGCGACGACGAGCGCGGGTGGCTGAACGGCGGGCTCGACGTGGCGGTGGCGACGGTGAGCGGTGACAACGTGGTGCGGCGCTACGACGAGCCGCACGACGCGCAGGTGCGGCCGAACGAAGCGGGCGACGGCCTCGTGTTCGATTGGGACGTCGAGGAGTGACGCGCGGCGCGCGGCGAGTGCTGAGCGCTGCCAGTGGGCATGCGGCGACGACCGCATGCTCCGCCGCGGCACGCCAGCCGACGTGCGATGCGGCGGGCGTTCGCCCTCGCGTCGCCCAGCTCGAGCGCCGAGTCGGCTCGCGCGGGTCGCGTCTCCGCCACAGTGCCGCGGCCCGGAGCGTGCATCGAGGAGAAATTCTCCTCACGGGGGGGGCTCACCCTCTGCGATGAGACGACTGTCTCCTCACGACAGAGGACCGACTCCGCGAGGAGAAATTCTCCTCACTGGGGCGGCGCTGAAGTTGTCGCGACCGGGCTGGGCTTGCTCCGATTTTGTGGACACCAACGAGGAGGATTATCCGGTGACCATGGATGACGAAGAGAAGCCCAAGAAGCCTGCGAAGAGGCAGAAGGTGAAGCTGCGGCAGCCGGCCGTCGAAGAAGAACCCGGGCTGGCGATCACGCCC
>JAEUJP010000893.1 GCA_016793725.1 Myxococcaceae bacterium | reverse complement strand
CGAGCCACCCGCAGCGTCGGCAGGGAGCAGGTCGCGGGCGTCTCCGAAACAGCTCGGGCAGAGCGACATCGACAGGGCGACGAGCACGAGCCGAACGGGGCTGGTCGAACGGTTCGTCGAGGGGGTGGGCACAGGCGGGCTCAAGCGCTCAGATGCGCGGTGCCGCGCGGAAGCTCAGCACGCCTGGTTCCGGCGCTCATCACCCTGATGAGGAGCGCTCGAGCGTGTCGACGTCACGCCCCGCTCACAACTCCGTCACGAAATTGAAAAGATGACCGTTCATTCGCTTTTGTCGACGCAATACGACCGAAATGGACAGGCCCCCGCGCCTCGGCAAGCGCTTCTGACAGCGGCCCATTTTCCCCGAATCGTCGCACTGTGACGCAGCGCGTAAATCGCGCTCGCAACCTCGTGGGGAGCGGCGCCGGTGTGGTGCGCGGATAACGGCCGCAACACCAAACCCGGAGAGAACCCATGCAGGTGAGACTGTTGGCGACTGTGTTGTTGTGCACCGCTCTTGCGTCGTGCGGCCCGCCGCCGCCGCTCGAGTTCAGCGGCTCCCGCGAGTTCCTCAACGGGTTCCAGAAAGACACGGGGTGGCTCGGGCCCTCGCAGGCTCAGGTGAAGCTCACCGTGAAGGGTACCGGCGCCGTGAACGTGTCGGCGCGCGGCGAGGTGAATGGAACCGAGCTGGTCGGCGTGCCGGGCAGCGGCGAGCTCAGCAGCTCGGGCGGCCTGACGCTCGAGCTCTTCGCGAAGGTCGACACGTCGGGCCAGCGATGGGAGGGCTCGGTGAAGACGCTCAGCTACGACCTCGCCGCGGGCATGGCCACGTTCGAGCCGCTGCTCGGCGAGGGCACGGTGAAGACGGCGCTGCCGCCGGCGACCATCGGCAAGTTCCCGCTCGGCTCGATTCCCGGCACGGTCACGCTGAAGTTTGATGGCGGCGCTCTCGACACGGTCTACTCGGGCAGGTGCGCGCTGCTCTGGGCGGGCCGCGGCCAGACGACCGGCGAGCTCGCCGTCTCGGGGACCCTCGAGCTCTCGGCGACCCTCGAGGTCGGCATCGGCATCGCAAAGAAGACCTTCGACCCGATACCCTTTTCGGTGCCGGTTCCCAGAACGTCGTCAGCAATCGACCTCGGCACGCTCGACACGGCGACGGGCCTCCGCGTCGAGACCGGGCCGTTTCCGTGTGACTCCGTCGGCGGCGGCGCGGGCGGTGGCAGTGGCAATGCCGGCGGTGGCGGTGGCTCGACTGCGGGCGGCTCAGGCGCGGGCGGCTCGACTGCAGGCGGCTCAGGCGCGGGCGGCTCGACTGCAGGCGGCTCAGGCGCGGGCGGCTCGACTGCAGGCGGCTCAGGCGCAGGCGGCTCGACTGCAGGCGGCTCCACTGCGGGCGGCTCCACTGCGGGCGGCTCCACTGCGGGCGGCTCCACTGCGGGCGGTGGGTCGAGCTGTGTGCCGAGCGCGCGTTCGTGCTCCGACGTTCGAGACAACGACTGCGACGGCGCCTTCGATGAAGCAGACGAGTGCTCGTATGCGTTGGGTACCCTCACGCAGACGCTCTTCAGTCAGGGCGGCAGCGGCGGCACGACCTCGCAGGTGAGCTGCGCGGCCGGCTCGGTGGTCGTCGGCTACAGCCAGTACGCGGAGGACCAGGTGCACTATCTCGCGCCCATCTGCCAGCCCATCGCGCTGGTGGCGGCGTCTTCGATGGCGGGTCGTGTGGTGGCGGGTCACGCGGGCACAACCCCGGCCGGGCACTCCCCCTCGAGCGACTATTGCCCGGTGGGCATGGTGGCGACGGGCGTTCGAGGGCGGGCGGGCTCTGAGATCGATCGCATCTCGCTCAAGTGCTCCACCCTGGCGGTCTGGGCCGCGGGCACCCTGGTGCAGGTCTACACCGCCGACCGTGGCGGCTCAGGAGGCGACCTGTTTCAGAGCTCCTGCGCCGTGCGTTACGCCATCGACAGCATCACCTTCGGCGCCGGCGAGCGCATCGACCGCATTCAGCTGCGCTGCCGCGTCATCGACCGCTGACGGCCGTGCACCCGGCGCGCCGCTCTGCGAGGCGTGCGCGCCGAACGCGTGACGAAACGTCGAGGACCCGACCTGTCCTCAATGCCCGCTACGACCCCAGGCATGACCAGCCCGACCCTCTTGCCGCTCCTCGCTGTCTGCCTCCTCACCGCCCAGCTCGCCTCCGGCGCCGAGCCGCCGCCCACCTTTCGCGCCGTGCCCTTCCGCATCGCCGTGCCCGAGGCCACCCTCACCGACCTCCACCGCCGCCTGGAGCAGGCCCGCCTGCCCCCACAGCCTGCGGGCACGGCGTGGGCGCTGGGCCCCGACCAGCAGGCGGTGCAAGACTGGCTTCGGGCCTGGCGCCGCTTCGACTGGCGGGCCGCCGAGCGGCGGCTCAACGCGCTGCCCCAGTACACGGCGGTGGTCGACGGCGTGCAGCTGCACTTCCTCCACCAGCCCAGCGCCAAACCGGGCGCGCGGGCCCTCATTCTCACCCACGGGTGGCCCGATTCGTTCGTGCGCTTCTTGAAGGTGCTGGGGCCCCTCTCAGCCGAGTTCCACGTGGTGGTGCCCTCGGTGCCGGGGTACGGCTTCTCGGACCCACGGCCCCGGAGCAGCAAAGAGACCGCCGCGCTGTGGGTCAAGCTGATGGAGGGGCTCGGGTACCGCACCTTCGTCGCCGCGGGCGGAGACGTGGGCGCGGGCGTCACCCTCGAGCTGGCCCGGCATCACGCCGACCGGGTGCTGGCCGTGCACCTGACCGACGTGGGCTGGGGCCCGGCGCAGCACGACCCGGCTTCCCTCAGCGAGGCCGAGCGCAACTTCCTGCAGCGCACCGAGGCCTGGTTCCAGCGTGAGGGCGCGTACGCGATGATGCACTCCACCAAGCCGCTGACGGCCGCGTACGGGCTCAACGACTCACCCGCGGCGCTGCTGGCGTGGGCGGCGTCCTTCGCGAACAACGCGCAGGCCACCAACGAGGTTGACCGGCTCTTCGGCGGGCGCGAGGCCTTCTTCACCAACCTCACCGTCTACTGGGTGACTCAGACGGCGGGCAGCGCCATGGCCATGTACCAGCTCGACGCCCAGGCCGCGTGGGGCGGCGAGCCGGCGAGCCCCGGCGCGGCTGTGCGCCGCCCGCCCGTGGCGATCGCCCTCTTCCCCGGCGACGCACAGTTCCCCCGCGAGTGGGCGGTTCGGCAGGGGCTCGACGTGCGGCGCTTCACCCTCATGCCCGAGGGCGGCCACTTCGCCGCGGCCGAGGTGCCGGCCCTGTTCACGCGCGAGCTCATCGCGGCCTTTCGTGAGCTGCTCGACCGACGGCCGACCGACCGATGAGGGGCCTCCGGGCGCCGGCAACACGTTGCTTCGACTCGTGTCGTACCTCACACCTGTCAAGGCGGCTCGCAGGCCCCGAAGAAGTCGGCCGCGACGGTGGGGCGAGAACGCTCCTGCCCGCCGACCTCCGGCGGGCGTACCTCGTGAGGTCACCCATGGTCGCACCCGCCGCTCTCCGTCGCTCCGCGCCGTCCATCTCGAACCCGGGCTCCGAGCGCGAGAGGCAGTTGCCTGCTCCGAAGCGAAGGCTGCCGGTCGATGAGCTCTCGACCGGGCGTGGGGTGTCGCTGCGCGCGCGCGCCGCGGCGCTGGCGGGGCCCTCGGGGGCGGTGGCGAACCCGACGCTGCCCACGTTCTCGGCGGCGCAGCTGCTGCGAAGCGGCGGAGTGGGTGGACCCGCCCAGGTTTCGGGGGTGGGCGGGCCCATCGCCGACGAGGCCGCGCTGCTCGAGACGGTGACCACGGTCTCGGCCGAGGTGGGCGACGTCGCGGCCCGCGGAGCAGACGCCGCCGAGATTACGGCCGCGGCGTACACGTCGGCGACGCGCGAGGTGCAGGCGAGGTTCCCCAACCTGACGCCCGAAGAGCAGAGTGACCTCGTGGTGGCGGTCGCCTTCATGACGCTGAACGGGTCGGGCCAGCTTGGCAACCTGAGCATGGCTGACTCGGGGCAGACCGAGGTGCTGCCGATGGTCCGCCAGCTCCAGTCGCTCGAGCAGAGGTACGTGGCCCAGAACCCGGGCGACGTGAACGGGTTCATGGCGGGGCCCGACAACCAGCCGGCGCCGAACGAGGGCCTCGACGCGTCGAGCGGGAGCGCCGACCACCTCGACCCGCGTCTCGACGACGGCACGGCGGGCCAGGCGTTTCACACGAACTTCTTCATCGCGGCGGGCTACGTCGCCGGCGACGACCTGCTCCACCTGGGTACCGCGCAGGCCGGCAACGTCATTCACGAGACGCTCGACCCGAACGCCTGGTCGGGGGCGGGCGGCACCGCGCAAGACTACCTCGCGAGCTACGTCGGCATCTGCATCGGCTCGGCGCTCAGCGCGAACCGGTCATCGGGGCCGCAGCTGCAAGCGGGGCTCGTCTACGGAGCGATGAGCGGCCCTGACTCGGGCACCGACAGCTTCGGAGGCGCCTACTCGGGCTTGCCCGGCGCGGAGCTCGGCGGGCAGGTGAAAGAGCTCGCGATTCGCTTCGGCACGTTCAGCGCCAACACGATGGCGAGCATCAGCGTCGTCACACAAGGGCTCTCGGGCATCGGCTACCTCATTCGCGGCGACGGCGACGCCGGGCGCGCGTTTCAGAACATGATTGGCCAGGCCACGTTCCCCTTCCAGCTGGCGTGGATCAACGGCCAGGAGGACCTCGAGACGGCCATCGCGTGGTTCGACGGCGCCATTCGCGATGCGAGCGCGTGGGCGACCGCGAGCGCGTTCGCCCAGAGCGTGAACGGCACGGTCGGCGACGCCGCCAACGACGCCGCGTGCGTGGGGCCGGGCTTCACCGACGCGCTCGCCGAGGGCCTCGGCGCCGACTGCGACTGAGAACGAGCTTTCACGACGCACGAGGCGGGCGACGACGTTCGGGTCGCGCAGGCCCAACGCCGGGCCGAGCAGGAGGCGCCCTGGCCAAGACCCTCGAAGTGCTCGGGCCTCCGTCACAGGAGCCCTTCGGCGCGGGCCAGCTCTCGCAGCTTCTCTTTCGCGAGCTGGAACCGCTTGCGCACCGTGGTCGCGCTCCGGGTGAGCGCGGGGCCGGCGAGCTGCTCCCCTTCGCCTGCCATCACCAGCGCCACCTCGTTCCACGAGAGGCGCTTGTCGATTCTCAGCACCAACAGCACCTGCTCGTCGACCCCGAGGCGCTCGCGCAGGGCCCTCATGCGGCTGCGATTCTCGGTGCGCAGATGGTGCGGCACCTCGCTGGGCTCCCGCGTTCGCGGCAGGGCAGACTCCGACACCTGCGAGAGGGGCACCTGCGCCCCTTGGCGTCGGCCGCGATCGCGCAGCGACCGCAGCGCGCAGTGACGGGCCAGCACGTAGCACCACGCGCGCGCGCTCGTGCTCCAGCGAAAGCCGGGCAGGCCGCGCCACACGTCTTCACAAAAGAGCGCGAACGCTTCGTCGGCCTGCTGCTCGTCGCGCAGCAGAACACCGAGAAAGCCACGAACCGCCGGGCCGTAGCCTTCGATGGCCAGCGTCGCCGCTTCGCGCACGTCTCGCTGACACGCCTCGCGCAACTGCGCCTCGAACACCTCTGCGTCGGAGCGAACCGCGAGCCCATGGAGCACGCTGCTCACGCACAGCAAGCGCGATGCCCCGCCCGCACGCAGGGCAGCCACGAGCCGCCGTGACCGCCGCGGCTACAGTTTGCGGCGCCGCCGTAGCCGCCACGGCCTCACCTGCGGAAGCGCAGCAGCGTGCCGCCAGGGGAGTTCACCCGAAGCGCCGACGGGCTGTAGTCGGCCGCCCAGCACACGCCGAAGTAGAGGGTCTCGTCGGCCGCGAAGTCGAAGACGGTGCTCGTCGCGACGCTCACCCCGGGCCCGGAGTAGGCGTTCGCGGCGGCGCCCAACGTGCGGCGCACGATGGGGCTCGTCGGGCTCGGCCGGTAGCAGGGAGTCAGAAAGCCGCCCGCCGCCGAGCCCGAGGTCACGACGTCGACTTGCGCATAGGCGTGCACGAAGACCGACTCACCCGCACGCACCGACTCGACGCCGATGTTGCCCACCCAGTGGAGCACCAGACTCGACGTCGGGTTCGCCGGCACCGTCGCTGCTCCCGAGATGCCCGTAAACGTCGCCGCGCCCAACACTCCCGAGGGCCCCGCAAGCCCCGGCGGGCCCCGTGCGCCTGGAGCACCATTGCAGACGAACGACACCAAAAGCTCCGACTCGACCCGAGCGCCTCCATGCAGACACTCCTGACCGGCGTCGACCGCTGTCGCGACGACGGAGCGGCCATCGACCCCCGCCTGACCGGGTTGCCCGGCAGGCC